>NZ_JAANIH010000100.1 GCF_014529705.1 Bradyrhizobium campsiandrae
CCATAGTGCCGGGAATCAATAAGGCCTTCGGGCGGAAATGCCGATGCTGGACGTGACGACAGCCAATGAGATTGCCGATGACGCCCGCGTGCGCGGCAATGTCGCGCGCCTTGCCGCCGCGCAGGCGCTGACCGGCGCCAATTCGGCCGTCATCTTCGCCACCGGCTCGATCGTCGGCGCCACGCTCGCGCCCGACATGTCGTTCGCGACGGTGCCGATCTCGATGTATGTGCTGGGCCTCGCCGCCGGCACGCTGCCGACAGGCGCGATCTCGCGCCGCTTCGGCCGCCGCGCCGCTTTCATCATCGGCACCGGCCTCGGCACGCTCACGGGCCTGCTCGGCTCGTTCGCGATCCTGCACGGCTCGTTCGCGCTGTTTTGTCTGGCGACCTTCCTCGGCGGCCTCTACGGCTCGGTGGCGCAATCCTATCGCTTCGCCGCCGCCGACGGCGCCAGCCCGGCCTATCGGCCGAAAGCCGTGTCCTGGGTGATGGCGGGCGGCGTGTTCGCCGGCGTGCTCGGGCCCCAGCTCGTGCAATGGACCATGGATGTCTGGTCGCCCTATCTGTTCGCCTTCAGCTTCCTGGTGCAGGCCGCCGTGGCGCTGATCGCGATGGGCATCGTCGCCGGCGTCGATATGCCCAAGCCCGCGCCGTCGGATCTGCACGGCGGACGGCCGCTGCTGACGATCGTGACCCAGCCGCGCTTCATCGCCGCCGCCCTGTGTGGCGTCATCGCCTATCCCATGATGAATCTGGTGATGACCTCGGCGCCCTTAGCCATGAAGATGTGCGGCTTGAGCGTGTCCGATTCCAATTTCGGCATTCAATGGCACATCGTCGCCATGTACGGGCCGAGCTTCTTCACCGGTGCGCTGATCGCCCGCTTCGGCGCGCCCAGGATCGTCGCCACCGGCCTGCTGCTGGAAGCCGGCGCGGCCACCATCGGGCTGTCGGGCATCACCGCGATGCACTTCTGGGCGACGCTGATGCTGCTCGGTGTCGGCTGGAATTTCTCCTTCATCGGTGCTTCCGCCCTGGTCTTGGAGACACACCGGCCGCAGGAGCGCAACAAGGTGCAGGCCTTCAACGATTTCCTGGTGTTCGGCATGATGGCGATCGGCTCGTTCTCGTCGGGGCAATTGCTGGCGAACTACGGCTGGTCCGCGGTGAACATGGTGGTGTTCCCGCCTGTTGCGCTCGGCCTCGTCGCGCTGTCGCTGGCATCCTGGGCCCGCCGCCGCAAGGCGCGGCTCGAGGCGGCCATGGGCGAGTTCCCGGACGCGATCTGACTGCGCCATCAAACTGGCAGGAGGCTGTCAGCAACGTTGATAGTTCGATCGAGGTCGAAGTGATTTTCGGACGTCCGATTGTTACATGATGCTCGTCATCAACAGGCGGGCGTTACGTGAAGCGCTCGCGGGGAGGCTCAAGGAGAAGCGCAAATGCTCGATAATCCCCGCACCACCGTTCCAATCGACGAATCCTCCCTCCGCTACGAGGGGTGGCGCATCGTCGCCGTCTGCTTCCTGCTCGCGACCTTCGGCTGGGGGCTCGGCTTCTACGGCCAGAGCGTCTATGTCGCCGAGCTGCAGCGCGCGCGGGGCTGGCCGGCCTCGCTGATTTCGTCGGGCACCACCTTCTTCTATCTGTTCGGCGCGCTGCTGGTCGTCTTCGTCGGCGAAGCCGTCCGAAAATATGGTCCGCGCATCTGCCTGATATCGGGCACGCTGGCGATGGCGGCAGCCGGCGTTGCGATCGGCGCGGTGCGCGAGCCCTGGCAGCTTTATCTGGCGGACGCGGTGCTCGCCTTCGGCTGGGCCGGCACCAGCCTTGCCATGATCACCAACACCATCAGCCTGTGGTTCGACCACAAGCGCGGCATGGCGATCAGTCTCGCGCTGAACGGCGCCAGCTTTGGCGGCATCGTCGGCGTGCCGCTGCTGGTGATGATGATCAGCCATATCGGCTTCGCCAGCGCGATGGTTGCCGCCGCGGCCGCCATGCTGGTGCTGCTGCTACCGGTGATTCTGCTGGTCGTCGGCCGGCCGCCCGATCTCCATGGCTGGCAGCGCGCGGCGAAGGCGAAGCCGCAATCCTCCTCGCAAATCCGCGCCTGGGCGCTGCGCGACATCGGCTTCCTCACGGTCACCATTGCGTTCGCGTTGGTGCTGTTCGCGCAGGTCGGCTTCATCGTCCATCTGATCTCATTCCTCGATCCCGTGATCGGGCGCGAGCGCGCGGCCGTCGCGGTCGCGGTGCTCACCGCGATGGCCGTGATCGGCCGCGTGCTGTTCTCGCTGGTGATCGACCGCCTCAACCAGCGGCTCGCCTCTGCGATCTCGTTCCTGAGCCAGGCCGCCGCGCTGTGCGTCGTCATCAACCTGCATGATGACTACGTGCTGATCGCAGCCTGCGCCGTGTTCGGCTTCTCGGTCGGCAATCTCATAACCCTGCCGTCGCTGATCGTGCAGCAGGAATTCGACAGCGCCGCGTTCGGCGTGCTGATCAGCCTCAACACCGCGATCAACCAGGTGACTTATGCGTTCGGTCCGGGCGTCGTCGGCGCCTTGCGCGATTGGTCCGGCGGATACGCGCTGCCGTTCTATCTCTGCGTCGTGCTGGAAGTGGCGGCGGCCGCGTTGATCATGGTGCGGGGAAGCCAAAAGCAAAGCTCTCGTAGGGTGGGTTAGCCCTGCGATCGCGCGAAGCGCAATCGCTCGGCGTAACCCACCACTGTTCATCTCCGCGGAAACGGAAGAGGTGGGTTACGCCTTCGGCTAACCCACCCTACGAAATCACCGCGGCATCACGCCTCGCGTTGTCGCAAGAGTGCCTCTACATCCAGCCGCTTCGTGAACATCGCGAGCTTGCCATCCGGCCCGATCGGCCATTGCTCGCGCGGCTTGTCCCAATACAGCTCCACGCCATTCTGGTCGGGATCGCGCAAATACAGGGCCTCCGACACGCCGTGGTCGCTGGCGCCATCCAACGCGATGCCGGCCGACAGCACCCGATGCAGCGCATCGGCCAGCGCCGGCCGCGTCGGATAGAGGATCGCGGTGTGAAACAGCCCGGTCGTCCCCGGTGGCGGCGGCGAGCCGCCCTTGCTCTCCCAGGTGTTGAGCCCGATGTGGTGGTGATAGCCGCCGGCCGAGATGAACGCCGCGCCCGAACCCATGCGCTGCATCAGCTCGAAGCCGAGCACGCCGCAGTAAAAGCCGAGCGCGCGATCGAGATCGGCGACCTTGAGGTGGACGTGGCCGATCCTGGTGCCGGCGGCAACGGGCGACGTTTGCGACATGTGGCTCCTCCGTGTCTGAATCCCACTTAAGCCGGCTATTCCGACCGCGCTACGGGCCGATCTCGAAACCCAGCGTTTCCGGATACGAATCTATGACAATTCGGGCAGCTCGCCCTCCGGCAGCTCGAACTCGAACGTGTTCAGCGTCATCGAGACCATCGTGTAGTAGCCACAGAGGCCAATGACCTCGACCACGCCGCGTTCGCTGAGCAGTTTGACAGCTTCATCGTAAAGACCCTTCTCGACGCCGTGCCCCTCATGCAGGGACTTGGCGAGGTCGTAGATCATCTTCCCCTTGGGATCGTCGAACGCAGGCGTGCGGCGGTCGCGGATCGCGTCGATGATCTTGGGGTCCATGCCGCCGGCAAGCGCGAGGCGCTTATGCGCGTACCATTCGTAATGCGCGGTCCAGTGCCGCGCCGTCACCAGGATCGCGATCTCCGAAAGCTTCGCCGGAAAGATCGTATCGTAGCGCAGCACTTCGCCGAGCCGCGTCGCATGTCGGGCCATGTCGGGACTGTGGAGCCAGGCCATCATCGGCGCCGGCGGCTTGCCGCGCTTGCCGGCGATCGACTCGTCATAGGTCTGCCGCTGGCTCTCGTTCATTTCGCCAGGCGAAAGAAGCTTTAGGCGCATTCGCGTTTCCTCTTTGTTTTCAAGCACCGTCGTGGTGGCGAGTATAGCCGATGACGGATTGCGGAAGTGGTTGAATTCCGCGAGGGCTTGGCCCAGAGTCGCGCCCAACAAATCTGTTATGATTGATGGAAACGACCATGAGCGAAACCGAGACAGCTGAACTCGAGCAATTCCGCAGCGAGACCCGCGCCTGGCTGGAAGCCAACTGCCCGCCGGAGATGCGCAAGCCCGCGACCTCGGATGCCGACGTGTTCTGGGGCGGGCGAAGCGCAAAATTCTCCTCCGAGCCGCAACGCATCTGGTTCGAGCGCATGCGCGACAAGGGCTGGACCGTGCCCGACTGGCCCAGGGAATATGGCGGCGGCGGCTTAAGCGCCGCCGAGCACAAGGTGCTGCGCTCCGAGATGGCGCGGATCGGCGCGCGCCCGCCGCTGTCGAGCTTCGGCATCTGGATGCTCGGGCCGGCGCTTCTGAAGTATGGCAACGAGGCGCAGAAGAAGGAGCACCTGCCCAAGATCGCGGCGGGCCTGATCCGCTGGTGCCAGGGCTATTCCGAGCCGAACGCCGGCTCCGATCTTGCTTCGCTGCAGACCCGCGCCGAAAGCGACGGCGATGATTTCGTCATCACGGGCTCGAAGATCTGGACGTCGTATGCGAACTACGCCGACTGGATCTTCTGCCTCGTCCGCACCGATCCCACCGCCAAGAAGCACGACGGCATCAGCTTCATCCTGTTCGACATGACCTCGAAGGGCGTGACGACCAAGCCGATCCTGCTGATATCAGGCTATTCGCCCTTCTGCGAAACCTTCTTCGACGGCGTCCGCGTGCCGAAATCCCATGTGGTCGGCACCGTCAATCGCGGCTGGGACGTCGCAAAATATCTGCTGCAGCACGAGCGCGCGATGATCTCCGGAATGGGCGAGCGCGGCGTCGGCCGTCCGCTCGGCCAGATCGCAGCGGATTCCGTCGGCACGGATGCGCAAGGCAAGCTCGATGATGCGATGCTGCGCGGCCAGATCGCGAAGTTCGACGTCGATGAGGCGGCGCTCGCAGCGTGTGCGGAACGTGCGGTCGATCTCGCCAAGGCCGGTCAGGCGCATCCGGCGTTCTCGTCGGCGATGAAATTCTACGGCACCGAGCTCAACAAGCGCCGCTACGAGATCCTGATGTCGGCCGGCGGCGTCGATGCGCTGGAATGGGAGAGCGAGCGCTCCAAGCAGGGCGCCCGTCCGCGCGCCTGGCTGCGCACCAAGGCCAACTCGATCGAGGGCGGCACGTCCGAGGTCATGCTCGGCATCGTCGCCAAACGCATCCTGGATCTGCCGGGGGCGTAAGCCACGCTGTCACCACCGGTCATTCCGGGCGCGCAACGCGCGAGCCCGGAATCCATAACCACCAGTCGGGAGTATGGATTCCGGGCCTGCGCCTAACGGCGCATTCCGGAATGACGAACCAAAATAGATTTCGAATCGGAACCACACACATGGCCCTCGTCCTCACCGAAGAACAATCCATGCTCCGCGACTCCGCGCGCGGGCTGATCAGCGACAAGGCGCCGGTGTCGCACCTGCGGTCCTTGCGCGACTCCAAGGATCCCACGGGCTTCTCCAAGGAGCTGTGGCAGTCCTTCGCCGAGATGGGCTTTGCCGGTCTGCTGGTGCCGGAAGAATTCGGCGGCAGCGGGCTCGGCTACATGGAAGCCGGCGTCGTCATGGAGGAGATCGGCCGCACCTTGATGCCGTCGCCATTCCTCGCCACGTCAGTGGTCGCTGCCTCGGCGCTCAACCGCGGCGGCAACGCCGCGCAGAAGTCGGAGTTCTTGCCGAGGATTGCGAGCGGCTCGCTGCTTGCGACGCTCGCCATCGACGAAGGCGCCAAGCATCGTCCGCTCCAGACCGCCTTGCAGGCCGTGCGCGCCGGCAACGGCTTCAAGCTCTCCGGCGCCAAGGCGCTGGTCGTCGACGGCCACGTCGCCGACCTCGTCATCGTCGCCGCGCGCACCTCCGGCTCCGCCGGCGAGCGCGAGGGCCTGACCCTGTTCCTGGTCAACCCTAAAGCCAAGGGCGTGTCGATCGAGCGCACCATCATGGTCGACGCGCACAACGCCGCGCGCATCGAGCTTGCCAATGTCGAGGTCAACGCCGACGGCGTGCTCGGCGAGGTCGACCAGGGCGCCGACTTGCTTGATGGCGTGCTCGACATCGGCCGCGGCGCGATCGCCGCCGAGATGGTGGGCCTCAGCGACGAGGTGTTCAATCGCACCGTCGAGTACCTCAAGAACAGAAAGCAGTTCGGCAAGCTGATCGGCGAATTCCAGGCGCTGCAGCACCGCGCCGCCGAGCTCTATGTCGACATCGAGATCACCCGCGCCGCCACCATGAAGGCGCTGCAGGCGCTGGATGCCGACGTCGGCAAGGCTGCGTCAGCCGTCGCAGTCGCAAAAGCGCGCGCCGGCACCACCGCCACCCGCGCGGTACAGGAAGGCGTGCAGATGCATGGCGGCATGGGCATGACCGACCAGTTCGACATCGGCTTCTTCATGAAGCGAGCGAGGGTGTGCGAGGAGCTGTTCGGCGATGCCAATTACCACACCGAGCAGCTGGCGCGCGCGCGGGGGTATTGAGGGCTCTCGTAGGGTGGGTTAGCCGTGCGGCTGCGCGAAGCGCAGGCGCAGGGCGTAACCCACCAACTTCGTTCGGCAAACGCGGAAGCATGGTGGGTTACGCCGAACAATTGCGCTTCGCGCAATTGCGCGGCTAACCCACCCTACAAGGCTACGCTTTACCGCATCGGCGGCGCGTACTGCACGCCGCCGGCATTCCACAGCTGGTTCATCCCTCGCGGGATCTTCAGCTGCGACTTCTCGCCGATATTGCGCTCGTACATTTCGCCGTAATTGCCGACGCGGCGGATGATGCGTGCGGCCCAGTCCTTGGTGAGGCCGAGCTGCTCGCCGTAATTGCCTTCGGTGCCGACGAGGCGCATCACTTCCGGCTTCTTCGACTTCAGGGCTTCGTCGATATTCTCGGAGGTGACGCCGAGCTCTTCGGCGTTGATCATGGCGTAGAGCGTCCACTTCACGATCATCATCCAGTCGTCGTCGCGCTGGCGCACCACGGGGGCGAGCGGCTCCTTGGAGATCATGTCGGGCAGGATCATGTGATCGCCGGGCTTCGACATGTTCAGCCTGAGCGCATAGAGCTGCGAGACGTCGGCGGTGAGCGTGTCGCACTTGCCGGTGTCGTAGGCCTTCACCACGTCTTCAAGCTTGTCGAACTTCACCAGCTCGTACTTCATGTTGTTGGCTTTGAAGTAGTCGGCGAGGTTGAGCAGCGTGGTGGTGCCGGATTGCACGCAGACCTTGCTGTCGGCGAGGTCGAGCGAGGTCTCCTTGTTGCGGGAGCGCGGCACCATGAAGCCCTCGCCGTCGTAATAGGCGACAGCCGGGAAATACAGATCGTAGTCGAGCTCGCGCGACATGCTCCAGGTCGAGTTGCGCGAGAGGATGTCGACTTTCCGGCTCTGCAATTCCTTGAAACGCTCGCTGGCGTCCAGCGGCACAAAGCGCGCCTTGCTCGGATCGTCGAAGATCGCGGCCGCCACTGCGCGGCAGAAATCGACGTCGAAGCCGGTCCAGTTGCCCTTGTCGTCGGGAATCGAGAAGCCCGGCAGGCCCTTGTTGACGCCGCACAGCACCTCGCCCCGGCGCACGGTGCGCTTCAAGGTGCGGGTGTCGTAGAACTCGTAGGTGATGGCCAAGGCGGCGACCAGCACGGCGACCGCGAGCCCGATCAGCAGGCCGCCTCGAAATGTGCGCATCATGTTGCTCTCTCGAAAAATCGGGAAAAGGAATTTTGGGGGAGGGCGCTGAGCATGATCCGGAAGATCATGCCCGCGCGAGGAGCCTTACAGTTCGGGCTTCTGGCGGATGACCACCTTGGTGCCGACAGGGACGCGGTCGTAGAGATCGGCGACGTCGTTGTTGACCAGGCGGAAGCAGCCCGAGGACACCTTGGTGCCGATCGTGTCGGGGCGGTTGGTGCCGTGGATGCGGTAGACCGTGGTGCCCAGATACATGGCGCGGGCGCCGAGCGGATTGCCGGGGCCGCCGGCCATGAAGCGCGGCAGATAGGGCTGGCGCTGGATCATCTCCGGCGGCGGGGTCCAGTCCGGCCACTCCTTCTTGTTGGTGATGTTCACCAGCCCCTGCCACTGGAAACCGTCGCGACCGACGCCGATGCCGTAGCGGATCGCGCGCCCGCCCGGCTGCACCAAATAAAGGTGACGCTCTGACGTTGAGATGATGATGGTGCCCGGCGCTTCCGTGGTGCGGTAGTACACGACCTGCTTCTGCCATTCCGGATCGAGCTCGTAGCTGTCGTCGGCGATCAGTCCGGGCTCGTCGCCGCGGTCCGGCTGCTGGGCGAAGGCGTGGGCCGAGGACAGGATCAAGCCGATCGCAGCCACAAACGCCCCGGTCAGGCGACGAAAATCCGTCATTTCAAGCTCTCCCCGCTGCCACAGCGCAAATCGTTCCGAACCATCTGAACTCAGGGGCAGCTTCATGGCAAGTTCAAGGCGTGCCCTGTTGGTATGTCACGAGAATGCTTTGGTTTTTTGACGGGTCCCGGCAATGCCATGAATGCGGGACGGCGCGAAAAGCATAGATTGAGGCTGCAAGGTCGGTGCGCTCCCAGGTCAGATCTGGCTTGCCTCCGCCCCGATCCCGAGCCGCCGCACGATCTCGGCGCCGACGGCGCGGGCCTCGCTCCGCGAGCCGATGCGGGGGCTGCGAAAGCGTCGGCCGGATCGCGTTCGGATCGTGACGATACAGTGCTCGTCCTCGGACCGGCCGCGGCGATCGACCGTGATCGCCTTCACGTCGGGCCCTTCGATATGGTCCGCGCGCGGCTGGCCATTGCCCCGCAGGCGCTCGACGCGGATGTCGCCCTCGCGGATGATCCAGAAGGCGCCGGTGACGAGATTGGCAAACCGATAGACGCCGAACGCGGCGATCACGCCCAGCGGTAGCAGCATGTAGTCGATCCATTGCGGCGGCAGGCCGCGCCAGAGCCTGTAGGCGTAGGGTGCGGCGCTCAGCGCGACCACGATCAAGGCCGCGATCCGGATGTCTCGCTGCGAAAACGGCTCGACGGGCTCACCAACACGCATCTCCGGATTGCTGGCATCGAGCGGATTGATCGGCGCCTCGACGTCAGGAACGTCGAACTGCGCGGCAATCCGGGTCACGGTGTCATGAACATGGGTGACGTCGGAGAGCGGCGGGGACATCAGCCGTTCGCCCGAAGCCAGGGTGAAGGCCAACTGAAAGCGGGTCTTTGCGGTTTTGCTGCCGGGAACCTGCAATCCCGTGATGTCGTCTTTCCCAACGATCCGCGTCTGCAGCTTGCCGAATGGACGCTGCTTTCCGATCAGGATCTCCTGCGGCGTGATGATCCACACCACGGCCGGCGTCAGCATCACCGCGGCGACAAAGGCAGTGCCCGCCAGCAGCGCGACCACGGAGATGACGATCTCCAGGACATCATGCGTGAACAGGCCCGGCGTGAAACAGAGCGCAACGGCCGCCGCAGAACCGGCCACGACCAGCCGCTGCGCGATCGAGGAGCCCTCGCGAAGGCGGATGTCGTTGCTGGTGGTCGCGTCGTTCATTGCGGCAGCTGATTGCGTTGCGCGCGAAACTCCACGGACGGGTCCGTGGAGTCAAGCAGCAACGAACAGCCGCGGCAGGGGGCATCAGCTGTTGACGTTCAATAACTTCGCGACCGTGCGATCGATCTCGTCGTAGCGTCCTTCGCCCGCATGCTGGAACACGATCTTGCCGCTCTGGTCGATGATGTATTGCGCCGGCCAATATTGATTGCTGTAGGCGTTCCAGGTCCTGGAATCATTATCCTGCGCCACCGGATAGGTGATGCCGTGGCGCTTCAGCGCCGCCTGCACGTTGGCGGCGGAGCGCTCGAACGGGAATTCCGGCGTGTGCACGCCGACCACGACGAGGCCCTTATCCCGGTACTTGGCATAGAGTTCGGTGACGTGCGGCAGCGTGTTGACGCAGTTGACGCAGCCATAGGTCCAGAAGTCGACCAGCACGACCTTGCCGCGCAAATCGGCCATGTTGAGCGGCTTCGAGTTGAACCAGTTGCTGATGCCGGTGAAATCGGGCGCGGTGCCTTGCCTTGCGGCCGCGACCTTGACCGGCGCTGCTTGCGTCGCCTCGCCGCAGATGCCGGGTATGACGGCGCCGGTGACGGTGAAGCCGATCAGGGCGGCGGCCACAGTGAGCAGTTTGAAGGTCATGGACATGTTCTCCGTTGCGAGGGGACGCGATCACAGGCCGATCTGGCCGGTGGGATAGATCGAGGTGAGCCACGCCACGATCAGCGTGTCGTATTGGAAGTAGGCGGCGAGCGCGAAGGCGATCACCACGACGCCAAAACCCTGCTGCAGGCGCGGCGAGATGCGCGCCAGACTGCGCACGCGCGTGGTCGCGGCCTGGCCGCCATAGGCGATCGCCAGCATCGGGATCGCAGCGCCAATCGCATAGGCGATCAAGAGCGTGCCGGCCCAGGCGAGGTTCTTCGAGGTCGCAACCAGCGTCAGGATCGAGCCGAGCACCGGACCTGCGCAGGGCGTCCACACCAGGCCGAGCGTGGTGCCGAGCACGAGCCCGCCCAGCGCACCCTCGCGCGGCGCCCCGCCCGTCGCGCCGAGATTGAGCCAGCCATTGAGCCGGATCGACAGCCACTCGAACGGCGCCGGCCACAGCATCAACAGGCCGAAGCCGAGCAGCAGGATCGCCGCCGCCTCGCGCAGCAGATTCGGATCGAAATCGAACACCCGCGTCAGCGCGCCAAGCAGCAGCGCGACCGCGGAGAAGGAGACGACGAAGCCGAGCGCGATCATCGCGGGCCGCAGCTGCGACGTGCGTCCGATCGAGGCGCCGAGCAGGATCGGCAGCATCGGCAGCGTGCAGGGCGCGGCGATGGTCAGGATGCCGGCGAGGACGGCGAAGAGAAGTTCGAGCATGGAGCCCTCGTGATGGAGGTCACGAGGGCAGTTCGGGTCCGGTGCACCCGTCGTTACACGTCGTCACGCGCTCGTGACGCGCCGCCAAAGACAAAACGACCCGGAGGGGGGCATCCCGTCCGGGTCGTCGGAGGTCCTTGGGAGGTTGAAGCAAAACCGTATGGGAGCTTTATAGGGACGAAGTTTTTCCGCCTGATGTTGTGCTTTGTTTCATTTGTTTCGTCGACGGTAACGCGTTCGTGTCCCGGAAGAGGGCCGGATATCCGGCCCTATCTGATTGATATCATTCGGCTTCAGGCCGCGAAGCGGTCGACGCCACAACCCTTAAGCAGATCGGCGAGCTGCTTGCGGGCGTAGAACATCCGCGTCTTCACCGTGCTCTGGGGGATGCCGATGATCTGCCCGACCTCCTCCACCGACTTCTCATGGTAGTAGACGAGGGTGATGATTTCGCGATGCGCCGGCGACAGCTTGGCGACGCAGGCGCGCAGGATGGCGCTGGTGTCGCTGCGGTCGAGCGAGGTCTCGGGCGTATCGCAACTGTCGGGGATCTGGCGCACGTCCTCCTGGTCGATGTCCTCGAAGCGGCGCTGGCGCATCGCGGTCAGCGCCTTGAAGCGGGCGATCGAGAGCAGCCAGGTCGAGACCTGCGAGCGGCCCTGGAACTGGCCGGCGGTCCGCCACACGTCCAGGAACACCTGGCTGACGAGGTCTTCCGCGGTGGTGGCATCGCGCACGATCCGCAGGATGAAGCGGTAGACCCGCACATTGTGCCGGCAATAGAGGATGTGCATGGAGGTCCGGTTGCCGTCGGCAATGCTCTCCAGAAGCATGTCGTCCGAAGTCGCCTGAGCGGCAATGATGCTCTGACTGGCCTGGGCGTTGATGGCGATGACGTTCCGCATTGACTTGGCTCCACGGTGCGCCGCAACCGAGCGGCGTTTCCTTGGACCAAAGTGTTAATGAGCCAACGTTTCGGGACGTCTGCACGAAAAGGGGAAAATGGTTTCGTGCGCTGCCAAATTGTTTCGTCGAACAAATCGCGACGAAACATTCGGGCCAAAAAGCCTAGCGATTTCAATGTGTGGAAAATACGGTACCGGCGAATTGGACTGCGCGGAACCAATTCTGAGGGCTTGCGTTTGACCGCGCCGCACACGGTGCCGTCGTCGCGACGAAGACCGGCCTCCCAGCACGGTGCTGTAGGGTGGGCAAAGGCGCGCTTTTGCGCCGTGCCCACGTCCTTTCCAAGATTCGAGAGAGAGGGTGTGGGCACGGCGCATTGCGCCTTTGCCCACCCTACGGCGGCCCGCCCTTACGCCTTCTCGCCCTGGGGCGAGAACAAATAGCCGCCGCCTCTGATAGTGCGGATCACGGCGGGCTTGGTCGGGTCGGGCTCGATCTTGCGGCGGATGCGCATGATGCGCAGGTCCACGGCGCGGTCGAAGGCTTCGGCGTCGCGGGCGTTGGCGAGCTCCAGCAGCCGCTCGCGCGACAGCACCCGCTTCGGATTGGCCGCGAACACCTTCAAGAGCCCGAACTCGGATGCCGTCAGCGGATGCTCGTTGCCTTCGTCGTCGCGCAGGGCCTGGGCTTCGAGGTCGAGCCATTTGGTGCCGAAGCGCACCAACTGATCCTTGTCGGATTTCGCCGGCGTTGCGTCGCTGCCAGCTGATTTCGCCGGCCCGCTCCGGCGCAGCACCGAGCGGATGCGCGCCATCAGCTCGCGCAGCTCGCAGGGTTTTGCGACATAGTCGTCGGCACCGAGCTCGAGGCCGACGACGCGGTCGATCGGGCTCGCCGTCGCCGTGAGCATGATCACGGGCACGTTGATGCGGCTCTTGAGGTCGCGGATGATCGACAGGCCGTCTTCCTCGGGCATGTTGAGGTCGAGCACGACGAGGTCGGGCATGCTGCCGTCGATCGCGGTGCGCAGCGATTTGCCGCCGTCGCACAGCGTCACCGTGAAGCCGTGCATCTTGAGGTAATCGCCGACCATTTCCCGGGCCGGGGCCTCGTCATCGACGATCATGATGTGCTGGCTTTGTGTCATGTCACGGCATCTCAATCACGGCATTTCGGTCGCGGGCAGGGTGATGGTGAAGGTCGAGCCCTTGCCCGGGCCGTCGCTCTCGGCGGTGACCTCGCCGCCATGCATGTCGATAATACGCTTGACGATGGACAACCCAAGCCCCGTCGAGCTCTCGCCTGCGGTCGGTTTTGCCGATAGCCGCTGGAACCGGCCGAACAGGCGGCCGAGATCCTCCGGCGACAGGCCGGCGCCTTCGTCGCTGACCTGGATGACGGTGTCGTTGCCTTCATGGGTGACAGCGACCATGATTTTACCGCCGATCGGCGAATATTTGATGGCGTTGCTGATCAGATTGTCGATCGCCTCGCGGATGCGGTCGGTGTCGCACATGGTGACGATGTTGGCCGGCGCGCTGACGCTGATCGCCTGCTGCTTGTTGACCGCGAGCGGCTGGTTGGCCTCGGCGACCTCCTTCACCAGCGCCGCGACGTCGACCGGCTCGCGGCGGATGGTGATGTCAAAGGCGTCCGCCATCGCGTCCGAGATCAAATGGTCGACCATCGTGGTCAGGCGCTTGGTGGCGTCTCTGATATGATCGACCTGGGCGACCACGCCTGATGCCGAGGCGCCGGTCGAGATCAGCTCCTTCAGCATCTCGGTGCGGCCGAGGATGACGCCGAGCGGGTTCTTCAGATCGTGCGCGACGGTGCCGAGAATCTCGTTCTTGAAGCCGTTGGCGCGCTGCAGCCGCAGCCATTGCGCCGAGAGGCGGCGGTTGGCCTGCATCAAGGCGCGGGTGCGCTGGGCGACGCGGTCTTCCAGCTGGGTGTTGGCGTCCTGGAGCTGCTGATAGAGGATGACGTTGTCGAACGCGATCGAGAGCCGGGACGAGAAGATCTCGACCAGCGAGCGGTCGGTCTCGGACAAATCGCGCTCGGACTGCAGCAGCACCACCACCTCGCGCCCCGAGCCGGTGCGCAGGTAAATCACGCTGCGATGGTCGGCGAATTCGTTCTTGCGGCGCTGGAAGGCGTCCTCCACCAGCTGGCGCAAATCAGGGTCGAGCGCCTTCGACGAGGTCGTGCCGATGAAGCGGCTGTAGCAGCCGCTGCCGGCCAGCACCGAGAGCTCGGGGTCGGTGCCGCCATTGTCGCGCAGCACCAATATACCGGCGCAGTCGACATTGAGCAGCGAGGCGAGCTGGGTCAGCACGCCCTCGGCGAGCCGCTGCATCGACTTGAAATCGTACAGCGTCGAGGCCGCATCGATGATGATCTCGAGCCCGCGCCGCGTCTGCACCATGCGCTCGAGCTGCTGGTAGGAACGCAGCGCCGCGGTCAGCGAGGTGAACAGCTTGTCGGCGGTGAGCTCGGTCTTGGCCTTGTAGTCGTTGATGTCGTACTGCACGATGACGCGCCGCTCCGGCGCCTGGCCGGGCTGGCCGGTGCGCAGGATGATGCGCACGGTCTCGTTCTTGAGCACGTTGCGGATGTATTCGACCAGCTCGAGGCCGGCGACGTCGGTCTCCATGATGACGTCGAGCAGCACCGCGGCGATGTCGCCGTGCGCGGCCATCAGCTTGCGACCTTCCGCCGCGGAATGGGCGGAGAGGATTTCGAGGCCCTGACCGTTCAGGGTGTAGTCGGACAGCGCAAACCGGGTGCCGTCATGCACCGCCGGATCGTCGTCGATGACGGCGATCTTCCATTTCCGGGCGTCCATATCCTCCGACGCGGTACCGGTATCGTCGATCAGGTGGAGGACATCGTCCTGTTCGGCCATTGAGAAGTCCCGTCGCTTTCTGTGCTTTGCGCGCCGCCCTTGGCGATCCGCGGCATGATAATCCGAAAAGTGGTGCCTTGTCCCAGCTTGGATTCCAGCATCATCCGCCCGCCGAGCTGCTGGGTGACAAGGTTATAGACGATATGCAAGCCCAGTCCGGTGCCGCCTTCATTGCGCCTCGTGGTAAAGAAGGGGTCGAAGGCCTGGCGCTGCACGTCCGGGGTCATGCCTGCCCCGTCGTCGGCGAAGATGATCTCGATATCCTCAAGGCCGCGCGGCCGGGCCGAGATGGTGATGGTGCCGGCGCGGCCGCCGGCAAAGGCGTGGTTGGCGGCGTTGAGGAACAAATTGGTCAGGATCTGGCCATAGGAGCCGGGATAGCCGTCGAGCAGCAGTCCCTCGGGCACGTCGACCTGCAGCGTGATCGGCGAACGCTTCAGCACGGGCTTCAGGCTCGCGATGATCTGGTCGGTGGCCTCGCTGAGCGAGAACTGCCGCCGCTCGGCATGGGAGCGGTCGACCGCGACCTGCTTGAACGACTGGATCAGCTCGCCGGCGCGGGTGAGGTTGGCGACGAGCTGCTGCGAGGCGTCGCGCGAGGACTGCACGAATTCCTCGAGCTGCGAGCGGCGGAGGCCGCCATCGCCTCTGAGCTGGGCCTCGAAGATCTCGCTGCGCCGCGCAAAACTGGACGCAACCGTCAGGCTGATGCCGATCGGATTGTTGACCTCATGCGCGACGCCGGCGACGAGGCCGCCGAGCGCAGCGAGCCGTTCGGCGTCGATCAGATTCTGCTGCGCGGTGTTGAGCTCGAGCAGCGCGCTCTCGGCCTTTTCCTTCGAGGCGCGCAGCTCGTCCTCGGTCTGGCGTTTCGCAATCGCGTTCTCGCGGAACACCTCCACCGCGCGCGCCATCGCCCCGACCTCGTCGCGGGCCGTGGTGCCCTGCACCTCGCGGCCGAGATCGCCGAGCGTGATCGCGCGCATCGCCGTCATGATCTGCTGCAGCGGCAGGCGGATCGACAACGCGATCAGCACGCCGGCGGAGAGGATGATGCCGAGGAAGATCACCGCAATCGAGAGAACACGACGGGAAATGTCGGCCAGCGTGCGGTCGAACGTCTCCTGCGCCTTCTGCTCACGTTGGCGCATCTTGGCCGAGAGATCGTCGATGGCGCCGATCGCCTCGGCCTGGCTGGCGTCGATGGTGTTGCGGAGGAGTTCGTTGCGGCTCGTCAGCTGCTCGGACAGTTTGGCAAAGCCTTCGCGCAGCGCCGCGGTGCGGGCCCCGAGCTTCTGCAGCGCCATCTTCTGGAGATCGTTGTCGGCAAGGTCGATCATCACAGGAATGGTCTTCTCGATCGTCTCGGTGTGGCGGCGCGCGTCGTCGGCCGCCGCGACCGATTGCGACAGATAGTAGGAATTGGCCGCGACCAGCATTGCGGTGAAGGCCTCGCGCGACTTGCCGAGCGAGGGCCAGATCAGCGCGTCGCGATGGCCGGTGGCGCCCTCGATGATGGAATAGAGGCCCGCCATGTCCCTGGCCGGGCCCTGCACCTGCTCCTCATAGGTGCTGGCGATGGTGGCCTGCACGGTGCGCAGTTCGCCGAAGCCGTTGAGGAAGCGGTCGGTGGTGCGTTCCAGCTCCTCGACCGACCCTGACAGCATCGGGTCCTTGGCGGCGCGGTCGGACAGCGTGCCCAGCACGGCCTCGCGCAGCAGCAGGATCTCGGCGAACAGGTCCGGGCTCGGCTGGTTGATGTAGCGGTGGATCAGGTTCTGCAGGCGCCCGGTCTCGCTTTCCAGCAGGGCCAGGATCCGGTCGGACTCGCGCACCTGGCGGACGTCGTCCCAGGCCGAGCCAAGCACCTGCGCGCCGTTCCAGATCATCGCCACCAGCACGATCACCACGGCCGAGTTCAGCGCCGCGATCGACAGGATGCGCCAGCGGATCGGCACCGCCCGGAGCACGCCGACGAGACGCGCGCGCAGCCGCCCGGCCGGGCCGGGCGGCCGCTCTGCGATCTCGCTGGTGCCGGGCGCGATCAAGGCAGCGTCACTCCACCTTGCGGATGCGTTCGATCAGCGCGGCAGCAGTGGGATCCTGCGCGGCCTTGGCGTACACAGGCGCCATCGCGTCCTCGAACGGCTTGCGGTCGATGTCCCTGATCACGGTGATGCCGGCCGCCTCCGCCTTGCGCTGCGACTGCTCCTCGAGGTCGCGCCACTTCTCGCGCATGAACCTGGAGGAGCGCTGCGCGGCCTCCTTGAAGATGGCCTGGTCCTCGGCCGACAGGCTGCGCCAGGCCTTGAGCGACATCACCAGCACCTCGGGACTCATCGTGTGCTCGGTGAGCGTGTAATAGCCGGCATATTTGTAATGGTCCGTGGTCACGAAGGACGGCCAGTTGTTCTCGGCGCCGTCGATCAGGCGGGTCGCGAGCCCCGTCAGCACCTGCCCGTAGGGCAATTCGACCGGCTCGGCGCCGAGCGCGCGGATCATCTGGCTCATCAACTCCGATTGCTGCACCCGGATCCGCAATCCCTTGAGGTCGGCGATGCTCCTGACCGGGCGGACGCCGTTGTAGATCGAGCGTGCCCCGGAATCGTAGAAGGCGAGCCCGACGAAGCCGTAAGGCTCGAAGCTGTCAAGGATCTCGCTGCCGACAGGCCCGTCCAGCACCTTCTGCATGTGCTCGATGGACCGGAACAGGAACGGCATGGCGAGCACGTTCATCGCCGGGACGAAATTGCCGATCAGGGCCACATTGGTCCGGTTGAGGTCGATCGCGCCGGCGCGGGTCTGCTCGATCGTCTCCTTCTCCTCGCCGAGCTGGCGGGAGTGAAACACCTTGATCTCGTGCCGTCCCTTGGTGCGCTCGGCGATCAGCGCGCCCATGTAGCGCAGCGCCTGGACGGTCGGGTAGTCCTCGGTCTGGGTGTCGGCGGCGCGGAATTCGCGCGCAGCGGCGTTCGTCGCGCAGATGGCGAGCAGAAGCGCGACGAAAATCACCCCGGTCCGTGAGAGTTCGGCACGGTTTGGCACTGGCACACTCAACCCCTCGGTGATGGAGTCTATGGCGGGAGCGAAAGGTTCAATGCAATCTAAAGCGTTTTCGAGCGAAGTGGATACCGGTTCGCGTAAAGAAAACGCGTCAAAATCAAGAATCCGGAGCGCCGTGCCGATCGGCGCGGGGCTCCGGGCAGATGGTAAAGGGAAGGCTATCCCGTCCTGACCGGGCGATTGTGCGGTGCGACCCGCCTTCATTCCCGGTTGAAACGACAGGTGGCGGGCCTTAAGCAGGATACGGTCGCCTTTTGCCGCTTGATACGGGAAGCGCTCGTGATTTCAGCATTGCGCCTTTTGCAGCTCGCCGTCGCCGCTGCCGTCCTTACGTCAAGCTTACAGGCGCAAGCGGCCACCGACATCGCGTGGTGGCACGCCATGTCGGGCGAGCTCGGCAAGCAGCTCGAAAAGCTCGCCGCCGATTTCAACGCCTCGCAGGCTGATTACCGCATCGTGCCTGCCTACAAGGGCAACTACACCGAGACGGTGACATCAGCGATCTTCGCCTTTCGCTCGCGCAGCCAGCCGGCGATCGTCCAGGTCAACGAGGTCGCCACCGCCACCATGACCGCGGCCAAGGGCGCGATCTATCCGGTCTACAGCATGATGCGCGACATGGGCGAGCCGTTCTCGCTCAACGACTATCTTCCGGCGGTCTCCGGCTATTACACCGATGCGTCCGGCAATCTGCTGTCGTTCCCGTTCAACTCGTCGACGCCGATCCTCTATTACAACAAGACCATGTTCCGCGATGCCGGTCTCGATCCGGAGGCGCCGCCGAAGACCTGGCCCGAGCTCGGACAGGCCGCAAAGCGCCTGCGCGATCGCGGCGCGGCCTGCGGCTTCACCACGTCATGGCCGTCGTGGATTCACGTCGAGAATTTTTCGGCGTTTCACAATCTGCCGCTGGCCACGCGCGCCAACGGCTTTGCCGGCCTCGACGCGGAGCTGACCATCAACAATCCGCTCGTGGTCAAGCACGTCGCCCAGCTCGCCGAATGGCAAAAGACAAAGCTGTTCGACTATAGCGGCCGCGGCCAGTCGGCCGAGCCGCGCTTCCAGAACGGCGAATGCGGCATCTTCATCGGCTCCTCGGCGACGCGCGCCGACATCAAGGCCTTTTCGAAATTCGAGATCGGCTACGGCATGATGCCGTATTGGCCGGATGTTGCGGGCGCGCCGCAGAATTCGATCATCGGCGGCGCCACGCTGTGGGTGCTGCGCGACCGGCCGCGCGAGGAATACAAGGGCGTGGCGCGCTTCTTCGCCTATCTGTCGCAGCCCGGCGTGCAGGCCGCCTGGCACCAGAACACCGGATATCTGCCCGTGACCCGCGCCGCCTTCGAGCTGACGCGCGCGCAAGGCTTCTACGATCGCAATCCGGGCTCGGCGATCTCGTTCGAGGAAATCACGCTGCACCCGCCGACGGAGAATTCGAAAGGCGCAAGACTCGGCTCGTTCGTGCTGATCCGCGGCGCGATCGAGGACGAGCTGGAGCAGGCCTTCGCCGGCCACAAGAGCGCGCAAGCCGCACTCGATGCCGCGGTCGAACGTGGCAACAAGCTGCTGCGCCAGTTCGAGCGCGCCAGCCCGGAGCGGTGATGTTGCGATTAGATCTCGCAGCCTCCGCAACGGCGGTGAGCTCCCTCCCCCGCTCGCGGGGGAGGGCTGGGGAGAGGGTGTCTCCGCATTGGGACAATCCCCTAGAGGAGACAGCCCCCAGCCGGCGCTTCGCGCCGATTTCCCCCGCAAGCGGGAGAGGTGCACCGTCTTCTTGGCTCGCACTGAATCAATAAGCCAATGACCATAGCTCCATCGCAGCGGCTGCCGGCCTTCGCCGACGCGCAGGCCTTCCGCGCCTTTCGCTCCGATCCGGAGCAATGGCTGCCGATCGCGCTCGACATCGCGCGCGGTCACGGCATCGACGTCAGCTCTCCGCATGTGTTCTCGACCGGCACCAATCTCGTGGTCGGCCTCGGTGAGAATCTGATCCTGAAAATCTTCCCGCCGCTGTTGCGCGCGCAATTCATCTCCGAACGCGGCTCCTTGAAGCAGCTCAAGGGCCGCCTGCATCTGCCGATCCCCGAGATCGTCGCGGAGGGCGCACGCGACGGCTGGCCTTATCTGATCATCACGCGTCTCTCAGGCACGCTCGGCTCCGAGGTCTGGCCGTCCTTGCCGGAAACGCAGAAAGAGCGCGTGCTGCGCCAGATCGGCGAGACCATCGCCGCCGTGCAGCGCGCGCCGCTCGGCCCGCTCGCAGACATCGAGCCGCGCTGGGATGCGTTCATGCGCGCGCAGATGCAGGGCTGCAGGGCACGGCATGTCCGTCTCGGACTTGCACCGAAATTCCTTGGAGGTCTCGACGATCTCCTGGACGACGCGAAAAAGCTCATCCCGATGGACGCGCCGCCGGTGATCCTGATCGGCGAATACATTCCGGAGAACTTCCTGCTCGCCTGCCATGACGGCGATTGGTCGCTCGCCGGCCTGTTCGACTTCGGCGATGTCAGGGCGGGCTGGCGCGATTACGATCTGCTCGGTCCCAGCGCCTTCATGGCCGCGGGTCGGCCGGGGCGGGTGCGCAGCCTGCTCGAAGGCTTCGGCTACACCAAGCCCGACTTCGCGCTGAAGCGGCGCCTGATGGCGTTGATGCTGCTGCACTCCGCCAGCGACCTCAACAGCCACATCTGTATCGACGGCTGGCAGGAGCAGGCGGCGGATCTGGTCGAGTTGCAGGAGCTGATCTGGGCGGCGTGACTCCGCTTACCAAATGGGCTGCCTTGAAATTCAGACTATTTAATAAGCAAAAGCGTATCTTTGTATGCAATACCCGCAATCTCGGCGGAGCAGCCAATTCGTTGTTTTTCCATTTCAGAAACGATTTCAAAGGCCTATTTGCCTTTTAGGCTTTCATTAAACCTTGGCACGAACCTTGCGAATCCAGTTCCAACCAAAAACTTTTGAGTTGGAGCATTCTTATGAAGCGCCGCGATTTCCTCAAATCCGTGTCCGGGTTGGCCGCCGGCGCGGCGCTTCCGGCCGTGCCGCAGGTCATCTCCTCCGCCTATGCCGATGCCCGCTCGGAGACGCTGCTGATCGTCTCGGAAGGCGGCCCCAACAATCTCGACATCCATGGCGTCGGCACCAACGTGCCCGGCTATGAAGTGTCCTGGAATTGCTACGACCGGCTGATCAGCCACGAGATGAAGAGCGGCCCCGGCGGCGTGCCCTATTACGACCGCGACAAGTTCAAGGGCGAGCTCGCCGAGGACTTCAAGATCGACGACATGTCGGTCACCTTCAAGCTGAAGAAGAACGCCAAATTCCACGACGGCACGCCTGTGACCGCCAAGGACGTCAAATGGTCGCTCGATCGCGCCGTCAGCGTCGGCGGCTTCCCGACCTTCCAGATGAGCGCGGGCTCGCTCACCAAGCCCGAGCAGTTCGTCGTGATCGACGATTACACCGTGCGCGTCGACTTCCTGAAGAAGGATCGCCTGACGGTGCCCGATCTCGCCGTCATCGTGCCGTGCATCGTCAACTCCGAGCTGGTGAAGAAGAACGCCAGCGAGAAGGATCCGTGGGGGCTCGAGTTCACCAAGCAGCAGACCGCGGGCTCTGGCGCCTACAAGGTGACCAAGTGGACCGCCGGCAC
This sequence comes from Bradyrhizobium campsiandrae, assembly GCF_014529705.1. Classification (GTDB taxonomy): domain Bacteria; phylum Pseudomonadota; class Alphaproteobacteria; order Rhizobiales; family Xanthobacteraceae; genus Bradyrhizobium; species Bradyrhizobium campsiandrae. The sequence goes on from NZ_JAANIH010000100.1 coordinate 21,531, forward strand.
CGAAGTCATCATGGAGCGCAATGAGGATTGGGTCGGCGGCCCGCTGCCCAAGATCAAGCGCGTGATCTGGCGCATGGTGCCGCAGGCCGGCAACCGCCGCGCATTGCTCGAGCGCGGCGACGCCGACATCTCCTATGAGCTGCCAAACAAGGACTTCCAGGAGATGAAGGCCAACGGCAAGCTCAACGTGGTGTCGCTGCCGTTCTCCAACGGCATCCAGTATATCGGCATGAACGTTACCAAGCCGCCGTTCGACAATCCGAAGGTCCGTCAGGCGGTCGCCTACGCGCTGCCCTATCAGAAGATCATGGACGCCGTGATGTTCGGCCTCGCCAACCCCATGTTCGGCGCGCCCAAGGACAAGCCGACCGAAGTCGCCTGGCCGCAGCCGCACAAATACAACACCGACATCGAGAAGGCGAAGGCGCTGATGGCAGAAGCCGGCATGGCCAACGGCTTCGAGACCACGATCTCGTTCGACCTGAATTTTGCCGGCGTCAACGAGCCGCTCTGCGTGCTGGTGCAGGAGTCTCTCGCGCAGATCGGCATCAAGACCACCATCAACAAGGTGCCCGGCGCCAATTGGCGCACCGAATTGAACAAGAAGGAAATGCCGCTCTTCACCAACGTGTTCTCGGGCTGGCTCGATTACCCCGAATACTTCTTCTACTGGTGCTATCACGGCAACAATTCCGTCTTCAACACCATGAGCTACAAGTCGGCGGAAATGGACAAGCTGATCGACGGCGCGCGCACCGCCGCGGCCACCGGCGACATGGCGACCTACGACACCGACGTGAAGGGCTTCGTCGATCTCGCCTACACCGACATCCCGCGCATCCCGCTGTACCAGCCCTTCGTCAACGTCGCGATGCAGAAGAACATCTCGGGCTATCAATACTGGTTCCACCGCAGATTGGATTATCGTGCACTGGCGAAGGGGTGAGGCGTCATGCTGATCGTCGGCGACGCATCGGCATGCGTTGGTTTCGGTGGTCCGAGTGAGTTGGCCACTGTCCTCTTATTCCCTCCCCCCTTGTGGGGGAGGGGCAGGGTGAGGAGGGTGCACTCCAACTACCTCCTCACCCCACCACCCCCAGCCATCGGCACCACCCCCCAGCGCGGCCTCTGCATCCACTCTGCCCGCTCACACCCAGACGCATAAGAC
>NZ_JAANIH010000101.1 GCF_014529705.1 Bradyrhizobium campsiandrae
GACCAGCTTCAGATAATGATGCCGTGGCAGGTCGGGCCGCAGGCCGATGCAGGTGGCAAGGTCGTCGTCGCGTTCGGCGCGGGTGACGAGGTCTGCGAGAGTGTCCTCGGAGAGCCGCGCGCCCGGGTTCGCGGCGGTCGATTGCACCACGTCGTCATTGCCCCGCGTCACCAGGACGTCGGTCAGCGCCTCCGACAGCACCCGCCGCAGCGAGATCGCCTTGAGGTGGGCCTGGCTCTTGCTGCGCGCGATCTCGATCAGCGTGGTCTCGTCCAGCCGCTCCGACTTCGACAGCACGGGGCCGGCGACCTCGATGACGTCGTCGAGCGCGAGCGTGCGGATGATCTGGGGCGGTGCAGCTCCGATCGGCGCGAGCCGCTCGGCGAGCAGCGCCCTCGCGGATGTCTCGATCTGCCCGATCAGGCACTGGAAGACGTCGTCGAACACGCGGATATGGTCGTCGGAGTAGTCCACGGCGTTGCCGACGAAGAGATCGGTGACGCGGCGCAGCGTCTCGACGCGGCGCGCAACGGTGCCGTGCGCGAGCGCGGTCTGCAATTCCTCAAGCAGATTCTCGGATGAATTGGCGGATCTGGATCTCATAGCCCTGTCCTGGAGCGTTCGGTCCGGCGCGCATTTTCTCTCGCGCCGGCAGCAATGAATTGGTCAGCTCGTAGCGATGCGGTTGCGCCCCTGCGCCTTGGCGGAATACAGCGCGCTGTCGGCGCGTGCGAGAAACATATCGGCAGTATCGGTGTCGCGCAGCGTCACGACGCCGGCGGAAATGGTCACGCTCATGCCGGGCGAGAATGCGCTCCAGTCGAGCTCGGCGACGATGCTGCGCAGCCGCTCGAGCATGCGCGATGCGGCCTCGCTTGCGGTGCCGGGCAGCAGCAGCAGAAACTCCTCGCCGCCATAGCGGCCGAAGCGGTCGTCGGGCCGGATGTTGGCGAAGATGGTGATGGCGAAGGTCCGCAGCACCTCGTCGCCGACCGGATGGCCGTAGGCGTCGTTGATGCCCTTGAACCAGTCGAGGTCGATCAGCGCGATGGCGCAAGGCGTGGCCGACTGCCGCGACTTTTCCATTGCGGCGTCGAGCAGGCGCATGATGCAACGGCGGTTGTAGGCGCCGGTCAGCTCGTCGAGCTCGGCGAGCTCCTCGATGCGCTGATAGGCGGCCTTGAGCTCGATGCTGCGCCGGTACAGGATCTTGCGCAGCGTTGCGCCGAACAGGCCGAGAAAGGCGCACTGGCCGATCACCAGCACGAAGCACAGCATCGAGGCGATCCGCTGCAGCCTTGTCGCGACCGGCATGCCGATCGGCAGGTCGGAGCCGAGGAACGCGGCCGCGAGCGCGACGGTCGCAAATGCCCAGGTCAGCATCGCCTGGGCCGAAGTCATGCGCAGCGTGCCGAATGCGAAGATCAGGAACAGCACGCTGATGAAGGCGATCCCGATCGTCGGCACCGACACCAGGAACACGAACTGCAGCGCCATATGCGCCGAGATCTGAAAGACGGTGAGGTAATGATCGCTGTGTCTGTCGCCGACGCCGGCCTCCGACATCACCACGAAGATGCCGATGATCAGGAGGCCGCCAACCCAGAACAGCGACGGAACGTTGATGCCAACGGCACCGTCATAAGCGTAGAGCAGCAGCACGAAGGCGCCGAGCGAATAGCTCGCGACCTGGCCGATATACATCTGCCGGCGCTGCCGGATCCGACGCGCCAGCACCGCCGGCGCGGCCGCCTCGGGCGTAAGGACGATATCCGCGGTCTCAGCGGCACTCCTCTCCGGAAAGGACGTCGCGGCCGTGCTCATGGTCCTGCCAATGGGTCGATGTCAGCCGAAAAAGTCTACGTGGCAAGCCTTTAGGTTTGGTATCCTTGCAAACCGAATCCGAGGGGACGCCGCGCGGGTGAGGGGCTCCAGCCGCATGGAATTTTGCAGCCAGTTAGGCATCGCAGTCGATATCGCGGACCAAAGCCGGCGCCGTGCGACATAAGCTGCACGGGGTCATGTTATGGACCGACCCTGATCAGGCCGTCTGTGCCGGGTCCAACGGCAAGTCCGAAGAGAGTGTTTCCATACTATGTTACCTTTCTTTAGCGAAACAACCAACCGCCACGGGTGGGACCAGGAAACTGCGCGTATGTGGGGTAGATCACACACGTTCCCGTATGACTGCGGTAGGTTGAATAATTTTGCATCTCCCGTCGAACCCGCCGCCGGATCGACCCGACCAATCTTGCGAGACGGCCTTTGAGCGTGACACAGGCGGCTACGGACGAGGTCCTCATCGCCAGGATCGCCCAAGGTGACCGGCTCGCCATGCAGGTGCTGTACGGGCGGCACCATGTCAGGGTCTACAGGTTCGGGCTCAGGCTCGTGCGGGACGAGCAGACGGCGGAAGACCTCATCAGCGAGGTGTTTCTGGACGTTTGGCGTCAGGCCGGCAAGTTCGAGGGCCGGTCCGCTGTTTCCACCTGGCTTTTGGCAATCACCCGATTCAAGGCCCTGTCTGCGCTCCGGCGCAGGAAGGATTTTGAGTTGGACGACGAAGCCGCCAACGCGATCGAGGATTCATCCGACGATCCGGAAACGGCGGTGCAGAAGAAGGATACCAGTGAAGCGTTGCGGGAGTGTCTGACGGGCCTCTCGCCGGACCACCGCGAAATCGTCGACCTCGTCTACTACCACGAGAAATCGGTGGAAGAGGTGGCCGAAATCGTCGGGATCCCTGAGAACACGGTGAAGACGCGCTTGTTCTATGCGCGCAAGAAATTGGCCGAACTGCTGAAGGCAGCCGGCATTGAGCGAGGCTGGCCATGATGGCTTTGAGCAAGAAGATGCTGGAGCAAGAGCCCAGTGAAATCGAGATGCTGCTGCCCTGGCACGCGGCCGGCACGCTGAACGCGCGCGATGCGCGCCGCGTCGAGGAAGCGCTTGCCAGCGATCCGGAGCTCGCAAAACAATATGCGGCGATCCGCGGCGAGTATGAAGAGACCATCCACCTGAACGAGAGCCTGGGTGCTCCCTCGGCGCGCGCGATGCAAAAGCTGTTCGCCGCGATCGACGCCGAGCCGGCGCGGGCGACCGGTTCGCTGCCGCTGTCGGCACGCATTGCCACGTTCTTCGCCAGCCTGTCGCCGCGCACGCTGGCCTGGTCCGCGAGTCTCGGCGCCGTCGCGCTGGTGCTCCAGGCCGGCATCATCGGCGCCGTGCTGATGAAGAGCCAGCCCGCGACCTACCAGACCGCATCGCTCTCGACCGGCGCGCCGATCACGCGCGAGCTCGGGGCGGCTGCGCCGTCACGGGCGCTGGTGCGCTTCACGCCCGAGGCGCGCGTCGCCGACATCACGGCGCTGCTCGACAGCTACCAGGCCTCGATCATCGGCGATGCCAAGGGTGGTATGTTCCGCCTCCAGTTCGACAAGGCGATGAGCCAGGACGAGCTCGCCGCGCTGCTCGCCAGGATGCAGCGCGAGAAGTTTGTCACCCTCGCCGTGGCGGCGCCCTGAACCCGCCTTCGCACCAATGATGCGCAAGTCTGAGAGTCGATCGCGGGCCGGGGCCTATGCTTCGTCGGCCGGAGCCATGCTCCTGCTCGCCGCCTGCCTCGGGATCGAGGTCGCGCACGCCCAGGCGATCATGCGCACGCCCACGATCAACATTCCCTCGCGCACGCCCACGATCTCCCCGAACGTCGCGGCACGCGCCATGAGCGTCGATCGCGGTCCGCGCGTGGTGCCGGCGCCTCATATCTCGGCACGGCTGGCGCCTACGACGGTGCTGCCCTATGCGCACTACTCGCCGAACCTCTATCCGTCGTGCTCCGCCCCATATCGCGACGCCGACGGTGAGTGCCTCGGTCAGCCAAATGCGAGCGGTGACGGCTCCGGCAAATCAGGCAAGAAGAGCACCGGCAAAGGACGGGATAACAACCCGCCCGCCGCCATCGGCTCGCGCAGCTTCGCGGGCGAATTCGTCGCCGAGATCGACGGCGCGCTGTCGGGCGCCGAAGCCGACGAGCTCGCGCGGCGCCACGGCCTGACCCGCGTCGCTTCGGAGAATGTCCCGCTGATCGGGGCCACGGTCGGCCTGTTCCGCATCACCGACGGACGTTCGTCCGAGACGGTGCGGCGCGAGTTCGCGGCCGATTCCAGCGTGCGCTCGCTTCAGCCGAACTTCCGCTATCTGCTTCAGGATCAGAAGCCGGCCGTGCCGACCGAGGGCGATCCGGCGCAATACGCGCTGTCAAAGCTGCGCCTGCCGCAGGCGCACACCCTGGCGCACGGCACCAACGTCACCGTCGCCGTGATCGATTCCGGAATCGACTCCCGGCATCCCGAGCTTGCCAATTCCATTGCCGACGTCTTCGACGCGCTCGGCGGCGGCGAGGCGCCCCATCTTCACGGCACCGGCATTGCCGGGGCCATCGTGGCACATGCCAAGCTGATGGGCAGCGCGCCGGAGGCGCGCATCATCGCCATCAGGGCCTTCGGCGGTACCACCGGCAGCGCCGAGAGCTCGTCCTACGTCATCCTGCGCTCGCTCAATTATGCCGCCGAGCATGGCGCCCAGATCGTCAATATGAGCTTTGCCGGTCCGAAGGACCCGGTGATCGAGCGCGCGATCGCGGCGACCGCCGCCCGCGGATTGGTACTGATCGCGGCCGCCGGCAATGCCGGCGCCAAATCGCCGCCGCTCTATCCCGCCGCCAACCCCAATGTGATTGCGGTCAGCGCGACCGACCAGCAGGACAGGCTGTTCACCGCGTCCAACCGCGGCAATTACATCGCGCTGGCTGCGCCCGGGGTCGACATCTTCCTGCCGGCACCCGACGGCAAGTACCAGATCACGTCGGGAACCTCGTTCTCGGCCGCCTATGTCTCCGGCGTCGCGGCACTGCTGCTCGAACGCAACTACGCCCTGAAGCCGGAAGCGCTGCGGATGACGCTGGCAAAGACCGCGCGCGACCTCGGTTCACCCGGGCGTGATGATCTCTATGGCGACGGCGAGGCCGATGCGTTTGCCGCGGTGACGGCCGTTCCCACCGATGGCACAACGCCGGTCGCATCTGCATCAGGTACAACTAAACGTGAAGATGCCGACAAGCGCCGCGACGACCCCGGCGTCCGCGCGATCGTGCAGCCCTCGCTGTCGAGCGTGGACGATAAATCCGCGGTTTCTCAGGCAGATAGGCCGGCGGCGCGATAGCGCCTGCGACGACATTGCGCGGCGGCCAAAGGTTAAAAATTCAAACGCCACTTTGAACGTTCAGCCAGCTGCCACGACCAAATAATGTGGGAGCGGTCATCCCTCCCCATCAGTCATATCAGGCGCGAGCGCCCATCCACCCCAAGCGCCCATATGGCTCGACCCGTCCGGTTGTCCCCCCGGACGGGTCTTTTCTTTTTGAGCATCCGATTTCTTGAAGCGTTGTGTGAGATCAGCTTGCGGTTGAAGCCGCGAGTGCGATCGCCACCAGGACTCGGCACCGGCGCCCGGCAAGCCCGCTATGCTTGTGCAAAGCTTGACTCGCAAATCCCTGAAAACTCCGCACGACTACGGTATTTCATGACGAGAGCCGTGTCGTTGCTGGACAAGTCAAATCTTTTCCACAAAATATTCATGTCGCTTCTAAATTGATTCGTGTGCGTTGCGTCGCGTCCGTATTTTCTCCTGACGGGCTGGTTTATGACACATCGCCAAGAGTCGGTTCGTACCGCGGCTGCCGGTCGCGAGCTTGCGGCGCGCTGGTGCGCTCTCGCCGAACAACGGTTGGAGCATCTGTCCGAAATGTTCGAGACCGGACGCTGGCGCCGCTATCACAGCGAAATTGCATTCCTCGAAAACATCCAGGAAGCCAAGCGCGCGGTCGAGACCTGGCGCGCCCTTGCGACCGGCGGGGACGTCGCCGCGGCCGCCGCGAGCGTGACCTCCGCATTCGGCTGGTCGCCGGCGACCATGCCGCGCGTGTTCCCGCGCGAGCAGGCCCAGACCATGCAGCCGAAGGCGGTGCACATCGCGCCCGAGACGTCCGTTCCGGTCAGGCTCGAACCCGAGCCGAACGTCCTTGCCGAGATCGTCGAAGCGCCGATCGCTCCGGTTGCCGCACCAACGGCCGAGGTGGCCGCTCTGATGGCCTCGTTCACCGCGCCCGCGAAGATGCCGTCGCTCAAGGCACCCGCAGCGAGGGCGCAGGTTGCCGTGCCTGAGGTGAGATCGCCCGTCGCGTCCCCCCCGGCTGCACCGCGCACCGCGCCGGCTGTGCTGCCGCCGTTCGTCACATCTGCAGTGCCGCCCGCCGCGGCGCCCGCAGTGAAGCCACCGGCGCCAGCCGCAATGGCGATGCTTCTGCCGCAATTCAGCCCGCCAGCCGAGGAAATCGTCGCGGCCCCCGAGCGCGTCGTCGAATTCACCTTCAGCCTCGACGGTCTGGAGGCAAAATACCCGCTGCTCAGGAACGCGTTCTAGGGCAGTTGCCGGGCACCTACTGTCGCACGGCGTTCCCGCCGACCATCGCTTGCACGAAACGTTGTGCGCCTTCCGCCGACAGGTCTGCCGTCACCGCTCGCGCATGATCGAGGCCGACCACGGCACCGCGCGGGGTTTCCGAGATCATGTTGTTGTTGACGAGTGCGGTGCCGGCGCCTGCTACGACGGAGACGCCGACGCCGGCCAGTGCCTTGCGGATCACGTTGCCCGAGATCACGACGTCGCGCAGATATTTGCCCCAGCCGGCGACGATGCCGTAGGACGGCGCGTTCTCGATCACATTGCCTGTGACCGAGCTGTCCGCCTCGACATAGATGCCGATTCCGGCGTCGTCGTCGGGCGCAGTGCCGATGGGGCGCTTCGGGATCAGGTTGCGGATGATATTGCCTTGAACGACCGCAATACGGCCGCCTTCGTTGAAATTGCAGACGGAGACGCCGACCGCGGCACCATCCACGGTGTTGTTGGCGATCACCGCGGCCTCGAACGCGAACTCCGAATACAGCGCGACCTCGCGCACGTCGCTGACGCTATTGCCGGTGATGTGGATGTTGGAGGCCGAGTTGCCGCGCACCGCGGAGTAGTCGCAATTCTTGATGCGATTGCCGCGCACGATCACGTTGCCGGCGCGGAAGGCGTTGATGGCGTTGCCGTACTGGCCGGAGCCCCCGGGGCCGGCCTTGATGTCCTCGATGCGGTTGTCGGCCACCAGCGTGCCGTCATCGCCGATCGCGGTGCGCAGGATCTCGATGCCGTTGTCGTTGGTGCCGACGATCGTGTTGCGGGAGACGCTGAGGCCCCTGGCGTCGAACGAGACCACCGCCGTCACCGCGATGTTGGTGAAGATGTTGCCGGAGATATCGCCGGAGACTTGTTCGAGCCAGATTCCGCTGCCGCCGCAGCCGATGATTTCGCAATCGGTGATGCGGACGTCGCGCCCGCCGAGGACATGGATCAGACCGCGCCGCGTCGGCAGCGGAATGCCGCCGCCGTCGAAGGTGATGCCGGTGAGACCGATCGCATCGGAGCCTTCGCTCTGGATCGCGGAAGCTCCGCCGCTGAAGACGAGTTTGGTCGCGCCGCGCACGCCGATCAGCTGCGCGCCGTTCGGAAGCCGCAGCAGGCCGGTGCGGTAGATTCCGGGCGGGAGTGCCAGCGGCATTTGCGCACGCGCAGCTTCGTCGATGGCGCGCTGGAGCGCGCGCGTCTGGTCCTCGCTCGCGCCGGGTCGTACGCCATATTGGGTTGCATCGCGTCCCAGCAACGCGGTCAGCGGCGCTGCGCGCGCGGCGCCAACAGGCATGGCGAGCGCGCCGGCGATGCCGGCGGTCGAAGCTCCGATGAGATGACGGCGATTGAGGTCCATGGCGCGTCCTTCGGCGGACGCGGGGAGGGTGTCCGCGACAGGTTAGGTAGCGCAGGGCGGACGGGCTCGTCGGGATTGTTCGCGGTAGGGTTAAATGTTTACCGCAAGGCCTGCGTGTTCCGCGCCTTCCTTGCCAGCCCGACCATCGCCATCAGCATCGCTTCCCCCGCATCCACCAGCTCCTCCAGCGTGATGCGTGGAGCGCCCTTGCGCCGGACAGCACCGCTGCGCGCCAGGAGCGGAATGTGGATGAATGCGGCCAGCTTCGGTCCACCCGCCCTGACATTCTCGATCGCGCGCCAGCTCAGATAGTTGCAGAGATAGGCGCCGGCATCGCGTGAGGGCCGCGCATCGATGCCGGTCAGGCGCGCGGCGCGCAGCAATCGTGCCGTGTGCGGGCCGAAATTCATGGCGTCGGCGTGACCGGCGATGCCGCGCTTGCTCGAGCGGGTGTTGGCGGCATCCGGCCAGAGCATGGTGACGGCGTTGCGGGCACGGCTCTCGATGCGCAGGTAGGGCGTGCGCGCCGCGAGGCCGAACATCAGGAGCGCGTCCGGCTTCACCTTTGCCAGCACGTCAGGCAATTGCCGGTCAACCGCGGCGTAGGTCACCGGAAAGATATGGCGCGAGATCTCGACATCATCGAGCGCCGGACGGCGCAGATGTGCCAACCGCGCCACCAGCGGTTGGGTCGGATTATATGGCGCCCCGGGAAACGGGCCGAAGCCGGTGAGGAGAATGCGGAGCTTTGGCGTCATTGCAGCAACTCCAGGATCTGTTCGGCGGCGAGCGCCGGGGTGAGATGTCCGTCGGCGACGTCAGCCTCGATCTTCCTGACCTTGGCCCGCACCGAGGCCTCGCTGCGCAGCCGCGCCAGCATGCGCTGCTCCAGCATCGACCACATCCACTTCACCTGCTGCTCGCGCCGCCGCGCGGCGAACTCCCCTGATGCAGTCATCGCCTTGCGATGATCGAGCACCTTCTGCCAGAGTTCTGCGATGCCGGTGCCGGCCAGTGCCGAATAGGTGACGACGGGCGGATGCCAATGCTCGGAGCGCGGGCTGAGGATATGCAGCGCGCCGCGATAGTCGGCAGCGGTGGCGTTGGCGCGCTTGAGATTGTCGCCGTCGGCCTTGTTGATCGCGATCATGTCGGCAAGCTCGACCAGGCCCTTCTTGATGCCCTGCAACTCGTCGCCGCCGCCGGGCAGCATCAGGGCGAGGAAGAAATCGGTCATGTCGCAAACGGCTGTCTCGGACTGGCCGATGCCGACGGTCTCCACCAGCACGACGTCGAAGCCGGCCGCCTCGCACAGCAGCATGGCTTCGCGCGTCTTGGCAGCAACGCCGCCGAGCGTGCCTGACGACGGCGAGGGGCGGATGAAGGCGTCGGCCGAGGCCGAAAGCCGCGCCATCCGCGTCTTGTCGCCGAGGATCGAGCCGCCGCTGCGGGCCGAGGACGGGTCGACCGCGAGTACCGCGACCTTGTTGCCCTGCTCGATCAGATAGGAACCCAGCGCGTCGATGGTGGTGGACTTGCCGACGCCGGGCGAACCCGTGATACCGACGCGAACCGCCTTGCCGGTGTTCGGCAGCAATTGCTGCACCAGTTCACGCGCCAGCGCCTGATGGTCGCTGCGGCGGCTCTCGACCAGCGTGATGGCCCGCGCCAGCGCCGCGCGATGGCCCGCGCGTACGTCGCGGGCGAGGGAGGTGATATCCAGCGGAGTCTTCTTCTCGACCATGCCCTGCTTTACAACGGCGCAAGCAGGCAGGCGAGGGCCCCTCAGGGCTTGGTGAATCAGGCCTCGGTAAATCAGGTTTTGGCAAAACCGGCCGCCTTCATGGCCTGCCCCATCTGGCGATCCGCCTGGTCCATGAAGGCATCGAACTGGCCGGCGTCGCGCCACACGGTGCCAAAGCCGCGTCCGGTCATGAAGTCCTTGAATGCAGGGGAATCGTACACCTTCTTCAGGGCGGCGGTCAGCTTGATGGCGATATCAGGGGCGAGGCCCCTGGGGGCGCCGATGCCGCGCCATGAGCTGGTTGAATAGTCGACGCCGAGTGTCTCTTTCAGCGTCGGAACGTCAGGAAAGATCCGATTGCGCGAATGCGCCATGATTGCAAGGCTTCGCGCCTGGCCGGCCTCGATGGTGGTGCGTGCCTCCGGCACCGAGCAGGTGGTGAGATCGAGGCTGCCCGCAACGAGATCCTGCATGGCTGGCGCTGCGCCATTCGACGCCGACCAGGCCACCTGGTTGGCCGGCAATCCCATCGCCTGCATCCAGCCCACCAGCGCGAGATGCCAGATGCCGCCCTGTCCGGTGCCCGAGGCCTTGAAGCGTCCCGGTGGCGCCAGCTTGATGGCATCCACGAGCTCTTTCGCCGTCCTGTACGGCGAGGACGTGGAGACCTGGATGCCTGGCGGGTCTTCGTTCATCAGCGCCAGCGGGGTGAAGTCACGCGGCGTCAGCTGCGTCAGGGCCTGCCAATGCAGCATCGCGATTTCCACGGTCAGCATGCCGATCGTGTAGCCATCCGGCTGCGCGGCCGCGATCTCGGCATGGCCGACGGCGCCGGATCCGCCGGTGCGATTGACGACGTTGAACGGCTGGCCGAACTCCTTTTCCAGCAGCGTCGCGATGATGCGCGCGGTCGCGTCCGAACCGCCGCCCGCACCCCAGGGCACGATCAAGGTCACTGGCCGCGCCGGATAGGCTTGCGCACGTGCCGGCGTGAGAAAAGCTGAGGTGGCGGCAGCCACCGAAGAGGCCGCAAAAACGCGGCGCGTGATCCCTGACATCAATGATCCCGGCGGCGCCCTCGGGAATCGGGCTGGTGTGGGGGTTCCATGTTATGCGGCTTTGCGCCGATGTCGCAAGCGGCGGCCCTGCGGCGCTGTGAGCAACGGGTTTCCTCGCTATTGCTGCTCCTCGGCGTCGCCGTTGGGCCGCGCACCGCCGAAAATGCGAGCACCTTCAGGCGTGAGGTAGGGCTTCAATGCCTCCCACGGCACGAATGCGACATATTGGCCCTCGGCGTAGGGGCCGACCGCATAGGGCGGGTAGTGGAAGGTGAGGCCGGAGCTCTTGCCCGCTTCGGTCGACGGCGCGAGCGTGACGGCGCCGATCTTGAGCAGGCTCGGTTTGAGGTCCTTGAACCATTCCTCGGTCGCAGTCTCGCTGCTGTCGCGCTTCTTCTTCTCGACCTTCAGCGAGGCGATGATGGCCTTCACCATCGCCTTCATGGTCGCGCCGTTGTCGGCGGTCTCGGTGAAGAACGGGCGGATCGAGATGCGCTTGTTCTCGGACTTGTCCCACAGCACCGTGTTCACGTCCGAATTGGGATGGGCGCCACGGGTATCCATGTAGTCGTCGCGCAGGACGCTGACATAGCGCTCGGCAACGACGGAGCGGATCGAATATTTGCGCTCGAAATCCCAGCCGCCGTCCTTGAAGAATTGCGGATCTTCCTTGCGCGAGGCGGCCGCGTCGGCCGCGTTCTTGTCGAGCCACTTCTTGCCTTCGGCGAGGCAGTCGGCCGACAGCGCCGCATCGGCCTTGATCTTGCCGTCGAGGAAGACGCGTGCGTCGATGTTCCTGTTCTTGACGACGGCGTCGGGCTTGGGATCGGCGGCGAGGGAGGGAGAGGCCAGGCCGATCATGACGATGGCAGAAAACATCGCGAGCAACCCGGCCCGCAAATTTGCACGATGATATGTCACTTCAAGGTCCATCAATTCCTGCTTCCCTCCGCCGTCGCGGCGGCGCCGATGTCTCCACGAGGGTAATGACCGCCAGATGAACCGGCGCAGAACGCGCAAGTGCGGACGCCGGGACGTGAGGATTGGTCGCGGCAGCGCGCTCGCCGGTTTGATGCCGGAAGGCCGAGGGCGGCGGATTACGCCGCCGCCTCGCTGTGCCCGAGCCGGGCGTTGAGCTTGCGGATCAGCTCCTCGGCCGCCTCTGCGATCACGGTGCCGGGCGGGAAGATCGCTTCGGCGCCGGCCGCATAGAGCGCCTCGTAATCCTGCGGCGGCACCACGCCGCCGACAATGATCATGATGTCCTCGCGGCCCTGATTCTTTAGCGCGGCCTTGAGGTCGGGCACCGCGGTGAGGTGAGCTGCGGCCAGCGAAGAGACGCCGAGGATATGGACGTCGTTCTCGACCGCCTGCCGCGCCGCTTCGTCGGCGGTTGCAAACAGCGGCCCGATGTCGACGTCGAAGCCGATGTCGGCGAAGGCCGATGCGATCACCTTCTGGCCGCGATCGTGGCCGTCCTGGCCGATCTTGGCGACCAGGATGCGCGGGCGGCGGCCTTCCGCCTCCTCGAAGGCATCGATCAGCGCCTGAACCTTCTCGACCTGGTTGCCCATGCTGGACGCCTCCCGCTTGTAGACGCCGGTGATGGACTTGATCTCGGCGCGGTGCCGGCCGAACACCTTCTCCATCGCGTCCGAAATTTCGCCGACGGTGGCTTTCGCGCGCGCCGCGTCGATCGCGAGTGCCAGCAGATTGCCGTTGCCTTCGCCGGCCGAACGCGTGATCGCGGCGAGCGCGGCATCGACGTCCTTCTGGTTGCGTTCGGATTTCAGCCGCGTCAGCTTGTCGATCTGCAGGCGACGGACATTGGTGTTGTCGACCTTGAGGATATCGATCGGCGCCTCGTCCGTCGGCTTGTACTTGTTGACGCCGATCACGGCCTGCTTGCCGGCATCGATGCGGGCTTGCGTCTTGGCGGAAGCCTCCTCGATGCGCAGCTTCGGCACGCCGGCCTCGATCGCCTTGGCCATGCCGCCGAGCTCCTCGACCTCCTGGATGTGGCCCCACGCTTTCGCGGCGAGATCGCGTGTCAGCCGCTCGACATAGTATGAGCCACCCCAGGGATCGATGATGCGGGTGGTGCCGCTCTCCTGCTGCAGGAACAGCTGGGTGTTGCGGGCGATGCGCGCCGAGAAATCGGTCGGCAGCGCCAACGCCTCGTCGAGCGCATTGGTGTGCAGCGACTGGGTATGGCCTTGCGTCGCCGCCATGGCTTCCACGGTCGTGCGCATCACGTTGTTGAACACGTCCTGCGCGGTCAGCGACCAGCCCGAGGTCTGGCTGTGCGTGCGCAGCGAGAGCGAGCGCGGGTCCTTCGGGTTGAACGGCTTGAGCAGCTTCGCCCAGAGCAGGCGCGCCGCGCGCAGCTTGGCGACCTCCATGAAGAAGTTCATGCCGATCGCCCAGAAGAACGACAGGCGGGGGGCGAAGCGGTCGACGTCGAGGCCGGCGGCAAGTCCGGCGCGAAGATATTCGACGCCGTCGGCGAGCGTATAGGCGAGCTCGAGATCCTGCGTCGCGCCCGCTTCCTGCATGTGATAGCCGGAGATCGAGATCGAATTGTACTTCGGCATCTTCTGCGAGGTGTAGGCGAAGATATCAGAGATGATCCGCATCGAGGGCGCGGGCGGATAGATATAGGTGTTGCGCACCATGAACTCTTTCAGAATGTCGTTCTGAATGGTTCCTGACAGCTTCTCCGGCGGCACGCCCTGTTCCTCGGCGGCTGCGACGTAGAGCGCGAGGATCGGCAGCACCGCGCCGTTCATGGTCATGGACACGCTCATCTGGTCGAGCGGAATGCCCGCAAACAGCGTCCGCATGTCGTAGATGGAATCGATCGCCACACCGGCCATGCCGACGTCGCCGCCGACGCGCGGGTGGTCAGAGTCATAGCCGCGATGGGTGGCGAGGTCGAAGGCGACCGAGAGGCCTTTTTGTCCGGCCGCAAGATTGCGGCGGTAGAACGCGTTGGAATCCTCCGCCGTGGAGAAGCCGGCATATTGCCTGACCGTCCAGGGCTGGTTGACATACATGGTCGGGTAGGGTCCGCGCAGGAACGGCGCGATGCCGGGATAGGTCTCGAGGAAGTCGAGCCCGGCGAGATCGGCTTCGCCGTAAGCGGGCTTCACCACGATGCCTTCGGGCGTCAGCCAAGGCTCGGCGCTCCCTGACGGTGCGGCGGCGGCGGTCCGCTCGAAGGCAATGTCTGCAAAGTTTGGAATGCGGCTCATGGTCTCAACCATATCATAGACGCTCAATCATGATCCGGATGCTGGTGGCTGACGATGGTCGCCATCTTCTCCGGTCCGTAATTCTGCTGCGTGGTCTGGCTCGGCAGGTTGGAGATGCCGACCACCCAGCCGAGGCGCGATTCAGTTCCGTATTGCCGGGTCGGCACCAGCCGGTCTGGTCGGTCGAAGGCACCGGTCATGATCTCGATCCGGTCGCCGTTGATGCGGCCGAAGCTCAGTGGCGTGCCGCAGGCGGCGCAGTAGCCGCGGTCGGCGATCGTGGAGGAGCGAAAGAACGACGGCTGTCCCTTGGTCCAGGCGAAATCCGTGCGGTTGATGTCGGCGAAGGAGGCGAACGGCGCGCCGCTCGCCTTCTGGCACATCCGGCAATGGCAGATCGACACCTTGTTCGGCGTTGCCGAGATCGCAAAGCGCACGGCGCCGCACTGGCAGCCGCCGGTGAGAACTGGTTTGCCTGCTTCGGTCATGCCTGCTCCATCCGTCGATAGGCCTCCTGCAGCGTGGCAAGCGCGTCGGCCCCGGCAAAGATGAAGCCGGTGACGCCGGCAGCCCGCAGCGCCGCCTCGGTATCGGTCGGGCGGCCTGCGAGATAGATATGTCTGCTGCCAGCGCTTTGCAGGGCCTTCGCGGCGGCATCGGCCTGTTCCGCATAGACCTTGTCACTGGAACAAAGACAGGCGAGCTCGGCGCGGGAGGCCTTGAAGGCGGCCGCAAGCTTGGCCGGATCGGCAAAGCCCTCGCTGTCGAGGGCCTCGATGCCGCCGGCCTCGAAGAAACTCTTTGCGAAGGTCGCACGCGCGGTGAAATCGGCGGGCGTGCCGAGATTGGCCAGAAACACTTTTGGCCGGGCTCCGCGCGCCTTCAGCGCCGCATCTGATTTGTTGCGCAGCGCCTCGAACGGCTCCGCCAGCCGGATCGGCGGCAGCGCATCGAATTTGTACTTCTGCTCGCCATAGGGCGCGAGCGTAACCGGCGTTGCCTTCAGCACCGCGGTGTCGCTCTCATGCAGGTTCGGAAACTCGCTGGCGCCGGTCAGCACGTCGCGGCGCTTTGCGATATTGGCATCGCGCGCCTTGCGCGTGGCTGCGACCTTGCTCTGGAACACGCCGTGCTGAAGCGCGGCGAAAGCGCCGCCGGCTTTCTCGCTCTCCTGGAACAGCGTCCAGGCCGCTTCGCACAGCTGCGCGGTCAGCGTCTCGATGCCGCCGGAGCCGGCGGCCGGATCGCTGACCCTGGCGAGATTGCTCTCCTCCAGCAGCAGGAGCTGCGTATTGCGCGCCACGCGTCGCGCGAACGGATCGGGCAGGCCGAGCGCCAACGTATGCGGAAGCACGGTGACCGCATTGGCACCGGCAAGCCCGGCCGCGAATGTCGCGATGGTTGCGCGCAGCATGTTCACATAGGGATCGCGCTGCGTCAGCATGCGCCAGGCTGTATCGGCGGCGATGAACAGCGGCTTTGGCGTCAATCCGCACGCTGTCTCGATGCGCACCCACAACAGCCGCAGCGCGCGGAATTTGGCCATGGTCAGGAACTGGTCGGCATCCGCGGCAAGCCGGGCATAGACCATGCCTTGCGCAGCCTCCAGCGGAATGCCGGCGCCTTCGATCGCGCGTAAGTAAGCGATGCCGCAGGCGAGCACGAAGCCGAGTTCCTGCACCTCGGAGCCACCGGCATCGTGGATTACGCGCCCGTCAGCGGACGCGAACGGCCCTTTGAAGCCGAGCGCGGCAAGGCCCTTGATGCCGCCCGTGACGGCTGGAACGATCTCGTCCCAAGTGTAGGGGCTATGACCCCACACCGCGCCGGCCGCGAGCGGATCGAGTCCGAAGCGGATATTGCAGGCGGCGGGATCGAGACCGTTGCTCTTCACATATTCCGCGACGTGGATCGCAGCCATCCGCGATTGTGGACCGATCTCGAGCTCGATGCCGATGCCAGCATCGAGATGAATGTCCTTCAATGCTTTCGCGACCGCACCGGCCGAAGGTTCCAGGCCGAAGCCGCGAGCGCCGTTGGCGCCGGCGAACACCAGGGCAAGTCCTGTTGCTCCGTTCTCCAGATCTTGCAAGGCCTGCGCATTCGCGGCCGCTGCATCGGGATGGTCGATCCGCTGCATGATCTGCCAGGGTGCCGCCGCTGCTCGTCCCGCCACCGGCGCAACGCCCTTGGCGCGGGGGTAGAGCGGCTCGATCCTAAGACCATCATAGGTCCTGCCGACCAGCTTCTCGAACGGCGCGCCCTTGAGCACGCCGTCGACCAGCCTGCGCCAATCCGCGTCCGTCGCGTTGGGAAAATCGGCCGCCAGCGGCAGATCGTCAGTCACGGAGGTCATACGGCCAAGGGCTCCCGAATATCTTCTTATGCGCAGGCGAAATTGCCACGGCGCGCCGTCCCTGCAAACGGTTGTTTTTGGTTAACCGGTATCGGGAAGCCGCTCAATGCCTTGGGTCGAGACGCCGGCGAGGCCGTCGCGCACACGGATGCCCGATATCACGCGATCCCCGGCGATTTCGGCCAGCGGCACCAGGACGAAGGCGCGCTCGAACAGGCGCGGATGCGGCAGGGTCAGGTCGGGTTTCTGAAGCGATACGTCGTCATAGGCGATCATGTCGAGATCGAGCGTGCGCGGACCCCAGCGCCGCTCCTTGTCCCTGACACGGCCGAACTTTTGTTCGATCTTCTGCATGACGAACAAGAGCGCGTGCGGATCCAGGTCGGTCTCGATCTCGACGCAGGCGTTGATGAAGGGATCCTGGTCCGCATCGCCCCAGGGCGGGGTGATGTAATCCGACGAACGCGCGATCACCGTGGCTTGTGCGATGCCGCAGATATGGGCGATGGCCTTTCTGAATGTCGCGCGGACATCGCCGAGATTGCCGCCGAGTGCGATCAGCACGTTTCCCATATCAGGGATGCCGCGAGCGCGTCAGCATGATGCCGACGTCATCGAAGATCGCGGCGATCGGCGCATGTGGCTTGTGCACGGTGATCTTCACCGCGCGGATGCGCGGGAAGTGCGACAGGATGGCGTCGGCGACTGCACCCGCCGCGCGTTCCAGCAGCTTGTAATTGGTATTCTTGAACGCCGCCGTCGTGGTCGCCACCACCTCGGCATAGGAGACGGTATCGGCGAGACGGTCACTGCGCGCGGGCTCCGACAGATCGGTGTATAGCTCGAGGTCGATGACGAAACGCTGGCCGACTTCGGTCTCGTGGTCCATCACGCCATGGCGCGCATGGATCGACAGGCCGGTGACGAAGATCGTATCGGTCATTGCTTGCTCTCGATTGCGTTGGCGACCCGCAGGGCCTGCAAGGTCTCGGCGACGTCATGAGTCCGGATGATCTTTGCACCCTTTTGCGCAGCGATCAGATGCGCGGCGATCGAGCCGGCGAGCCGCTCTTTCGGCTCCGACGGCGACACCGAGGCGATGAAGCGTTTTCGCGAGGCACCGACCAGGATCGGCAGGCCGAACACGTCGAGCTCACGCAAGCGCGCCAGTGCGATCATGCTCTGCTCGGCGGTCTTGCCGAATCCGATGCCGGGATCGAGCACGATCTTGTCGCGGGCGATGCCGGCTCTTGCGGCGATGTCCAGCGAGCGCATGAAAAATGCTTTCATTTCCGCGACGATGTCGATGGCGGACTCGACGGTCTCGCGGTTGTGCATGACGATGACGGGGGCTCCGCGTGCGGCAACCAGCGGCGCGATGCCGGCATCGCGCTGCAATCCCCAGACGTCGTTGGCGATCGCCACGCCCTGGTCCAGCGCAAAGGCCACGACGTCGGCCTTCATGCTGTCGATCGAAACCGGCACGCCCAGCGCCACGATGGCCGAGAGCACCGGTTTGAGTCGTGCCAGTTCGTCCGCCGCCGTGACCGGCTGGGCGCCCTTGTAGGGCCTGGTGGATTCGGCGCCGATATCGATGATGTCGACGCCGGCCGCGATCATGGCGCGGGCCCGCGCCAGCGCGAGGTCCGGTGCGATGAAATCGCCGCCGTCGGAGAAAGAGTCGGGTGTCACGTTGAGCACGCCCATCACCGCCGGCAGCGGCCGGCTCACGAGCGTCCGCAGCACATCAGGCCCGGCCGAGCCGGCCGGCGGGACGGTTGGGGAGGGCGATGCATTCATGCGGCCCGCTTTGCGCGGTCGGGCAGGGCGAGTCAAGACGGGATTGGGGGCTGTATGAGCGCTGCTCTATCGCCGTCTCCCTGAGGCGGCCGCTTCTTCAGCGGCCCTCGAAGGGCGACGGCCCGGCTCTCTCCGCGTGGCGGCAGCATGGCCGTGCATCCTTCGAGGCTCCCGGCGCGATGCTTCGCATCACGCCACTCGCGCCTTAGGATGACGGGGGGAGCACGTTGGTTCGTATGTAAGCGCCTAATACGTAATCTTCGGCGGCAGCTTCCTGGCCTTGGCGATGATGTCGCCGACCGACTTCTCCGAGGGGAGGATGCGGACGAGCTTCTTTCGGTCGTTCGCCTCGCGCATGCTCTGTGCCAGCCTTGCTGGGTTCCGATAGGCGAGTTCGCGCACCGTGGTGACGCCGGCGGCGCGGACCAGGCCGACCTTGGCCCGGCCCATACCGGGGATGCGCATGTAGTCGGAGACGTTGGCCCACTCCAGCAACTGCTGCTCGCTGATGCCGGTCTTGGCCGAGAGTGCCTTGCGGCCCTTGGCCGTGCTTGCGGCGTTCAGCAGCGCGTCGGTGGTGCGGATACCGTGCGCCTTCAGCTTGTTGGCGGCAAAGGCCGGCAGGCCCTCAATCTCGGAGATCGGATATGTCATGATACTCGGTATAAATACGACAGCTCAGGCGAATTGGCTGAGGCCTGGCGTCCCTGCGATGATCTTGCCCATCTGATCCGCTCCGATTTTGTCTCGACCGAAGCGAAAAAGTTCACGGGCAATGGTCTGAATGTCGGACATGCCGAGACCCAGGCCCATCAGGCGCGTGCCGACGGCCATCAGGCCGCCGCCCATCAGCCGTGACAGGCCCCCGCCGCTCCTGGATGCTTCGATCGCCCCTTCTGCACCCGGAATCTGGTCGATCAGGGCCTGCACGCTGTCGGACGGACCTTCGCTGCGAAGGAAACCCAGGATAATGCCGACGGTCTTTTCAGCGACAGCACTATCTATGCTGGCGTTTGTCGCCAGCCGCCCGATCAGTTCGTCCATATTGACCCGCCCCTCAGCCGGTTTGCATTCCGGAGTATTATTTCGAAAAACGATCTTGAGCCGGTGTGATGTGAAATACAAGCGATGAACGCACGCGACGTTCCGATTCATTCCCGAAGACGCGAGAAGTGTTGCAGCGATGCAAGAGGGGAGAAGAAATCGGTGAAAAATTGCCGCGGTGCGACTATGCGCTTCCGACTTTTGGCGCATGCCGCGCGCGTAGTCCCCGATGATGTCGCAGGTCGGCATCGCCTTGAACGGTTTCATTCGCCTCGCGACCTGCGTTAAACTACGGAACTGGCGGCTTGCGTTTCAATACCCGAAACAAACGATAGAGAGAGTGATGACTGCGCAGGACAACAAGCTCGGCGATACTGACGACAAGATCTTCGTCGGCAAGGGAGACGAGCTGGCCTGGCTGACGCTGGCGCTCGCCAATCGCCACGGCCTCGTCACCGGCGCGACCGGAACGGGCAAGACGGTCACGCTGCAGGTGATGGCGGAAGGATTTGCGCGAGCCGGTGTTCCGGTGTTCGCAGCCGACATCAAGGGCGACCTCTCCGGCATCTCCGAGGTCGGGGAAGCGAAGGATTTCATCCTCAAGCGGGCCGCCGAGATGGGGCTGAATTTCCAGCCCGACCAGTTCTCGACGGTGTTTTGGGACGTATTCGGCGAGCAGGGCCATCCGGTGCGGGCTACCATCACCGAGATGGGGCCGCTGCTGCTGGCGCGCATGCTCGATCTCAACGACGTGCAGGAGGGCGTGCTCAATGTCGCCTTCCGCGTCGCCGACGACAATGGCCTTGCGTTGATCGACATGAAGGATTTGCGGGCGCTGCTCGACGCCATCGTGCCTGACAGCGGCAAGAAAGGGCCTGACGCGGAGGAGGATCCGCTTGCGCCGATCCGCAAGGCAGCTCAGGGCTTCGGCAACGTCACCAAGGCCACCGTCGGCACCATCCAGCGCCAGCTCCTGGTGCTGGAGAACCAGGGCGGCACCAAATTCTTCGGCGAGCCGGCGCTGACCTTGAAGGACTTCATGAAGACCGACCGCGACGGCCGCGGCATGGTCAACATCCTGGTCGCCGACAAGCTGATGCAGAGTCCGCGGCTTTACGCGACATTCCTGCTGTGGATGTTGTCGGAGCTGTTCGAGGAATTACCCGAGGCCGGCGACCTGCCGAAGCCAAAGCTGGTGTTCTTCTTCGACGAGGCGCATCTGTTGTTCAATGACGCACCGAAGGCGCTGATGGACAAGATCGAGCAGGTGGTCCGCCTGATCCGCTCCAAGGGCGTTGGCGTTTATTTCGTCACGCAAAACCCGATCGACGTGCCCGACCGTGTGCTCGGGCAAATGGGCAACCGGGTGCAGCATGCGCTCCGCGCCTTCACGCCGCGCGACCAGAAGGCGGTTGCCGCTGCCGCCCAGACGTTCCGGCCCAACCCGAAGCTCGACACCGCCAAGGTGATCATGGAGCTCGGCAAGGGCGAGGCGCTGGTGTCGTTCCTCGAAGGCAACGGCACGCCGGCGATGGTCGAGCGTGTCATGATCCGCCCGCCCTCGGCCCGCATCGGGCCGGTCAGCCCGGAGGAGCGCAAGGCGATCATGGATGCGAGCCCGGTCAAGGGCAAATACGACACCGCGATCGATTCCGAATCCGCCTACGAGATCCTGCAGAAGCGCATCGCCGGCACGGCCGCGTCGGCCGACGGTCAGGCGGGAGCAAGCGGCGGCGGCATTCTCGGCGAGATCGGCTCGATCGTCGGCACCATCTTCGGCACCAATACCGGGCGTAACCGGCTGACGACGGGACAGCGCATCGCGCGCGACGTCACGCGCACGGTGACCGACAAGGTGGTCGGCGGCGTCGTGGCCGATCTCGGCAAATCGGTCGGCGGCCAGCTCGGCGGCTCGGTCGGCCGCGCGCTGGTCCGTGGTGCGCTCGGCGGACTGCTGCGAAGGTAGGCAGAACGCCCGATTGCGGGCCACTGGTCCGCGAGCCCCCTCCGGTGGCGCGATAAGCGGCAGGTTTGCCAGAGTACAAATTCGGGTGAGGGGGGCTCTCCAAGCGCCCGCCGGTCTGCTACGTGCAGTTTGTTTCCGACTGGACATAAAGTGACACCCTCAAATCCATCAGAAAAACCTCGCGCATTGCGCCCTCCGTCGCTGCGCGCGCCGCTCGATCTGCTGTTTCTGCTCTGCTGCGCCATCCTCACTGCCGATGTGCTGGGTCCCGAGATATTCGGCCACGGCAAGACCAAGGACTATGCGCTGTGGTACTGGGCAGGACAGCAGGTGCTGCATGGCGGTCCGCTCTATCCCAGCGACCTCCGTCAGCAGTTCGAGTTCATCTATCCGCCGCTGCCGGCGATCCTGCTGGCGATCCCGAGCTGGTTCGGCAAGGTCCCGCTCTACCTCGTGCTGTCGCTCCTGAATGGGGTGGCGTGGTGGTACACGGGCATTCTCTCCAATGCGATGACCGGTTCGGACCGCAAGCCCGGTCCGTGGCTGGAAGCACTGCCGGCATTCGCCACCGTGACCTTCGTGTTCGACATGTTCGATCTCGGCCAGCCGAACCTCGTTCTGCTGGCGATGATGCTCTATGGGTTCTGGTGCCTTCAACATCGGCGGCCCTGGTTCGCAGGCTTCATGTTCGCCCTCGCCACCGCCATCAAGGTGTTTCCGGTCGCGGTGCTGCCTTATCTGGTCTGGCGGAGGCAATGGGCGGCCGTCCTCAGCATGATCGCTTTCATCGGCATCCTGCTCTATGTCGTGCCGGCGCCGATCCGCGGCTTCGAGCGCAACGCCGCCGAGCTCAACACCTGGTATCAGGGCATGGTGGCCTCGAGCTCGGAAAAGGGGTTCGGCCAGCGCGATGAGCAGAATTGGTCGTGGGTCAACCAGTCCCTCATCGCGGTGACGCACCGGCTGGTCCGGCCGATCAACTACAATCTGGAAGATCCGAGCAAGCCGCCGCGCACGATGAACGTCATCGACGTCGATTACAGCACGGCGAACCGGATCGTGCTGTTGATATCGGTCTTGCTCGGGCTTGGCTTTGTCGCCGTCATGCCGTCGGCACGCAAGCGAACCGCGCGCTCGGATGCCGAGGAGCTCGGCATCCTGTTCTGCCTGATGACGGTGGCCTCGCCGCTGGCGCGGCAATATTACTTCATGTGGCTGTTCCTGCCGTTCACCGTGCTGATGCATCGGGCGGATGCCGGATGTGCCAGCCGAGCGTAACGGCGAGGATCGCGGTGGCGACAAGGTTGTTGCCCCAGGCCTGGATGACGTTGGGAAACCACGGCAGCGACAGCAGCATGAGGATGCCGG
>NZ_JAANIH010000102.1 GCF_014529705.1 Bradyrhizobium campsiandrae
TATGGGTCCCGGCCTCCGCCGGGACGACATTGATGGTGTGGCGCGGGAGGCACGATGCAGACCGAGCTGAACAAGGTGATCGCGGCTGTCGGGGACTTCTACGCCCACGAGGGATTCCTGTTCGAGAAGGATATCGGCGAGCGCGCGATCACGCACCGCTTCGCCGTGCATCTCGAGCGGCAGTTTCAGGGCTGGTCGATCGACTGCAATTACGACCGCCTCGGCGAGCGCACGCTGCATCTGCCGCATGGCACGATCATCTCGACCGACGATCACCTCGGCAAGTCGATCTATCCCGATGTCGTCGTGCACCAGCGCGAGATCCCGAACAATCTGCTCGCCATCGAGATCCGCAAGGCGAGCAATCACACGCCGCTCGAACACGACCAGCACAAGCTGAAGGCGCTGACCGATCCGCATGTCTGGTTCGCCTATTGGATCGGCGTGCTACTGGTGCTGGACCAGCGCGGCGTGACGATGTCGGAGGTCTATGTCAGCGGTCTCGTCGACGAGCAGCAGTCGCGCTGGTTCGCGACGCGGCTGGAGGACGTCGGGCTCGGACGCGCGCGCTGAGGCGTGTGCCGCCCAGCGTCTTATGTCGCGGACGACGCGGACATGGTCGGTCGGGAAACCGAAGCGCCTTGCCGCGTTGTAAGCCCAGGTTGAGCATTCGCCGATAAAGCGGCCCCAGTCGATGGTGCGGCCCGGACCCGTGGCGCCGAAGCCGGTCAGCGGCTACGTTCTGTTTGGCTGCTCCTTTCGATACAGAGATCAAGGCCGGTTGTCGGGATACGACTGCTTGAACCGTCTTAAAGGATAAGACGATCTGAGGCGTTCAAGCGGGGAGTGAACATGAACGACGCCGACCGGACCCACACATCCTCGCGCTTCATCTGCGCCAACACGGCTTGCATCTATGATGCATGCATCGAGTCGGAGAAATTGGTGCGCTGGATTGCGCCTGCAGGCGCTCAGGCCAAAGTCGAGGAGTTCGACGCCAGAGAAGGGGGCCGCTTCAAGATCATCTTGTCGTTCAGCAACGATATCGGAAAGTCGTCGTCTCGGACGGATGTCGTATCAGGGCGGTTCCTCAGGCTGGTGCCGGGTGAAGGCATTGTTCAAGCCATCGAGTTCGTGTCCGATCGACCTGAATTCGCCGGCACGATGATCATGAGCTGGCGTCTTCACCCGTCAGGCGACAGGACGCTTGTAAGCGTCGTCGCAGAGAACGTGCCGCAGGGCATCGGCAAGGCCGATCATGAATCGGGAATGGCATCCTCGCTCGAAAACCTGGCCAGGTTCGTGGAAACCGTTTGCGACCGCTGAGCGGAGATTGCGCCCGCATTGTATTAAGCTGCCGCTCGATTGAGGCGGGCCTTCGCGGGCGGTCTGGCGAGAAGCCCGGGAAGCAACGCATTGGCCGCGGCTGCACCGGAGATCACGGCGGCCTCCACGCCGGGACCGTGCGTGGAACTGCCTGCCACCACCAGGCCGGGGATCGGACTCTTGGCTCCTTTGAGCCGGTGCTTCTGGCTGACGCCGTAAATTGAGCCCCCGCTCGACCAGTCATAGCGACCAAAGGTCCGCGGACTGGCTTCGTCTCGATAAACAATATGGCTGGAAAGGCCGGGGATGATTTTCTCGGCCTCGGCGATCAGCGCGTCGCCGGCCTGTTTTTTGCGAGCGTTGTACTCTACGCCCTCGGGATTGCCTGCAAACCATCTCTCGGCCTCCGCGTGCGGCAAGAGCATGGTCAATGTCAGGGTCGAATGTCCGGCCGGCGCGGCCTGACGATCCAAGAGCGACATCGCGGTGATGCCGACATTTGGTTCAACATGCGCGTAAACCACGGGCCTGATGTCGGGAACGAAATCGACCCCGAGATGAACCGTGAAGGCCGACAATGCAGGCTCCGCCGCGGCGATCTTCGCGCGGAAGTCGCCTGGAAGTTCGGTCGGATCGACCAGCTCGAGGAATGTCCGCCGCAGGTCGGCGTTGGTGACCACCGCCCGCGCCGCTACTTTCCGGCCGTCGGCGAGAACCAGCCCCGCAGCACGGCCGGACTCGATTGCGATTTGCTTGACCGGGCAACTGAGCCAGAGCGCACCGCCACGCTCGGTCACGACGTTGGCAAGCACATCGGCAAAATGCCCGGAGCCGCCGACCGGATAATGGCCGCCTTCAAAATAGTAACCGAACAGCGGCACCATCTGCGCGCAGGTCAGGGCCTCCGCGCCGTCGCTGATGTAGCCGGTGAGCGCGGCGATCACCTGCCGGGCCTGCGGATCGGCGATATACCGCGCAACCAGCTGGTCGAAAGGCTTGTCGAGCCACTCGACCGCGAGCGGATGTTGTTTCGCGAAGGCCTGTATCGTTTCGACCGTCATGCCCAGCCCGGGTACGCCGCCGCTGCCGATCAGCGGCGATGTCATGCCGTTGTGAATCGCGTTGATGGTGGTGAAGAGGCCGTCGAATCCGCTTCCCGTCTCCGGGAACAGGCGGGCGAGCTGATCCACATAATCGTGCCAGTCGCGGGGCACGTCGATGACGAGACCGGGAAAGCGGTAAGTATGGTCGATGCGCCGCCACTCGATCAGTTCCGCGACGCCGAGCCGCTCCAGAACGGCGGCCACCGAGCCGCCTTTCCAGATCCCGGAGAAATCGTGCGGGCCGGCATCGAAGCGATAGACAATCGGCTCGCCGTTATGGCGCAGCTTTCGCGAAAATGACTGGCAAAACCCGCCCGCCTGAAAGTGCTGCTCGGCGACGACCACCTTTAGCCCGGCATCGGCGAGCAGCGCTGCGGCGGTCAGCCCGCCGATACCTGCGCCGACCACCGCGACGTCGAAATCACCGCCATGCGCATCGCCCAACGCCGGTGCCGGCCAGTGATAGGTCTCGAGCGCAGCGATGCGCCTGGTCAATGCCCGTCGGATCAGCCATTTCGGCCCGAAGGTCGAAGCGACCGCTCCGGCAGCGACAATTGCAATCGTAAATACAGCTCCGGCCTTCAATGCGCTGACGAGTGCCAGCAGCAGAAAAAGCACTCCCCAGATTCCGGACACGATCATATTGATGCTGACGAAGATCGGACTGGCAGTCTCGGCCCGGTAGTCCGCGCGGGAAAACTCCGCGGTCCACGGCTGCCGCCGCGCCACCGTTGCGATCGCAAATACCCCCAATCCTCCGAACGCCAGCGTCGGCGCCTGTGCGGCGACCACGTCTGGAAAAAGCAACAGCCCGGCCGCCAGCATACCGAAGATCGACAGCGTTGCGGTTTCAAGAATCCCGATTTCGCTCGTGAAGTGACGCCACGCGCACACCGCAAGCGATGCAATCGAACCCGCGCCGATGGCCGCAGCAGGCATCCCGTAGGCGATAAGGACGGAGAAGATCAGAAACGGCAACAGCACGAGGTTCACGTTCAGGAACGTCTTCATGCGCATTCCCCCTCGCAGCCGAACGGGCAGGCGGCCATTTAGGACGAGTGCGCGCGACTTGAATTGATCCTGATCAAGCGGCAGGCGCCACCGCCGCGCGTTTCTGAATGTCTCCTCACCTCGCCAGAAGCGAAGGCTAAGATGCTGCCTTAGACGAATGCCCGATGTGGTCCAGGCTCCAGCGATCTTTGCGCCTGACTCAGATCAACGACGCTGCAGGCGGGTCGATTACAAGTCGCGCTGACACGGCGGAACCGCGGAAGAGCGCGTGAATGAAACGTATCGCGATCATTCAGGGCCATCCAGATGCGGCAGGCAATCACCTGCTGAACGCCATGGCTGATGCTTATGCCGAAGCCGCAACATCTTCAGGACATCAGGTGCGGCGCATCGAAGTCGCAAAGCTCGACTTTTTGCTGTTGCGTACGCAGTCTGAATTTGAGTCAGGTGAATTACCGCCCTCTCTCCTGGGGGCCCGGGATGACATGCGCTGGGCGGAGCATTGGGTATTCTTGTTTCCACTCTGGCATGGAACGATGCCAGCGCTGTTCAAGGGCTTTCTGGAGCAAATCTTCCGACCTGGCTTCGCCATGGAATATCGCGAGAAACAGTTCCCCAAGCGCCTGCTTACCGGTCGTTCGGCCCGCATCGTTGTAACGATGGGTATGCCCGTGGCGCTCTATCGCTGGTATTTCGGGGCCTTTGGCGTGCGCTGTTTCGAGCGCAGTATGTTGAGCTTCGCGGGAATCAAGCCGGTTCGCGAGAGTCTCTATGGGCTTACATTCGCCGACGAGCATAAACGCGCGCGCTGGATAGAAGACATGCGCGGTTACGGTCGATGCGGCAAGTGAGAGACGGCCTTTGATTGCCGGCGGCGGCAGCAACGTAGTCGAACGCCGCACACTCGGCCTGCGTCTTGATTTGCCTCATTCTCGCCTCTCCCGGCGGCGCGCTTCAACCAAAGCGGCCAGTGATGAAGCGTTGTGTGCGCAAATCCTGGGGCGATACGAATATTTCGCGCACGGTGCCAAATTCGGCCATCTCGCCGAGATACATGAAGCCGGCGTAGTCCGACACCCGCGCGGCCTGCTGCAGATTGTGGGTGACTATAATCACCGTGTGCGCTCGCTTCAATTCGTCGATCGTCTGTTCGATCTTTGCGGAAGAAATCGGGTCGATGGCCGAACAAGGTTCGTCCAGGAGGATGACTTCCGGCTGAATTGCAATGGTGCGGGCAATGCTGAGGCGCTGTTGTTGGCCACCTGACAAAGCCAATCCGCTCCTGGAAAGGTCGTCTTTCACCTCGTCCCAGAGCGCTGCGCGGCGCAATGCCGCTTCGACCGCTGTGTCCGTTTCTGCCTTGGAAAGTTGGCGATTGAGGGAAATTCCAAACGCGACATTGTCATAAATTGACATGGGAAATGGCGTCGGCCTCTGGAATACCATTCCGATTCGCGTTCTCAGGATCACAGCATCGAGGTCTCTCGAGAGAATATCTTCACCGTCTAGCAGGACTTCGCCCTCGATGCGCTGGCCGGGGTACAGGCTGTACATCCGATTGAACACGCGCAGCAACGTCGATTTGCCGCATCCAGAGGGGCCAATAAGCGCTGTTACGCGATTGGCATAGATCGGCATGGAGATGTCTTTGAGCGCTTGGTTGCCATCCTGATAATAGAAATTGAGATGGCGTACGCTGATCTTTTCCGTGGGGAGCTGGTCATCGGGTATCGAGCGAATCACTCTGGCCAACTGGTCAATCGTCGCCGCGGACCTCGCGGTCCCTTCGGCACGAATCCTTTCGATTGCTGTCTCGCTCAGGCTTGCCACGATGAGCTCAAGTGTATTGAACAATGTTTATTCAATAGCCCAACCGTGCTGAGGCGCCTTGATTAGGCTCAACAAGCGAACCAAAGGCTGAAAGGTTTGCGGCGAGCCGGCAGCATCTTTGCGGACCAAATATCGCTGACATCATGCCTACAGGACCGCCCGCACGATGCGGGCGGTCTTTCTTTGTCAGCGTTGCAATCTCAATGCAGCGGAGCGCCGTTCCCGAGCGCGTAGGTCACGAGATCCTTCAGCTTGAAATCGGGACCGGTCACCGGCGCCCAGTTCGGGTCGAGCGACAGCAGGGAGGAAGCGTCGCCGAACATCATGCCGAGGAAGACTTCGGCGACGATGCGGCCGCCCACGGGGCCGAGCTGCGGCGTCGTGATTCCGCTCGCCGGCGCGCCGGTGGCGGGGACCGCGACCTTGGTCGCGAACTGGCGCGCCTCGGCGAGGATGTAGGTCCAGAGCGGGCAATTGCCTTTGAACACGCCGTTCGCGATCGACGCGATCGGCACTTGCGGATCGCCTGACCCGGGGACGTCGACGGCGCGGCCGACGATGATCTGCTCGTCGGTCAGCGGCGTCTGGTGCATCGCTTTCGCCACCGCCTGGCCCGAGGGCAGGCCAAGCCGCCAACTGCGTTCGAGATTGCGCAGTGCCAGCGACGACGGATTGGAGGCGACCTCCGGCGGCAGCCTGCGCAGCGGATCGACCAGCGAGGTGTCGATGCGATAGGCGAGCTGCAGCCGCCGCTTGTTGTCGGGGTTGGTGCTGTCGTCCTCGACGCCATAGGCGCGGGTGTCGATGTCGATGAAGCGTCCCCAGTCGATCGCGCGTCCCGGCCCCATGGACCGGAAGCCGGTCAGCGCGTTGTTGTCGGGGTTGTTGGGGTCGGGGAAGATCTGCAGCAGCATGTTGTCGGCATCGTTCAGGCGATAGCCGGGGCGGATCATGGAGTGCCCGAGCCGGTAGGCCGCGACCGAGAACTCGACCGGCATGTAGGGATAGGTCTTCCAGTGATAATAGGCGAGCTTGCCGTGATCGTAGCGCCCGCCGGTCTTGAGATCGTTCAGCACGGCTGCATTGACGATGCGCGGCAGGAAGTCGTTCAGCACGACGTATTGATAGTGGAAGCGAACACGCT
The DNA here is from genome assembly GCF_014529705.1 of Bradyrhizobium campsiandrae. Taxonomy (GTDB): domain Bacteria; phylum Pseudomonadota; class Alphaproteobacteria; order Rhizobiales; family Xanthobacteraceae; genus Bradyrhizobium; species Bradyrhizobium campsiandrae. The sequence goes on from NZ_JAANIH010000102.1 coordinate 6,415, forward strand.
GTTGCACGTCCTGGAAGGACAGGCCGTCATTGTCGTCGGCCATGCGATTGTGGAAGCGCAGCATCAGTCCCTGAAACTGCGAGACGATGCTGTTCTCGTCGTTGCGGGGATCGCCGATGAGGGCGCGGCCCTTGAAGCGCGGCAGGTCGACGGCGCTGGATACGCCGCTGCCGGTCAGGGGATCGCCGAGCAGGAATTTGCCGCTGTTGTCGTACATGTAGGGCTGGTCGTTCGGCCCGCGGCCGTAGAGATTGTCCAGATCGAACGAGGGGGTGCGGAAATCGACGAGGCCGTCCGGATCCTGCTGCTTGGTCAGCGAGCTCACCGGATCGAAGGTGATGTCGTGATCGACGAACTGGCCGAAATAAGTGTAGAGCGCGGGAATTCCACTCTCCTCGGCGTCGGGGCCGTCCTTGGGCGGATCGAAATCGCCCACCATGTTGTCGGCAAGCGCCGAGAGGTTGGCGATGTTGTCGGCCTCGTTGGCGCCGAATTTCGCCGGCGTCAGTGTGCGAAACATGCGGCCGAAGCGGCCTTGTGACAGCGGCGAGCGGGTGGCGTTGAGACCGCGGGGCGTAATGGCGTGACGACTGCTCATAAAAGACCTCCATGAAAAGTTACGACGGCAAGCAACTAAAGCGAAGGTTGTTCGTCATAAAATATGCAGGTCAGGCTAGATCGCGGAATCCGGCGTCGCAATGCGCTGCTTCACACATCGTGCGACGCAGGTCCGGTTCCATCCGTGAGCGTTGCGATCAAGCTGCGGATGCGCTTTGCGAATTTTTTCCGCGTCGACGCCGAATAACATTCTCGTCATTGAAAATGTCGCCACCAAGCAATGTCAGCTTCGCCGACCTATCGGCGAAGCTGATCGTCGCGGCGCGTGTGTGGTTCGCGTAAAAATTGCAGCGGCGTGCGCACGCCGTGTCACGTGCGCGCGCCGTGTCAATAGTCCCGGCTTTGCGAGAAGGCGTAGCGCGGGTTGATGCCGCAATAGGCCGAGGTGCCGGAGGCGGTGGCCATGCACTGCTGATAGTTCGAGAACTGGCAGTTGCCGGGGTAACCCCAGCTGCGGCCTTGCAGGCAATATCTGTCGTTGCCGGCATGCGCCTGGGCCGCAGGCGATGCTGCGCTGATCAGCGCTGCGAATGATGCAAGAGTGAGGATGGTGCGACGCATGTCGGTCTCTCCCGGGGGAACGATGGATGAGAATATCAGCCGGGCCGCGTGTGTTCCGGGATTTGCCCGACACATTGTCGTGCGCGTCTTGGTCTCGGAGCGTGCGCTGCGTTCGGCATGCGCCTATGATGCGCCATGCCGTCGCGGGCAATGTGATCTCGGCCACAGTTTGTCGGCGGGGTCCCGCCTATCGTCGGCGGACTTGCACGCGTCGATCCCGCGGGATGGCGCTTTCGTCATTGGGGATCAGGCATTTTGGAGGTTCTGATGCAAAAATCATATTGGCTGGCTGCGACTGCGGCACTGGCGCTCATCATGCAAACACCGCTCGCGCTGGCGCAGAGCGCGCCGGCCGCAGCCGGCACGCCGCCGGCCGCCGCAACCACCGCCGCGCCTGCTGCGACCACCGCTCCGGCCGCCACCACCGACAGCGCGACGCCGCCGGCCGGCACGAAGAAGAGCGCCGAGAAGAAGCCGGCGAAAAAGAAGATGACACGGCAGCAGGAGATCGATCATTCGGTCGAGAGCGGCACCGTCCCGGCGCGCTATCGCAGCTCGGTGCCGAAGCAGTACCAGCAATATATTCCGTTCGAGAAGCAGTAGACGGTCGCAACCAGCGGCGCGAGGTGCCCCCCGCTTCGCGCCGGTCGGAGCCATGCGTCAGCGCGGGCTCGATCTGATCCGCTGCCCCTGTGGCGCTTCGGCGTGCCGATGCTAGAGTGCGCCGAGCCGGGGGAAACAGAGATGAGCGACGACGGGAAGGATGCTGGCCTTGTGGCCATGATCAGCAGCATCCTGGGAGGCCACAAGCGCACAGAGGCCGCCAGCCCGCCGCCGCTTGCTGATTTCATGCCGGCCGCGCCCGCGAGCGAGCCGGCATCTGTCGTGCCCGAGATTCCGGAAGCGGAGTCGCCGAAGCTCCAAGATCCATCCGATGCGGCGGCGGCCCCGAAGCCGCTTGCGCCTGCAAGTCAACCTTTGACGCCCGATGGCAAGCGATTGCTGCCGGCGGAGGCGATCGCCGAGCTCGTGCTCGGCGAGTTGCGCAAGCTCGAGGATTTTCCGGCGTCGGGCGTTTCGGTGACGGTTTACGGCTACCGGAACTGGAACGCGATGCTCACTTTCGCGCCGTTCTCGACCAATTTCCAGAACGCGACGCGGTTCCGGCAGGCGCTGCCGGACCTCGTCTTCAAGCTGCGCCGTTTCGTCGAACTTGAGATATAGTGGAGCATGATCGCCGGCGGCGCGTTGCAGCTCCGCGCGGCGATCACGCCAAAACCGTTCGACAGGAATTCGAATTGAGCGTCGCCTTTACCAAAGAAGAGAGCGCCGAGACCGCCTCGGAGACGCTGTTGCCGGATCGTCCGATCTCGCCGCATCCGAACCTCGTGACGGAGACCGGCCTGCAGGCGTTGCAGACGCAGCTTCAGCAAGCGCGCGAGGCCTATGAAGCGGCGCAAGCCATCGAGGACGTCAACGAGAAGCGCCGGCAGTCGGCGGCCCCCTTGCGCGATATCAGATATTTCGCCGAGCGGCTCCGCACCGCGCAGTTGGTCGCCAGTCCGGCGTCGAACGACGTTGTCGCCTTCGGCAGCACCGTGACCTTCAGTCGCGCGGATGGTCGCGTGCAGACCTATCGCATCGTCGGCGAGGACGAAGCCGATCCCAAGGCCGGATCGATCTCGTTCGTCTCGCCCGTCGCGAGGTCGCTGATGGGAAAGGGGATCGGTGACGTCGTGGGCGCGGGCGCGCAGGAGGTTGAGATCCTTGCGATCGCCTGAAGCATGATCCGGAACGGCATGCAGCGGTGTTCCCGGTCGATCATGCTCAATCAATAGGCGGAAGCGCGATGACGATAGGGCCAATCTCGTCGCGGCCCGGCAGGCCGGGTTCCGGTCATCGGGCCGTCAAGTCAAAACCTCAAGTTGCCTCAATTCCAGACGATCCTCGCGGCCGGGGCTGTCGGGCAACGCAACGAATTGAGGTTCGACAATGTCGTTAAGCAAGGCCTTGAACGAGCGACTGACGGAACTGAAATTTCATCCAGCCGTCCTCGCGGTCAGACAGATCAAGAAGCGTCTGGCCGACAGTGGACCGGCGCTGCGCCTCAAGCTCAACACGCAAAAGCGCGACGAGATCATCGGGGAGTACAAGCGCGGATCGAGCGTGCAGGACGTCATCGACTTCACCAAGCATCATATGGGAACCGGCTCCTGTCAGATCGAGACGGAGATCTCGTCGGCGCTCGATTACATCGCGGCGTCCGCACCGAAGCTCGTGGTCGAGATCGGTACGCTGAACGGCGGAACGTCGCTCCTGTTCGGGCGATTTCTTCCGACGATGGAGACGATGATCTGCATCGATCTTCACGTCAAGAACAAGGAGATGCTGAAGCTGCTTGCAACGCCGAAGCAGTCATGGACGTTCTTCGACATGCCGTCCTATGCGGACGAGACCGTCAAGCGGGTCGAGAAATTCCTGAATGGCAGGCAGATCGACGCGCTGTTCATCGACGGCGATCATCGCTACGAAGGCGTCAAGCAGGACTTTCTGTGCTACCGGCACTTCGTCCGGGAGGGCGGCATCATCCTGTTTCACGACATCTGCGAGTCCAGCGGCAACACCAGCGCCTGGGCCGGCGGTGTCCCGCAGCTATGGCGCGAATTGTCGCCGTTCTACGAGCACAAGGAATTCATCCACAACCGCAACCAGGAAGGCTTCGGCATCGGCGCGCTCAAATACACCAAGGCTGCGAACCCGTTTCCTTCCACCTGATGCCGGCGACGGCGCCGCCCGTCCCGGACGGACGGCGCGCCCGCCCGCAGTCTCGGGATGATGCCAGCTATGCTGGTGTGCCCGGCGGGGCAATTTACCGAGACTTCGGATGTCGACTACGGGGGATCGAGTTGTTTTCGATGCTTGATTTATGATGGCCTTATTTCTTGACGATGGCGTAAAGGTCCGTCCCGAAAATACGCCCTTCACTCTCCAGGCGCCAGGCGCGCGGGATGCGGCCGATGATCGGATGATCCGGAACGTTCGCACGATGGATCTTTTGCACTGAGAACGGACGGAGCATTCGTGCAAGAGCAGTCTTCGACACCACAACGACTTCTGGCGCGATGTTGCCGTCCGGGTCGGCGTCAAATTCGGCGCGGCCGTCCTTTCCGAGCGGAAGGGGCTTATCGCTTCCAGAGGCGACCGACCTTACATATCGAAATGTGTCCGTCGGATATTTTAGCCAGCGCAGATGGCTTGTCGCACTGTAGACCATGATGGTTGCACCGGCTCCCTTGCGCAGCACGCGATGGACCTCGGAAATGCTTTTCATGAGATCGCCCGTGTGATGCAGACAGCCAATCGTGACGACGTAGTCGAAGCTTTCGTCAGGGAACGGAATGGCGAGTGCCGAGCCTTCGACGGCTTCGCCGGGAGTTCCGCTGAGGCTTAGGCGGTGGCGTAGCCAATTGACCGGGCCTGGTGAAATATCGAGGCCGGTCAGAATGGCGCCGGCGCGACTGAGTGCTTCGGATACCGAGCCATATCCGAGCCCAATCTCGAGAACGCGCCTGCCAGCCAACTGGTTGAATGGGATGAAGCGGCGCAAATAGGGGTAATAGTCAAAAAACCAGCGGTCGAAGTTGCCGATCGATTGAGCGTCGTCACCATCGAAGCCATAGAGCTTCGCCGCCTTTGTCCCGCAAACATGCTGCCAGAACTGGCGGTTGTCGGCGTCTAGAATTGTCTGATCGAGCATCGCGCGCTTCCGACAAGTTGAAATTTTTCTTTGAGCTACCTTCTCGTGCAGAGCTTGTCCAGTGCTATCGCTTCCGTCATTCGTCCGCGCCGCTCGCCTGGGCTGGAGTCATTGCAGGTCAGGCGGACCCGTGTCGCCTTTCGGCCAAGCCGCGACGCCCACCCGCCAGCTTCTTCTTTGATGGGCGCGTAACCGACCCAAAAATCTCAACTGGCTCGAAAGCGGCCGTCAACACCTTCGGATCGTGCGGACGATCTCTTGCACGTCGCCCTGTCTCAGGTTGAGGCCGTCGATCTCGGCGGGTGTCAATCGTTCCAATGCCGGCGAGGCGGACCAGCCCTCGGGAATGGCGTCAAGAACCAGACCCACCGCGTCCTCGGGAGATGATCCCGCGGCAACCCAAAGCCGGTGGGTCCGGTCGTCGGTCAAGACGCGGACGAGATAGACGCCTGGCTGGAAGGATCGCGCCATTCCAATCGTTCTCCGTGCCGAGATATCTCACGCACGGGCTAAATGCGTCCGAGGCCGGTTGGTTCAAAACGCGAGGAGCTACCGAGCCCCAGCGTCCGGTCCCGGTCCTGATTGCCAGGCAAGAGGTCAGTTCGGGCGCCCAAGTCCTTCGCATCGTCCTTCGCATCGTCCTTGGCATCGTCCTTGGCATCGTCCGCGCGGCATGGGCTCCTCGCTACTTCTTCTTGGCAGGTCCGAAATCCGGCTGCCAGGCAGCTTCCTTGCGGCTTGGGGCCGCGGCGATCACCTTGCCTTTTTCCTTCTTCGGCTTCTTGGCTTCGCGGTTGCTGCGTTGCTGACCCTTCGCCATGTCGCTCTCCTTTGGTGGCTTGAGTTCGTCGAGTTCAGTCGACTGCAGTACCCGTCCACGCGGGGTGCAGACCCTGACATCCATGTAGCCTTCGCGCAGCAGTTTCCGTGCGAGGCGCAGCGCGACCGTGGCGGTGCCGCGGCCGAGATTGGAGCTGCCATATTCGTTGGTCCCGCTGACCAGATAAGGCACGCGGATCCTAGCCATTGAAGAGGGCGGCCGCGCAGACGAGAAGCAGCAGAAACAACGGAACGACCACGGGCGGCACGATCCATTCCGAGAGGCGAACAGGCGCCATCGAACACCTCCGCGAGGCTTTCGGCGGGAGCACACGTGACCCTCAGTCACCGGTCGAAGCCGTTGAGACGTTCGGTGATGGCAACGACCCTACGCCCGCTTCAGCGCAATAGCGAGGCATTAAATGCCGCGCAGAGATCTGCGCCGTGAGTGCCGCGCGGCCAACGATAGTGCTGGCTATTGCGGCGGCAACGGCGCATGGTCGCGGCAGCCGACGCTGCGATGAGTAGGCTGCACTTGCGAAAGGCGGGCGTGCATGACCGGCGCTGGTGGCGACAAACCGTCATCTTCAGACGTTCGATCCGCTTCGACGGTGCACCGTGCGGATGTTGCCGGCTCGTCAACCGATCCATCGCTGCGAATGCGCAAGCCGCAGACCGGACGCCACCCATGACAGACCACACCGTCGATCTCGACAAGCACCGCGGCATGGCTGCGCAGAAGGCCACCGAGTTGCGCCGGACGCTGGCCGAGGTGGAAGCCACCGTCAGGGAGCTGCGCGAGCGCGAGGCCGAGCTTGAAAGCCAAATGATGACGGTGCAAGCGGCGTCCTGGGCCGAAGCCGCGGTGAAGGCCCGCTATTTGCTCAACCTCTACGCCGCGAGCCTGCCCGCCGAGGACACCCGCCATCGCGCGCTGGTGGCTGCGCTGTTCGACGATTTCGCCCGGCTGTCGGAGGAGGAGTGAGCCAAGCCTCGCGAACCTCTCTTCGCGACACGTGCCGTGCAACGATCGCGAAGGCGGGCGATTGTTCGCCGACCATTGCCACTGCACTCATGAAATGGATCACGTAGCGGAGTAGGCCATGATGTTGACCCGTGGCAACTTTATCAACCACGAATACGATCGGATGATCGTTCGCTTCTCGATGCAGGACGGTGCCAGGGAGATTCCTTGCGCGATCTCGACGTCCGCGATGGACTATCTCGAGCCTGGCCCGCAAGTCAGGCCCGAGCAGCGGGAAGCCCAGTTTTTCCGGCTGCGCGACCGCATCGAAGCACGCGCGGCGAGCAAATACAGCGCGACGGAGTTCGAAGGAACTCCGCCCGGAATCGTGCTGCGCGGCATTGATTTCAAGCCGTAGGAGCTTTGATCTCCGGCAACGGCGGTTTGCGCTCGAAGGGTTTCTTTTTCGGGGGCGCAGGCAGCAGTCCTTCCCGGATCGCCTGCTTCCGGGCGAGCTTGCGGGCGCGGCGAATGGCTTCGGATTTCTCGCGCGTCTTTCGCTCCGACGGCTTCTCGTAGGAGCGCCTTTGCTTCATCTCCCGGAATACGCCCTCGCGCTGCATCTTCTTCTTGAGAACACGAAGCGCCTGTTCAACGTTGTTGTCCCGTACGACGACCTGCATTGATGTTCCTCTCTTGAGGCTGCAAATGCGACGCGTCCTGCAAGCAGCCAATAGCGCAGGAGCTTCATTGCAATTTTTTCAGGATAGTAGCCGCGACTTCAGTCGCCAGCTTCGGAGGCCGATGCGCTTTTACGCGCGATGCAACCTGATGCGTCACGTGACCACTCTCGCGCCGACAAGTCAATCGGAATGGCCCGCCGACATCGCGGCAGAGCCGATGGCAACGACGTGCCGAAAACAAATCGGCTTCCGCCCTTGTAAAACAACCAGCGCGGTGTATATTGAAGCTGTTCGATCAGCCGCTGTGCCTTGTTGAAGGCGCCCGCGGGCTCCTTTTCCAAAGACATCGACGAAGTTGAAAATGTCCGCGTGATTGTCGCGCGGCATGGATGCGCCATTGCGCTTTGGAGAAGAAAATGACGACAGGCACCGTAAAGTGGTTCAACGGCCAAAAGGGCTTTGGATTTATTCAGCCGAACGACGGCAGCAATGATGTGTTCGTTCACATCAGCGCCGTCGAGCGCGCCGGTCTTTCCGGTCTCGCAGAAGGCCAAAAGGTCAACTTCGAGAGCAAGACCGACAAGATGCGAGGCAAGGTCAGCGCCGAGAATCTCTCGCTGGCTTGATATCGCGGCGCCGTTTCACGGATGTACTGAAACGGTTGCCCGGCCCGCTCGATCGTCCGATTGAGCGGGTTTCGTCGTGTGCAAAACGGAGTGAAGCATGAGCGCCAAGAAAACGGCCGAGCTGTCACCCGAAGGCATCGCGCGTTCCGATCGCAAGCGCCTCGCCGCCGAAGACGGAGCGCGTGCACGGGCGGACGTCGAAAAACAGGCCATCGAAGTGCGCAAGAACATGGCGCGACTTCGAGAGATCCGCGAGGCCAAGGAAGCCGCGGACGCAGCTCTTCAAGCTGCGTTGCCTGCACAAGCGGCCAAAAAGCGTTCCAGAAAAACTGCACGATAGCCGTCTTCAGCGTCCTCGCAGTCATTCGAGCGCCGATTCCATTTTGGAGAGTGCAGATCGTGCGCAGAGTCAAACTGGAGGACGGAACCATCACTTTCTTCCTCGCGTTCGGCGCGAGCAGGCAGATGTGCCGACTTGCGACGACCTTCAGCACCCAGAAGCAGGCATTCACCTACCTTCAGAGGCATCGAACCGAGTTCGAGCATATGGCGCGGGCGCGTCTTGCTTCAGGGGAGCTCGAAGACGGGATCGTCGTGCTATCGATGCTCTGATCGGGTCGATCACGCCTGCATCGGCGGTTTCGGATGTCGAAGTAAGATCGTGAAGCTTACCGCATCCTGTCGGGCTGTTTTTTTGCCGGGCCTCACGCGCCAGGCGTTCGGCTCTCAGCCGTTCCATGTTCGCCGGGAAAGCCTGCCGCGCTTGCTCGTAGTCGGTCGCGACCTTTTCCGGGGCCGGCTTAAAATATTCGTTTGCCGCCTTGGCGGCAGGCGATCGAAATTGCTGTCCCATGGTTTGATCTCTTTATCTCTCTTGATCAAGTCCTCCATCGGTCAGGCTCGACAGGTCGTCCTGACGAACTGTCCACGCTGCGATGGCTCTCGGTAGCAACTACGAGGGGCGAAGGCGAACAATGTGAGCAGGATGACCGCTGTCTTTCGGCTTGTTCATCGCGCCCGGCTATTGCGGGATATGACCTGACCCGCTTGGCGCCGGGCGCAAGGTCAACGGCCCATCGCCTGCTGCGTTCCCCATCCTGTCATCATGCTCCTGTTTTGCCCGACGGAGCAACGCTTATTTCGGAAAATCTGTATCCGGTCGATCCGACTCGATGCCGGCTACTGTGCATGGGGTTGTTTTTGAGATTTTGACAGAACGGGAGCAGGACGCTGCGCCACGCGAAGCCTTTTGGCGAAGCGTGGTGGGCGCACAAGGGATCGAACCTTGGACCTCTCCCGTGTGAAGGGAACGCTCTCCCGCTGAGCTATGCGCCCGGGACCATCACGCAGACGGCCGGACCTCGTCGGCCGGCCGGCGCATCGGAGCCCGCGATTTAGAAGTGCGGGCTATCAGTGTCAAGTTTTCAGGCGGCCTCAGGCCTGAAAACCTTCCATCGGCGTCACAATTTGGTGGCGCGGCCGGATTTCGGGCTGGTTACGCGCCCTGCTGGCGGGCGCGGGAGGCATGGGCCTGCAGCGCGCGGATGCGCTCGGCCAGCGTTCCGCCGCCCTCGGGGAGGGCGGTGGCCGTGCCGTTGGTCGGAACGCCATTGGCGGGGCGCGGGGCCGGCTTCGGCGGCTGGCCGGCTTCGGCCGCCAGCAGCGCCTCGATCGGCGAGTTCGGGCCCTCGAGCTGCATCGCGAGCTTTGCCACCTCGGCGGCGATGTCGTTGATGCGCTCGCGCAGGAGCGCGTTCTCCATCCGCTCGGTCGCCCAGGAGCTCTCGGCCTGCTGCTGGATCGCATTGATGTCGCGCTGGAGCTTCGCGCGCTCGTCGCGCGCGGTGCGCAGCTGCTCCTCCAGCGCGGCCTTCTCGTTGCGCAGCTGCTCCATCGCGGCCGACGACTTGCCGCCGCTCAAGGCGGCGAGCTCGACACGCAGATCCTTGATGGTGCGCTCGGCGCCCTCGTTAGCCTGGCGGAGCTGGTTGTTCTCGTAGTCGCGCTCGGCCAGCAGCTTGCCTTGCGTGGCGAGGCGCCCTTCGAGGTCGGCGACGCGGCTGGAGAGCATCTCGGCCTCTTTCACCTGCACGATCAGCTGGCGATCGAGCTCGGTGACGCGCTGGCTCAGAGACTCGACGCGGCCACGCGCATCGCCGAGCTCACGCGAGACGGTCTCCGATTCGGCGCGCTCCTGCGTCAGCCGCGCCTGCGTCGCGGCAAATTCCTTCTCGGCATCGCCGACGCGGTTCTTCAGCTCCTCGATCTGGGCGCGCACCGCGACCAGTTCGACCTGGCGGGTCTCCGCCATCATCGAGCGGTCCGACAGTTCGGAATTGATTTTTGCCAGTTCGGCCTGCTTGTCGGTCAGTGCGATCTCGGCCTCGCGCAGCGCTGCGGTCTTGGCGGCGAATTCCTCCTCGGTGGCGCGGAGCTGCTCCTTCACCGCCTTCTCGCGCGCCTCGAGCGCGAAGATCGTGGCGTTCTTCTCGCCGAGCTCGATCTTCATGCGGTTGATGGCATCGGTCTTCTTGCCGAGCTCGGCGAGCTGGCTCGTGGTCTTGTTCTTGAGCTGGTCGACGCTCATCTCCAGCCGTCGCGCCGACATGGCGAACTCGGCGCGGAGCTGGTCCTTGTCGGCCTGGATCTCCGCCATCGACAGCGGCGTCGCGGCCTCGAGCCGGCGCGTGGTCAGGCGCACCGCGCGGTTATGCACCAGCGGCACGATGGCGAGCCCGCACAGCATCGACAGCAGGAAACCGATCGCGAGGTACATGATCGGTTCGACCATGGGCCAGAACTCCCAGAACTAAGGAAAAATTTACCAACGACAATGCATGGCGGGCCGGCAAAAAGCCAGCCCCGCCCTGTCGTTAACGTGAATCCGGAAGGCCGGATCGCGGGAGGGAGAGCTAGAATGGGTTCCAGGTCGCCCGCGGCGTATACTTGAGGTAGCCGATATTGGCGCCGAGGCGTAAGCCGAGGCCCGAGCGGATCGGCACCAGCACGATGTTGTTGGCGGTGAGCGCCGTCATGCCGAAGCCGCCGATGATATAGGCCGAGCCGTCGATGCCGGCGAAGCGCTGGTAGATCGCGTTGGTGGCCGGCAAATTATAGACCAGCGTCATGGTGCGCGCGCCGTCGCCGCCCCAGTCGAAGCCGAGCGAGGGGCCCTGCCAGTAGACACGAAGGTCGCCGGCGTTCTTGGTGTAGAGCGTGCCTTCGCCGTAGCGGAGGCCGGCAACGAAGGCGCCGGAGCCTTCCTCGCCGAGGATGTAACCGTTCGGTAGGCCCCACTGGCTGACCGCCTTCTCGATGATCGAGGCGAGCCCGCGCGAGACGTTGCCGAAGAAACGATGGCCGGCGGTAACGAGTTCGTCCGGCCCGTAGGTATTCGGGGTCGGGGTCCGCTGCGGCGGCGGCAGGTCGGGCGGCGGCGCGGCCGTCTGGGCGGAGGCCGGCACGATCCAGCCAGCCAGCGCGATGAGCGCCACTGCGGCAAGGCGTGATGCGAAAGTCATAAAAGAACCCCTGGTATCGATTCCGTCCGCTTCCCTTAACCTGATGCTATTAGGCACGGCTCTAGGTTGCGCCGGATGTCCCCTCGACTCGGATGTTATCCGCAGCAACTATGACGGCACAACGGCAGGAAGATAGCCCTTTGCGCCCCGGAATTGCCTTGATCGGCCGTCTGGCCTGCCTGCTGGCGGGCATTTGGCTTGTCTGCTCTGGGTTGCCGGTACAGGCGGCCACCACCGAGCGGATCGTCGTCAATCGCTTCTCGGGCGTTGCGATCGAAGGCTTCGACCCCGTGGCCTATTTCGTCGATGGCGGCCCCGCGCCGGGATCGGCAGAGTTCGAGGCCAACCTCTGGGGCGCGGTCTGGCGCTTCCGCAACGAGGGCAACCGGGCGGAGTTTCTGTCCCATCCCGAGATCTATGGACCGCAATTCGGCGGCTATGATCCGGTCGACATCGCCCGCGGTGTCACCATCGGCGGCAATCCCCGCTTCTTCGTGATCGCGGCGCAGCGGCTCTATCTGTTCAGCCGCGAAGATAACCGCGACGCCTTCGCGGCCAATCCCGAACGCTTCCTGTATGAAGTCGGCAAGCGCTGGCCGGCGCTGCAGGACAAGCTCAGTCAGTAGGTCGCTACCGCCTCGGCGTCGCCCCAGGCGATGAATTCCGGAATGATGAAGCCGGCGTCGCCGCGTTCGCCGAACCTGATCTCGCCGCCCTTGCCGTCGGTGACCTTGCCGCCGGCGGCGGTCACCACGGCGCAACCCGCTCCGACGTCCCATTCGCAAGTCGGTCCGAAGCGGGGATAGATGTCGGCGCTGCCTTCCGCGATCCGGCCAAACTTGACGGCCGAGCCGCAGGTCTTTCTGACGGCGTTCGGCCTGTTGTCGATGAATGCTTCGCTTTTCGGGTCGCCGTGCGAACGGCTTACCGCCGCGACCCAGGGCTCACCGCGCCCGGGCAATTTGCGGGTTCGGATCGGCTCGGCGGCGCCGATGCTGGTGCCGGTAAACCTCACGCGCTCGGCGCCGCGGCCGACGATGCCGCGCCAGAGCAATCCGAGTGCGGGTGCCGCCACGATGCCGAGCAGCGGCACGCCCTCGGTGACCAGGGCAAGGTTGACGGTGAATTCGTCGCGGCCGGCGACGAACTCCTTGGTGCCGTCAAGCGGATCGATCAGGAAGAAGCTGCCGCGGAACGGCGGCGCGGCGAGGTGGGCCCGCTCTTCGGAGAGTGTCGGAACATCGCCGGCAAGCCTGGCCAGTCCCTCGGCAATGATCCGGTCGGCGGCGAGGTCCGCTTCCGTCACCGGCGAGCCGTCCTGCTTGCCGTCGACCCGCATCGAGGCGCGGTTGACGCCAAGGATCGCTTCGCCCGCCTGGACCACCAGCGCGGTCAGGGGCTCCATCAGCCGGCCAGCGGCCTCGCCCTCGATCATCCTCACCCGCATGCCTCATTCATTGGCAAGCCTCGTCCCCCGTCACGTGATTCGCCCGCGTCCTTATGGCCGCTTCGAGCCTATCGCAAGCTTCCTGCCACGGGCTGGCGAATGATAGAACCCGCAGCGACAGTCCAGGCCATGCGTGATTCGCCGCGTCCGCGCCGTGCAATTCCAGGAACCCTCTATGTCTGACGCTCCGTCTTCAGCTACCGCTTCTGCTCCCGATATGCTCGAACTCGCGGCCCTGCTGTGCTCGCGGGTCTGCCACGATCTCATCAGCCCGGTCGGGGCCATCGTCAATGGGCTTGAGGTGCTCGACGACGATCCCAAGCCCGAGGATCGTGAATTCGCACTCGAATTGATCCGCAAGAGCGCCAAGACCGCCTCCGCCCGCCTGCAATTCTGCCGCCTCGCCTTCGGGGCGGCCGGCTCCTCCGGCGCGCAGATCGACCTTGGCGATGCCCAGACCATGGCGAAGGGCCATATCGAGGACGGCAAGTGCTCGATCACCTGGAATCTGCCGCGGCTGCTGCTGCCCAAGAATCGCGTCAAGCTGCTGCTCAACATGCTGGTCGTTGCCCAGCACACGATTCCGCGCGGCGGCATGCTCACGATCGATCCGATCGGCGAGGGCGAGACGATGAGCTTCCGCATCACCGCCACCGGACATAATGCACGGCTGCCGCAGAACATCTCCGAGCTTCTGAGCGGCGAACGCGGACCGGCTGCGGATGCGCACGCGATCCAGCCTTATTATACGCGGCTGCTGGCGCAGGCTTGCGGTCTCACCGTGACGCTCAAGCCGGAGGGCGAAGCGATCATCGTTACCGCTTCGTAAACGCAACGCATCGCGCTTCAACCGTTAATCTATCCTTTACGAGGCGCTTCGGCTTGTCCGGAGCGCCTTATGTCTTTGTTGGTTCCGTTCTTTTGCACATACTCAACCAATATTAAACGCTTTGCGGTGAAGCTGGCCCCATTCTGACCTGGCGCATCACGTCTCGTGTGCGCCCTCCCTGTATGAAGGCCTGTTTTCATGGATGATCTGTTGCGGGAGTTTCTGACGGAGACCAGCGAGAGCCTGGACACCGTCGACAATCAGCTGGTGAAGTTCGAGCAGGAGCCGAACAACGCCAAGATCCTGGATAATATCTTCCGCCTGGTCCACACCATCAAGGGTACGTGCGGCTTCCTTGGTTTGCCGCGGCTCGAAGCGCTGGCGCATGCCGGCGAGACCTTGATGGGCAAATTCCGCGACGGCATGCCGGTGACCGGGCAGGCCGTGACGGTGATCCTGTCCTCGATCGACCGCATCAAGGAGATCCTGGCAGGCCTCGAGGCGACCGAAGCCGAGCCCGAGGGCAACGACCGCGATCTCATCGACAAGCTGGAAGCGATGGTCGAGCAGGGCATGGCCGCGATGGCGGCAGGCGCCGCGGCTCCCGTCGCCGAGGCCCCGCCGCTGGTGCCGGACGCCCCTGCCGCTGAACCTGCTGCGCCCGCCAAGGAGATGACCACGGGCACGCTGATCGACCAGACGCTGGAGCGCCCCTTGCGTCCGGGCGAGGTCTCGCTCGACGAACTCGAGCGCGCCTTCCGCGAGACCGCGATCGAAGCTGCGCCCCCCGCACCGGTCGCCAAGGCTGAAGTCAAGGCTGACGAGCCGGCTGCCGAAGCGCCGGTCGCGAGGGAAGCCGCCAAGGAATCGACAAAGGCGCCCAAGGAGAAGGCCGCGCCGAAGAAGTCGATGGCCGACGAAGCCGCTTCCGAGGGCGACCGCATCGCCAACCAGTCGATCCGCGTCAACGTGGATACGCTGGAGCATCTGATGACCATGGTCTCCGAGCTGGTCTTGACCCGCAACCAGCTCCTGGAGATCTCCCGCCGCAACGAGGACACCGAGTTCAAGGTGCCGCTGCAGCGCCTCTCCAACGTCACCGCCGAGCTGCAGGAAGGCGTCATGAAGACGCGCATGCAGCCGATCGGCAATGCCTGGCAGAAGCTGCCCCGCATCGTCCGCGACCTCTCGAGCGAACTCGGCAAGCAGATCGAACTGGAGATGCACGGCGCCGACACCGAGCTCGACCGCCAGGTGCTCGACCTGATCAAGGACCCGCTCACCCACATGGTGCGCAACTCCGCCGATCATGGCCTGGAGACCCCCGCCGAGCGCCTCGCCAGCGGCAAGGGCGAGCAGGGCACCATTAGGCTCTCCGCCTATCACGAGGGCGGCCACATCATCATCTGCATCGCCGACAATGGCCGCGGCCTCAACACCGAGAAGATCAAGGCCAAGGCGCTCTCGTCAGGTCTCGTCACCGAGGCCGAACTGGAGAAGATGTCGGAAGCCCAGATCCACAAGTTCATCTTCGCGCCGGGCTTCTCGACCGCCGCCGCCGTCACCTCGGTCTCCGGCCGCGGCGTCGGCATGGACGTGGTCCGCACCAATATCGACCAGATCGGCGGCACCATCGACATCAAGTCGGTGGCCGGCGAAGGCTCCTCCGTCACCATCAAGATCCCGCTGACCTTGGCCATCGTCTCGGCGCTGATCGTCGAGGCTGCCGGCGACCGCTTTGCGATCCCGCAGCTCTCGGTGGTCGAGCTGGTCCGGGCCCGCGCCAACTCGGAGCACCGCATCGAGCGCATCAAGGACACCGCCGTCCTCAGATTGCGCAACAAGCTGCTGCCGCTGATCCACCTGAAGAAGCTGCTCAAGATCGACGACGGTGCGGCCAGCGATCCCGAGAACGGTTTTATCGTGGTCACCCAGGTCGGCAGCCAGACGTTTGGCATCGTGGTTGACGGCGTGTTCCACACCGAAG
>NZ_JAANIH010000103.1 GCF_014529705.1 Bradyrhizobium campsiandrae
GCAAAGTATCGGTGCCCCGACTGTGGGTATATTTACGATGAAACCGCCGGCCACCCACATGAGGGCTTTCTGCCCGGAACGCCGTGGTCCGCGGTGCCCCAAAGCTGGTGCTGCCCGGACTGCGCGGTTCGCGACAAGGTCGATTTCGAGTTGATCGAGCGATCACCGGTCGCGGCGCCGCACTCCGCGGCGATGGTAGCCACGCGGTCCGCGCCCACCACGGCGCAGGCGAGCCCAACCGTGGTCATGGAACGGCCTGTCGCCTCCGCGCAGTCCGGGCAGCACCAGCTTTGGGGCACCGCGGACCACGGCGTTCCGGGCAGAAAGCCCTCATGTGGGTGGCCGGCGGTTTCATCGTAAATATACCCACAGTCGGGGCACCGATACTTTGCCATCTGTGGCATCCTCGCTTGGTCTTTCGACACCGGTTACGTTCTGAAGATTCGCGTCGCGGGAACGCGTCGGCGAACTCGCGCGGATCCTCGGTCGCCGAACTGCCATGTGGCACCAGGCCGAGGCATTATTACTCGGCCGCAACCGCAGCGTTCGCAGCGGGACTGATCGAACCGAACTTGCGACCGTAGTATTCGCGCATGCCGGGCTGGATCTGGATTTTGTTCAGATCACCTTTGGCCCAGCTCACGACCCGGGAGTCCATGATCGACCGGAACCAAGTCGGAAAGAGCGCTGCCAAGAACATTCCCGGATACCCCGAGGGCAGCGCCGGCAGATCCTTGAAGTCGCGCAGCGACTGGTAGGACCGGGTCGGGTGCGCGTGATGATCCGAATGGCGCTGCAGGTGGAACAGGATCAGGTTCGACATGATGTGGTTGGAGTTCCAGGAGTGATGCGGCTTCTGGTGCTCATAGCGCCCGTTCGGCAGCATCTCGCGCAGCAGACCATAGTGCTCGATGTAGTTGGCGCTGGTCAGTTGCCACCAGCCATAGGCCATCTGGATCGGCAGGAAGAGCAGCATCGTTGGACCGAAGAACGCCAGAAGCGCGGCATAGAGCACGACCGTCAGGATCATGGGCTGCAGCACCTCGTTGTCCAGGCTCCAGACACTTTTCCCGCGGCGCTTCAGACGCTCCTCCTCCAGGTCCCAGGCTCGCCTGAAGGCGCCGGGGATTTCTCGGGTCGCGAATTGATAGATGGTTTCGCCCATGCGCGAGGTCGCCGGATCGAGCGGGGTCGCCACGTCGCGGTGGTGGCCCTTGTTGTGCTCGATGAAGAAGTGGCCATAGCCCACCACGGCCAGCACGAGCTTGGCCATCCAGCGGTCAAAAGCTTCCTTCTTGTGGCCTAACTCGTGGCCGGTGTTCAGTGCGAGGCCGTTCACGATGCCCATCGACAGGGCGAGCGCGATGAATTCGAGCGCGTTCATAGGCTGGGTGGACACCCACCAGGCACAGCCGATCAGCGAGGCATAATGGATCGGCACCGTCAGGTAGGTCAGCACGCGGTAGTAACGGTCCTGTTCTAGATCGGGCACAGCCGATTCGGGCGGGTTTGAGAAATCCTCGCCGAACATGGCGTCCAGAAGTGGAACGGCGCCATACCACAGCATCAGCACCAGTCCGTACCAGATGCTCCAGCCGGTTTGCGAGACCAAGTAGAGTCCGATCAGCGGCGTGGCCGGCCACAGGACGGAAAGCACCCAGAAATGGCGCTTCTTGTCCACGTAGGGTTCTTTCGCAGCCTCGATCGCTGTAGCAGAATCGTTTGCGATGTCTTTCGACATGCTTCCTCCCCCTATCATAAGGTACGCAGCTCTGGTCCGAGCTTGGCGGACGGACACCGCGACCGCGCCCAATCAGGCACTTAATTCCCTAAAATCTCGGAATTGCGATGGCGATCAACTACACGTTAGTGTAGTTTTGGCATCCAGAACCTTGCACTAGCTTGCCTCAAAAGACTGGCCACCGGTTACGCGAGGGAGGAGCATGGAGGCGGATGGGCGCCGGATTGCGCCACAGGTCACGGCTTTGTGTGACCGGATGCGCTCAAGACGGCAATTCCTTGTGCGCGCCACTGTCCGGCGCGATCGGCTTAGCCTCGATAGAGTGCCCGGAGCCAAGGCCCTCCTGTATCGGGCCCCGATGGGATACGGGAAATCCGTGCTGGTCGCCACGGCCGCAGAAGATGCCTGCGCCAGAAACGAAGCCTTCGCATATCTTTGCCTGCCTCAGGAATCACTGATAGGCCTTCCAGAGGAAGAGTTGCTGGCGGCAGCGATCCTGTACCAGATCGAAGGGCCGCGCGCTTTGCGGAGCGAGGCCGATACCGCGTCGTTCACCCGGCCGCTTCGCGATGCCCTCGCTGGCGCAGCCGGTCCCGTAACCATCTGCCTCGACGGTCCCGGTGGCGATGCGCAAAGCCTCGAGCTGATCCAAAATCTCATCTGCGAAACGCCCGATCACGTGCGACTCGTGCTTGCGGCCAGGGCAGCTGACGGGCTTGTGAGGTTGTCGCTGCTGCCCGGCGTCAGGACGTTCGGCGCCGCAGAGCTTGCCTTCACCGAGGACGAGGCCCGCGCCTATGCCGGCATGGATGGCCCGGCGGCCAAGGGCATGATCGCGACCACCGGGGGATGGCCCGCGCTTTGCGGGTTCATGCGCATCACTGCTCGTCCGGATACGCCCGCCGCGACCTGGCCGGAAACCTGCTCCTATTTCAGCGAAGAGCTTCTTGGGCGCCTGCCCGGCACATCGGGGAGCGTTCTGCGCAACGCGGCCATGCTCAAGACCATCACAGCCGAATGCTACGACTACGTGTTCAAGACGAAGGATGCCGCGCGCGACATCGTCGACCTCAGCCAGACCCACGGCCTGCTGATCCCGTCGAGCGCTCCCGATCTCGGGATGGAGATGCATCCCGCGCTCCGCGCCTATCTGCGCCGCCGGTTCGACATCGAGCAGGGGGCGCGCCGGTCCTACGTGCTAAAACGCATCGCATTCTGGCATTGGCGGCGGCGGGAGTTCCAACACGCCATTGTCGCGGCGCTGGAGGCACGCGACCATCGCTGGGCGCAGGGCATGAGCGGGGAAATCATGCTGGACCTCGCGCTGCGCCAAGGTGAGATCGAGGCGCTCCGCACATGGTGCGCCGAGGTGCCGCGCAGCAAGCTTCACCAATTGCCGGCGCTTCGCCTGAGCTACGCCTGGACGATGTATTTCTGCCAAAAATTCGCCGAAGCGGAAGATATCCTCGGCGCCCAAGTGAAGGCCGGCTCGGGCGAACCGGCCGGGGTGGAAGATGGGAAGGGTTGGCGCGAGCTTGTGCTGGCGATCGGCAAGGCTACCCACGACGAGATGGAGCTGAGCGAGGGTCTCTGCCGGGACTGGATTCGGGAGTTCGGTGACCGAAACGAGGTCGGCAAGGGCGCGGCGCTCACCTGTCTTGCCTTCATCGCCGCGAGCGACCGCCGGTTCGACCGCCACGAGACAGTCCTCGGCAAGGCCTTTGCCGCCAATCGCTCCGCCCGCCAGCGGTACGCGTTCGGCTGGCTCGCCGCGGCCAGGATCCAGGCGTCTCTGTTCAAGGGGGACATCCCGCTGGCGTTCGATTCCCTCTCGGACGCCCGCAACAGCCCGGATGTCGCGGTTTCGCGTTCGGCCTTTTCGGACAAGTTGTTCGGCGCCTTCGAAATGCAGGCCCTTCAGGAAGCCAATCCCGACTTCGTTAGTGAAGCCCTTGCCGGGGCCGCCTTCGAATTTGGCCTCAACTACGGCGTGACCGACGTGTTCTGGGGGGTTACCTCCAGCTACACGACCCTGTTGTGCCGGCAAGGCAATCCCGAGCGGGCCTGGGCCTTGCTGGAGCAATGCCGAGCGGCGGCGCGGGAGCGGCATCTTCTGCGCCTCGACATTCTCGCGCGGCTTCAGCAGGCCGAACTGGCGCTGCGCTACGGCGACCGGTCCGACCGGCTGGCGCTCCCCGATGAAAGCGCATTGCGGTTCCTGCCCAATCAGAACCGCGCGATCCAAGGACGGATCGCGTTCCTGCGGACGATGGAGGCATTCGCCGGGGGGCGATTCGGCTTGGCCGAACGCAATGCGAAGCTGGCCGCCCAAGCCGCCGCGTCGATTTCCGACGCGCGCGGGGAAATTATCGCGCAGTATTGTCAGGCTGTGGCAGCCCACGCACTTGGATCGGAGAAGACGGCAAAACGCAAACTGATCCAAGCCGAGCAGATCGCCCGCCATATGAGGTGTCATTCGACCTCGCGCTGGATCCGGGACGGACTCATTGCGCTGCACCCGGTCGCGCAGGACTTGTTCGATGCCATTCCGCAGCCGCCGCTTCTGGCGGCCCGAACAGAGATCCAGCCCGCCGGAGAGTCGAAGCGGCGGCGCGGATCGCTGGCAGCCGGGGGCACACGTCTGTCGGTCAAGCAGATCGCCGTTCTGGAGTGCGTCAGCACTGGAATGACAAACAAACAGATCGCCTCGCAGATGCTCGTGACCGAGGACGCAGTGAAATGGCACCTGAAAAAGATCTTCGGCGACCTCGATGTTGCTAACCGGTCTCAGGCCATCGCCGCGGCGCGCTCGCGCGGGCTTCTGTGAGGCCCTGCAGCAGTTCGGGAGGAATGGAATCGCCATGCAGAAAATCGTCATCATCGGCGCGGGAGCGGCGGGCGTCAGCGCCGCGGCGGCGCTTCGCCAGAACGGATTCGACGGACAGATCACCGTGCTGGGCGAGGAACCCGCCCTGCCCTATCAACGCCCGCCGCTGTCCAAGGCCTGGCTGACGTCGGCCGACACGCCGCGGCCGACGCCGATCCGGCCGGCCGGGTTCTTTCAGGACAACCGCATCACGCTCGAACGCGGCCGCAAGGTCGTGCGGCTGGACCGCGAGGCCAGGCAGGTGACGATGCGCGACCGCGGCGCGATCGGCTACGACAAACTGATCCTGGCAACGGGGGCCAGCTCGCGCCCTATCAAAGTGCCCGGGGCGGGTCTAAAAAACGTATTCTACCTGCGCGATCTGGGCCATGCCGCCGCGCTGCGCGAGGCGCTCGGTCGCGCCGATTGCCGGACCGTCGCCATTGTTGGTGGTGGTGTGATCGGGCTCGAGGTCGGATCCGCCGCGATCGCGCAGGGCAAACAGGTGACCGTGGTCGAGGCCGCCGCCCGACCGATGGCGCGCGTCGCCTCGCCGGCGGTGACAAACCATGTTACCCGGAAGCTGAAGGCAGAAGGCGTCGCGTTCATCTTCAACGCGCGGGTCGAAGAAATCATGGGAAGAAACGGCCGGGCAACCGGCCTGCGGCTGGTCTCGGGGGCGCAGGTGCCTGCGGACATCGTCGTTGCCGGCATCGGTGCCTTGCCGAATGTCGGGCTTGCGGTGCAGGCCGGTCTGGGGTGTGACGGCGGAATCGTGGTCGATGGCGCCATGCTCACCACGGATCCCCATGTCTACGCTGTCGGCGACTGCGCGAGGGCCGTCAACCCCTTCTTCGGCGCGCCCATCCGGATCGAGACGATCCACAATGCCATGTCCCAGGCGCTGGTTGCTGCGGCCCATATCTGCGGCAAGCCGCTGCCACCCGCCGCTCCGCCGCGCTTCTGGTCGGACCTCAAGGGAATGAAGGTGCAGGGCCTTGGTATCGCCGCGGGCTACGACCGCCTTCAGGAAAGCACGAGCGAGGACGACGACGCCCGCGAGATCCGTCTGTTCTCCGGTGACCGGCTGGTCGCCGCCGAGACGGTGAACCTTCCGACCCGGCAGGCCGACCTGGCAAAGGCGCTTCGCCCGGTCTGAGTGGAGACTGGTCCGTCCGGCACTTCCGCTCCTCCATCTCCTTCAGGTCGCCCCCGAAGCAAACGCCTTGTCTCCGAGCCGGTCAGAATGGCGAGCGCCACGTCCTCGCGCGCCGAGACTTTCACCTATAGATCGCCCCAATGGCCGCGAAATGCGATGCGCTCGGTCATCCGGTGCGTGGCCCGGCGACAGCGATTCCACATACGTCCGCCGCCGATCTTTACCGCCCCTCACGACCGCCATGACGTCGGCCACATTTTCGCCGCGCGTGATCGCGTAACCACGAGCCGGGGTGAGCTTGATCGCTTCATCTCTTCGGCAACACGCGTGCGATCAATGATCGTGTATCCCGTCATCGCATCGAGTGGCGATTTTGCCATCGTCTCAGTGCGCCCCTTCGGCGGCTTGGCGGCAAGCAAGGCCTTGCCAATCGAGCTGGAGTGCAGCGGCTTCGGATCGCCAGGCCACGCAGTGTGGCGGATGTTCTGCTTTCCTTCGACACCGCGAGGTAGCAGTCTGCGGCAGTGTTGGCCGCGACCGCGATCATCGCACCGAGCTACGGCGCGCGATGGCCTTTCTCGCCTTGGTTCGCCAAACCAACGTACCCCTCGACGACGCGCTGGCGGGAGTTTGTCGCGCCGCAGCGGGTGCGTCAGATCGGCTGCGACGCCACGTGCGCACCGCTCGCTTTCATACCCGCGTTGGCCGAGGTGCTCCGGCTATCGCCATCCATCCCAAGATAAAATCAAACTCAGCTTCTGAACCTCCAGCGTCAGCTCCGACTATCACAGGTCATATTCGTCATGCAGCGCCTTCATCTTTCAATCGATCCTCGAGGACATGGCGCTGGACTTTGCCGCTGGTCGAACGCGGGAAATCCTCGAAGGCAATGAACCGGATCTCTCTCGGCCGTTTGTATCCGGCGAGTCGCTCCCCGCAGAGCCTCATGAGTTCATCGGCGAATATGTTTGCATCGTTACAAGCGACGAACGCTACTGGCCTTTCTCCCCATTTTGGATCACTGACCTTGACTACCGCAGCTTCCGAAACCGCCGGATGAGCCAGTAACACCCGCTCGATCTCGGCCGGATAAACATTTTCGCCTCCACTCTTGATCATGTATTTTACCCGGTCGACGAAATCCACGCGTCCGTCAGGAAGGCGCCGAAAGGTATCGCCCATGTGGAACATGCCGCCTCTGAAATCCACGGCGTTGGCTTCCGGCGCATTCCAATAGCCTGAAAAGAGCGTGGGTCCCCGGATCACCATTTCACCCGGCTCGCCGTCGGGCACGTCATTGTCCTGCGGATCGACCAGCCCAATCTCGCAAAATGACGAAATACGTTTGGCGAGATCGGTCGGCGTCACGCCGACCTCAATGACAGAACCACTTGCGGGCGGAAGACCGGTCTCAGTAGCGCCGAAGGAGTTTAGATAGGGAGCGTCAAGGAGGCGGGTCAACTCTGCAATTTGGTGCCGTGGCACAAGATCCGCCATAGCGCCACAAATCCTGATCCCCTTGATTGGTCCCGGATGGGCTTTCCGCGTCTCGATGAATGCATCGATCACGCCCGGCATCATCACCAGCCATCCGATCTTGCGGCTGGCCAATGCCATGTTGATCGCTTCTGGCTGGAAGCCGTTTATGATGACTACCGTACCGCCACGCATGAGTGTTGCCAGCATATGGTCGGTCGACGCCATGTGGAACATCGGCGCCCAGGCGACGAACGCATCAAGGGGGGCCAGCATCAATTCGGCGGCAAAAACCATCGCGCGCGCCACATGCGCGCGATGACTGATGAGCGCGCCCTTGGGCAGTCCCGTGGTCCCCGAGGTGAAAAGAATGGTCAGTCCCTGCTCATCGCTTTCAAGCATGGTGCCGAGACGAGGATCGGGGGCGGTCGAGGTGCTCATGCGGCTCCACTCAGGGCCGATTTCGATCACCGGCAATTGGGACACGACCGCGAACGATGCGTGTAATTCCGGCTCGACCACAGCCATCACCGGCTCCACCAGTTCGATGCAATGCTTGAGCTCGGCCGGCGCCAGCCGCCAGTTCAGGCAAGCAACGATCGCTCCGATCGCAGCTGCCGCCAGTTGCAGTTCCACATACTCGGGACAGTTATGCGAAAGGATCGCAATGCGGTCGCCAGGATTGATTCCTTTACCGAGAAGGGCGGAAGCGATCCGGTCGACCCGGTTCAGAAGGTCGCCATATGAAACGGTTAACCCGTCATAGTCGATCGCGGTGTAGGACGGCTGCCTTCGTGCACAGGTTCTGAACAGGCCATAGACGCTGGTCTGACCTGCAGCCATGACTTCATCCCGCATCGATTCCTCCCTTGATCGCTTCAGCAGTGGAAAGCCGCGCGCTGACCGATTTCCGCCCCGGCCGGGTCAGTGGACGCCAAGTGGCCCGACGTCATCTGGCATCGACCAGAGCCATTGACCAAGCGTTGCCCGAAAATGCAACGTCAGAACCTCCTCCGATAGGATATTTCAGATCACCAAGATGTTCCAACTCTGCCAGCCATTCATGCGCCTTGCATAAATCGACTATCCGCCCCGCAACGTATCTTGCTCGCCGCCCCGTCTTCTGCGGCGTGACACTATCCTCCAGATCAAGGGCAACCTGATACGCGCCGCCGAAATCCGCCTCGAGCAGAGCGCGGTCCACTCTACCGGCAGCGAGGAACGGAAGACGGATGGGCTTTCTGGTCATTAGGTTCGCTTAGAAAGAGGCGGCCTTCCGAGGTTGTGGATGTCGGGAGCGGATGTCTTCATCGAATTCCTCTGAAAATAACTCAATCTGCGCGCGGGCCGCTGGTTTCGAGGCTTTCCTCTTCGGCGCGCTGCCAGATCTCATAGGCGATCGGGTTTTCGCTCTCCTCCAGAATGTGGCCCACGAGGCCGATGGCACGTGCCATCACGCCGAAGCCGCGCACGATCTTCCAGGAAAAGCCGAACTCGCAGCAGATCGCTCCGATGGTCCCAGTGGCGTTGATCGGCAGCATCTTGCCGGAGCGTTTCTCAGCCGCGGTCTGGATTTTTTTGATCAGCTCGACATATTCGCCTGACAAGCCGTTTTCTGCTGCAATCTGAAACAGGCGCGGCGTGCGCGGATCGACAGGTTTGTGCACTGGATGGCCAAGACCCGGAACGATGGCCCTGCGGGCAGCAAACGCCTCCACGGTTTCGTCGGCGAGTTTGTCGAGATCCTGTCGGCTGCCGAGCTTATCGCGCGGCAGCGCCTCGTAGAGCATTTTAGAGGCGCCCTCCATTGAGCCGACGAATACGGTGCCGAGTCCGCACAGCCCCGCAGCCACCGCGGCCTGGAGCGCCTCGGGCGCGCCCATGTAGGTCATCCGTGCCGCCAGCGCCGAGGGCGTAATGCCATGTTCCACCAGCGTGATGACAATGGCATTGAACACCCTGCCTTCCTCAAGCGTCGGTTTGCGCCCGGTCAGTTGGAGAAATGCAAGATCCCCAAGGTTCATGTGCCCGAGAATCTCGTTCGGCAGATCCAGCCCGCGCACGCAGATTCTGTCAGGCGTGCTCCATGCGATCTTGGAGGAGATCTTTCTCTTGCGATTTGCCATCAGACCGGATCCCAGGAAAAGACGGCGGCGGAGACGTCGAGCGGGATAAAGTTCGCTTTGTCGGTCACCTTCTGCCTCGCAGTTTCGGTCTGGCCAGTGCCTTTCACGGAAACGCCCAGATCGTTGACTACAATTGCGGCTCCGACCTTCGCGGCTGCCAGTGCGATTTCCCGTCCGATGCCGCCGCCCGCCCCTGTGATCAGGACGACTTTTCCGTCGAGGACCTTGCTCATCTCGATCCTTGCTCAGCTTGCTTTGCGGTACTTGTCGAGCCCGCCGGAATGCATCACCCGGCCCATCAGCGGCGAGCCGATGATCTTTTCGGCGCAAACGGCAGCCGCGATCAGCTTGTCGAGGTCGATATCGGTCCGGATGCCTAGTTCATGGCAGAGAAACACGGCATCTTCGGTGCAGACATTTCCGGCCGCGCGCGCGTGGCCGTGACCGGCAAACGGGCAGCCGCCCAGTCCGGCGACGGAGCTCTCAAACATGTCAACGCCCATAGAAAGCGCAGCATAGAGGTTGGCTATTCCGAGGCCCCTTGTGTCGTGCAAGTGCATGCCGATGCGCGCGTCGGGCTTCATATCCCTAAGCGCTCCGATCATGCGCTTGATCGCCTCGGGATTGCCCCACCCCATCGTGTCGGCGACAACAAGGATCGGCAGCGGGATATTTTCTTCTGTGCAGAGATCGAGGATAAAGCGGAAATCGTCCAGGACCCGTTGCTGCGGGATCGGTCCTTCGAAGTTGCATCCGAATGCGGTCATCACGTACGCCGTGTCGACAGCGTGGCCCTCCTGCTTGTAGAGCTTCACCCATTCGCGCTGCTTTTCGCGCATCTCAATCGACGAAGCGTCGTTGTTCTTTCGCGAGAATGTGTCGGAGGGATAGAACAATAGCCGCGGATCGATGTCTACCTGATGCGCCGCAAGCGCCTTGCGGAAACCCTTGTCGTTCAGCCAGAGCGAGGTGTATCTCACGCCGGGCACCCGCTTGATGCGCTTAAACAGCTCCGCCGTATCCGCCATTTGGGGCACCTTTTGAGGATTGACGAAGCTGCCCACCTGAATCCGCTTCAACCCGGTCTCGCTGAGCATATCGATTAGTTCAATCCGCTCTTCGATCGGATGGATCTTCTTCTCGATCTGGAACCCTTCACGCGGCCCTTCTTCCCTGAACTCGACAAATTTCGGAAAATCGCTCATGAACCCTCGCTATCTATGGGAGCTATCTCGGCGATTGGCTGCCCCCGGTCCACCATCGCGCCTTGCGAGATGGATATACTTTTCGCCACCCCCGAAACCATCGCCTTGATTGAGATTTCGAGCTTCATCGATTCCAGGATTGCCACGACCTCGCCAGCCGCCACAGGGGCGCCCTCGCGGACCAGCACCTTCACGATTGTGCCGGTCAGAGGCGATAAGAGAGTACGGTCCGCGGCGCTGTCGATCTCGGCGAAGGCAAGCGGCGGTGCGGCCTGGAACAGGTGACGTCCGTCGGGCGTGTCGATCTCAATCGTCTCACCGTTGATCCGCGTGGTGATCATCGTCGTTTCACCATCCTGCGTGATCTGCCAGTGGCCACACCGAAGCTCAGCTGCGGTCAGAGCCAGCGGGGTCGCGTCGGCCCCATAGACGACAAAGCGCCCATCGCTTCCCACCGGACTGACACGCAGCTCTTCGCCCTGCGCGCCCGGACGGGCCAGCATCACGCGCTGCCCAGCTTCTGCCAGACCGCCACCAAGACCTAGCCGCCAGCCGGTGAACCGATCGCGGTTGCGCCAAGGGTTGGGATCGCCATTGGCGCGACCGCGGGTGACGAACAGGACGCCGGCCGCCGCCTGCCACAGGCGCGCATCCGACCGCTGCGGCGCGGCGGTCAGCGCCTCGATGCGATGGTCGATCCAGCGGGTGTGGACCTCCATCCGCGCGAAATCGGCGTCGCGGGCCAGCGCGGCAAGGAAGGCGCGGTTGGTCTCAACCCCGTCCACCGCCACATGATCCAGCACCCGCGCCAGGCGCGCCAGCGCGGTTTTCCGATTGGGACCGTGGATGATCAGCTTTGCGATCATTGGATCGTAGAATGGGCTGACGCTGTCGCCTATTTCGACCCCGCTGTCGATACGGAGATCACCGGGCAGCGAGAGCACGGTGATCCGCCCTGTCGAGGGGGCGAACTGCATCGTCGGATCCTCGGCATAGAGCCGCGCCTCCACGGCATGGCCGGTGCAGGTGATCTGATCCTGCGTCAGGCCCAGACCTGCGCCCTCTGCGATGCGCAGTTGCAGCGCCACCAGGTCTAGCCCGGTGACCGCCTCCGTCACGGGATGTTCAACTTGAATCCGGGGATTGACTTCGAGGAAAAAATACTTCTCGCCCGTCACCAGGAATTCGATGGTGCCAAGCCCGCGATAGTTGAGTGCCTCGGCAAGCCGGACCGCGTCCTGCGCGATCCGGTCCAGAAGCGGTCGCGGCAGGCCCCAGGCGGGAGCTTCTTCAATCACCTTCTGGTGGCGGCGTTGAAGCGTGCAATCGCGTTCGAAGAGATGCACGACATGGCCGTTGCCGTCTCCCGCGACCTGCACCTCGACATGGCGAGCCGCTGGCAAGAAGCGCTCCAGCAAAAGCCCCTCAGAGCCGAAGGTGGACTTTGCCTCGCGCAACGCGCCTTCGATGTCGGCAGCCAGTGTAACTTCGTTCTCGACCAGGCGCTGACCGCGCCCGCCACCGCCACCGACGGCCTTTAGCAGGACCGGCGGGCCAATTTCGCGCACCGCTTGGGCAATCTGGACGGGATCCGACATTACACGCTCGACGCCAGGAATCACCGGCACCCCCGCCTCGATCGCGGCCTTCTTGGCGCTGGCCTTGTCGCCAAACCGCTCCAGCGTTCCAGCTGTGGGGCCGACGAAGATCATGCCGGCGGCTTCGACCGCGCGAGCGAAGTCGGCATTTTCCGCCAAGAAGCCATAGCCGGGATGGATTGCATCTGCGCCGGCTTGCCGGGCGGCCGCGATCACCGCGTCAATCCGCAGATAGCTTTCGGCAGCCGGCCCGGCGCCGATCCGCAGCGACCGACCGATTTCGCGCACATGCAGAGCCTTGGCGTCGGCATCGGAATGCACGCCGACCGGGATGATCCCGAGCCCACGTGCCGTGCGCGCGATCCGGCAGGCGATTTCGCCGCGGTTGGCAATGAGAAGGGTTTTAATACGCATGGTGTCTCGGCCCTAAAACCGGAAAACGCCAAAGTGGCTCTCAGCTTTCGGGCGCCGCGAAGCCACGTCCAGCAACAGCGCAAGCACATCACGTGTCTCGGCAGGTTCGATCACGTTGTCGATCCACAGGTTGGAGGCGAAGTTGTAGGCGTCTTGAAAGGTCTCGTATTCACGGCGGATTGGAGCCTTGAACGCCTCTTCCTCTTCCGGCGTCCAGTTCTTGCCCTCGCGTTCATTGATCTGGGCGCGCACCTGGGCCAGCACGCTCGCCGCCTGCTCTGGTCCCATGATGGCCGCGCGACCGTTCGGCCAAGCGAACATGGCGTCGGGCTGGAACGGCCGGCCCAACATGGCGAGGTAACCCGCGCCGTAGGAGCCGCCGGTGATCACCGTGAACTTCGGCACGCGGGCCGACGACATGGCGGTGATCATCTTGGCGCCCGCCTTGGCGATGCCCGCCTGCTCCACCTCGCGGCCGACCATGAAGCCATTGACGTCAGCGAGGAAGACCAGCGGAATGTCGCGCTGTACGCAAAGATTTATGAAATGCGTCGCCTTCAGAGCTGCCTCGACAAACAGTACTCCGTTATTGGCCAGGATGCCGACCTCATGACCATGAATGCGAGCCCAGCCGGTTATCAACGTGTCACCATACAGCGGCTTGAACTCGTGCAATTCGCTGCCATCGATCAGCCGCGCGACGATCTCGCGGTTATCGGTCGGCACCTTGGCGTCGCGGCTGATGATGCCGTAGATCTCCTCAACGGGATAAGCGGGAGGCTTCGGTACGGCAGGGGTCTTGCGTGGACTGGCCTTGTCACCCAGATGCGCCACGATCTGCCGGGTGATCGCTAGCGCATGGGCGTCATTCTCGGCCAAGTGGTCAGTCACGCCGGAGATCGCACAATGCATTTTGCCGCCACCCAAAGTCTCGGCGTCAACCTTCTCTCCCGTCGCGGCGAAGGTCAATTCAGGGCCGCCGAGGTACATGAAACCTTGGCCACGCACGATCACCACCTCGTCGCACAACGCCGGGATATAGGCGCCGCCCGCGGTACAAGGACCCATGACAACGGCAATCTGCGGTATGCCATCTCCGGACATGCCCACCTGGTTGTGGAAGATCGAGCCGAACTGGCCCTCGTCGGGGAAAATGTTTGCTTGCTCTGGCAGGAAGGCCCCGCCACTATCAACCAGCGTGATCACCGGCAGCCGGTTGTTCCAAGCGATGCGCTGGGCGCGCACGTGTTTCTTACTTGTCATGCCGAAATAAGTGCCGCCCTTTACGGTGGCGTCGTTTGCAATGATCATGCAGTGCCGTTGTTCGATCATGCCGATGCCGGTAATGATGCCAGCGCCGGGGGGCACGCCCTCATATTTATTTAAGCCCGCAAGTTCACCCAGTTCCAGAAAGGGGGTGCCTGGATCGATCAGCCGTTCGACGCGATCACGCGGCAGGACCTTGCTCTTCTCCTCGTGTCGTTCGCGTGCTTTCAGCGGGCCGCCGGCACGTTGCTCCAGCCGGAGTTCGTGCAGCCTTTTGATTTTCGCGCGGTAGTGCGTCTCATTGGCCCGGAAATTCTCCGAACCCTTGTCAAGAAGCGATTTAAGAATTGTCATGACAGATCAGGGTATTTGCGAAGAGTGAGCGCAACCTTCGCCGCGCCGGGCTTCTCGAATGTGTCGGGCTTGACAATGCGGACGTCGGCCTTGAACACCAGCGCATCGCGTAAGCGCGTCTCGATTTTGTTTTTTAGTTCGTCGTCCCTGCTGGGCGGACGGTGGGGTCCGCGTTCGACAATCACTTTGAGTGCCGACTGCGTCGTGTGCCCTTCGAAATCAGCAACAACGCGGACGACCCCGTTGGTCTCGGGCATCATTTCGTTCATGAGGCTATGGATGGCTGAGGGGAAGACGTTGGCACCGCGGACGATCAGCATGTCGTCGGTGCGACCGATACAGCGGATCTTTGGCCCTGTTCGCCCGCACGAGCAGCTGGTGCCCAAGACCTCGATGTAGTCGCCGGAGCGGAAGCGCAGCAGCGGGCTCGCCTGCCGGCCTATCGCCGTATAAACCATCTCACCACGTGTCCCGTCCTCGAATGGGAGAATCTTGCCGGTGTCAGGGTCGAGCAGCTCGGTAATAATGAAGTCCATGTTGACCATGTGCATGCCCGACTGTTCGTCGCACTCGGCCCAGTAGGTCACGCCGAGGTCCGTGCCACCAAGCAACTCGGTGCATTTTGCGCCCCAGAGCTCCTCAATGCGGCGGCGGACGGTGGGGATGCCACCGCCCGGCTCGCCACCCACGATGACTCGCTCGACGCCGAGCTGCGATGCGGGAATGCCAAGGATCTCAGGGGCTTTCTCGCCCAGGTGCAGAACAAAGTTTGGAGCGCCGATCACGCAGCGCGGGCGGATGTCGGCACAAGCCCGGATTAGACGGTCGGCACCGCCATCGGCACCAATAGGGATGTCAATAGCGCCCATGTATTGCAAACCTTGCATGACCGGGATGCCGCCAACAAAGCCTTTGGCCAGCGAGAAGGCATGTAGCACCATGTCGCCGGGCCGCACGCCGGTCGCGAAAAAACAGCGTGCGGACATTTCATGCCACATCGCGGCGTCGGATTCGGTCAGAGCAACGTAAGATGGGCTGCCCGTCGTGCCGGACGATGCCTGCATCTGAATTATGTCTTCGGGCTTCGCTGCGAGGTGGAGGCCGAAGGGCTTGCGAGCGGCAAGACTGTCGCGGATCTCCGCTTTGAACGTGTAGGGCAGCTTCTGCAGATCCTCGATAGTGCGCACGTCGTCGAACCTGACACCGGCCGCGCCCAGCTTCTTCTGGTAGAATTCCGAGTTGGCCTGCAGATAGGTCATCTGCGTAATGAGCTTGTCTTCCTGAATGCGCCGGATTTCGTCGAGCGGGGTCGTTTCAATGGCGTGCCAGCAGCACGCGCTCGACTTTGCGTAAGCGTCCGCCCGCCGGAATCGCATACCGAAATTCATTGCTTAGCCTCCTTGCCTGTCCGCAGCGTTCAGTAGGAGCGTGGCAGGCCCATGACCTTCTCGCCGATGAAACTCAGACACAGCTCGCGGTTGACCGGCGCAGTGCGCAGCAAGCGCACCAGCGGGTATAGCTCATAGATGCCGGTATCCTCGGTAAACCCGGAGCCGCCATGAGCCTGGAGCGCCGCATCGACTGCCTCGATGCCCGCCTCTGCCGCGGCGTATTTCGCCATATTGGACGAGGCGCCAGCGGGCAGGTGGCTATCGAATTCCCAGGCCGCGCGGCGGGTCATGAGGCTCGCCATTTCGACCGCGGTATAGGCCTTGGCCATCGGGTGTTGCACACCCTGGTGCGCACCGATCGGCTGGCCAAAGACGATGCGCTCCGACGCATAGGCGACGCCCTTGTTCAGCGCAAATCGGCCAATTCCGCAGCATAGCGCCGCCAGGATGATGCGCTCGGGATTGAGCGAGTCGAAGAGAATCGAGAAGCCTTCGTCCACTTGGCCCACAACGTCCTCAGGACCAAGATCGACCTCGTCGAAGAACAGCGTCCATTGCTCCTCGGGCAGCGGAATCGAAACCTTTACTCGCTGCTTGTTGACGCCGTTCTTTTTCAGATCGACGGCAAAAAGTGTGAAGCCATCGGTCTTGCGTTTGACTTCCTCGTGCGGCTTGGTACGTGCCACCACCAGGCAGTAGTCCGCAATATCAGCGCCGGTGATAAAGGTCTTTTCGCCCGACAGTGAAAAACGGTTGCCTCTTTGCCTCGCCAAGGTGCGAGCCTTGATCGTGTTCGATCCAGCTCCCGGCTCCGTGATCGCAAAGCAGAACTGGATTTCGCCGCGACACGCCCGCGGCAGGAGCTCTTTCTTCTGGAACTCGCTTCCATGGTTCGCAATATGCGCCAGAGACATGGTCGGTCCTACGACCATCATCAAAAGCGGAATACCGTGATTGGCCGTGCCCTCCATGAACAGAGCCATCTCAGTCATGCCGAGGCCGGCCCCGCCGTATTCTTGAGGCACCATGAGCCCCAGAAATCCATCATCGGCGATCTTGGAGAACATCTCCTGCGGAAAAGCATGCCGACGCGCATGATCAAGCCAATAGGCGTTGTCGAAGCGCTGCGCCAGCTGGGCGCCGTATTCGTAAATCTGGCGCTGCTCATCGTTCAAGTTGAAATCCATGGTGAACCCCGACGCGACGCTATTGCTCGAATCTCGGCTCGCGGCGATTGGCGAAGGCCGAAAGTCCCTCGGCCACGTCCGCTCCCGGCAGGTGGCGTA
This sequence comes from Bradyrhizobium campsiandrae, assembly GCF_014529705.1. Classification (GTDB taxonomy): domain Bacteria; phylum Pseudomonadota; class Alphaproteobacteria; order Rhizobiales; family Xanthobacteraceae; genus Bradyrhizobium; species Bradyrhizobium campsiandrae. The sequence goes on from NZ_JAANIH010000103.1 coordinate 16,883, forward strand.
ACGCAGCATCGCGCTCAAGTCGCATGCCTTGATCGAGCGTCAATTCCAGACCGTCGCGACCCAGCCGTTTCATCTCCGCAATGCCCTGCCGCGCGCGCGTGCCGATCTTCTGGCAGTAGGCCAACGCCGCGCTTCGAAGTTCGTCATCGGCCACGACGTAGTTCACGAGTCCGCCCCCCTTCGCCTCCTCCGCCTTCAGCCAACGCGCCGAGAACATCAGATCGAGCGCTCGGCGCAGTCCGATGAGGCGGACCAGTCGCTGACTGCCGCCCCAACCCGGAATGAGGCCGAACTGCGCATGCTGATCGCCAAACTGGGCGGTCTCGGCCGCGAAGCAGACATCGCACGACAACATCAATTCGATCCCCCCCGCCAGGCACAGCCCCTGAACCGCCACGACCACCGGTAGGGGACTCTGCTCGAGCCGGCGCAACACGCCCATGCCGAAGCCAATGAAGTGGTCGAGCGCCACCGGATCGTCCATCTTGCCCTTGACTTCGACGAGGTCAGCACCGGTGCAAAAATGTTTGCCCTGTGCGCAGATCAGGATAGCCCGGACCGAACGGTCGGCCTCGAATTTCGCACGCGCGATATCGATAAGCTCATGCACCTCGAGCGAGAGACAGTTGAACTTCTCCGGCCGGCTCAGCTCGATGATCCCGGTGCTGCCTTCGGTTCGAATATTGACTGGGACGCTCATTTCGCCGCCCCCTTCGCTCTCCTGTCATATTGGAGCGCCACACGCCCAACCCTCTCGCGCGCGATGACGAGCTTCTGGATTTGGGCCGTACCGTCGCCGATTTGGAGCCCGAGCACGTCGTTGTAACGCTGGTGGTGTGGTAGATCCGTCGTGTAGCCGTAGTGCCCGTGCAAAATCAGGCACTGCTGCATGATCTCGCAGGCCGTCTTTGGCACATACCATTTGCACATGGCCGCCTCGGCCGTATGCGGCATGTTGCGATCGCGGAGATCGAGGGTGTAATAACAAAGCTGGCGCATCATCGTCAGTTGCGTCTCGGCCTCGGCGAGCGGAAAGGTGACGCCCTGATATTGGGCCAACGGCGCGCCGAACGCTTCGCGTTGTTGCACATAGGCCCAGGTCTCGTCGACAGAGGCCTGCGCCGGACCGAGGCACTCCAGCCCGATCAACGCGCGGCTGTAGTCAAAACCGGCCATGATGGTCCCGAAGGCACGGTCCTGTTCACCCATCAGACATTCAGCCGGCACAGGGACATCATCGAAGAAAACCGAGCCGCGACCGACCGGCTTGGTACCGATATCGTCGAAATGGGTCCGCTTGATGCCTTTTTCCGCCAAGTTGACAAAAAACGCGCTGACGCCACGCGACCCGCCTTGGGGATCGCCGGTGCGGGCGAAAACAACAGCAGCGTCTGCCTGCGCGGCAAAGCTCATCGAGGTCTTTTCGCCATTCAGCCGCCAGCCATTGCCTGACTTCTCGGCGCGGAGCTGAAGATTCGCCGCATCCGAACCGCCGCGCGGCTCGGTAAGGCCAAGTCCAATCACCGCGTCTCCCGCAATCACGCGCGGCACCCAATCGCGCGCGATGTCCTCCGATGCGTGTTTTGCAACCATCCCGCCCATGAGCGAGCCCAGGAGTTGCACGTAGCTGACGTTGAAATCGGCATAGGCGATTTGTTCAGTAATCAAACCGGCGGTGACGGAGCTTTCACCCATTCCGCCAAGCTTCTCGGGAAGATCCGGCCCAATCAGACCGAGTGAGCCCATTTCCCGGATTAGTTCCCGATCGAGGACATGGCCTTTGGCGCGTTTTTGATAGCCATCGGCCAATCGTTCGCGCGCAAAGCGCCGCGCTACCTCCCGAAAGGCGAGCTGATCTTCGGTCGGCTGAAATGGCATTGAATGATCCTCCCGCGAAGCGTCTTAAATCGACTTTGCAAGAAACCTAACAAACGTTAGAATAGACGGCAAGTGCCAAGGGAGGAAAATTATGAACACGACGGTTTCGTCGACCTACGCCAGAGTGCTTTCGCCGCTCAAGGTCGGGCGCCACGAAATGCGCAACCGGATCATCATGGGTTCAATGCACACCAAGCTCGAGTGCAAGCCCGACCCGATCGCCGCGCAACTTGCCTTCTATGTCGAACGTGCGCGGGGCGGCGTTGCGCTCATCGTCACTGGCGGGTTTTCGCCTAACGCCGAAGGCGTGCTTGACGATCAAGGACCGCGGCTTGACGATCCCGAAGAGGCTCAGGCGCTTCGCCCGATTTGCGATGCAGTACATCACGAGGGCGCTCTCATCTGCGCGCAACTCCTTCATGCAGGGCGCTATGCAAAGATTGCGGGCTGCGTAGCGCCTTCCCCAATTCGAGCACCAATCAATCGCCATATCCCGCGCGAGATGACTGATAGCGACATCCTCCGCACAATCAGCCAATTCGCCGAAGCGGCAGCGAACGCGCAGGCAGCAGGCTTTGACGGCGTGGAAATCATGGGTTCCGAGGGCTATCTCATCAACGAATTCACGGTGACTCACACCAACAAGCGCGAAGATGCCTGGGGCGGCAGCGCTGAGAACCGCCATCGTTTTCCGGTCGAGGTGGTACGCGCGGTGCGTCAGCGCTGCGGTCCGGATCTACTGATCATCTATCGTATTTCGGCTGCCGATCTGATCGAGGGTGGCGCACCGGCGGATGAGATCGCCGCCCTTGCTCGCAAGGTCGAGGCTGCCGGCGCCGACATCATCAACACTGGCATTGGCTGGCACGAGGCCCGCGTGCCGACGATAGCCTATCCGGTGCCGCGAGGAGCTTGGCGCAAGGCCGCCGCGCGGGTCCGCGCCGCCGTCTCCATCCCCGTTGTTGCATCGAACCGTATCAGCACCGCTGACATGGCCGAGGACATCCTCGAAAGCGGCGATGCGGATCTGATCTCTATGGCGCGGCCAATGCTCGCCGATCCGTTTTTCGTCAACAAGATCAGAGAAGGACGAGTAGACGAGATCAACACCTGCATCGCCTGCAATCAGGCTTGCCTGGACTATATCTTCTCTGGCCGCACGGTGAGTTGCCTTGTAAATCCTCGCGCCGGTCGCGAATCCGAGCTGCGCGATACGCCCGCCGAGGTCCGCAAAAAGATTGCGGTGGTAGGCGGCGGCGCGGCGGGAATGGCTACTGCTGCGGAAGCCGCGCGACTCGGCCACGCCGTTATGTTGTTCGAGGCTACCCAAGCGCTCGGTGGACAGCTCACGCTCGCCCGCGCTGTACCCGGCAAGAGCGAGTTCGACGATACCCTGCGCTACTTCCGCCGCCAGATGGACAAGCACGGGGTCGAGCTACATCTGGGCCAACGCGCCACCGCAGAGGATCTGGGCGGTTTCGATCATGTGGTGGTCGCCACCGGCGTCAGCCCCCGCATCCCCCATCTGCCGGGCATTGATCACCCCAAGGTCGCAACCTATGCGGAAATCCTGTCCGGCGCACGGGTCGCGGGAAAGACCGTCGCCATCATGGGCGCCGGCGGTATCGGCTTCGACGTGGCCGAGTTTCTTGTCACTCCCGCCGCCGAGGCTAACGGCAGCGAGGCTTTTTTCGACACTTGGGGCGTGGATGGAAATTTCTCCGCGCCGGGCGCGCTCAAGGCTGATCCGCAGGCACCGGTGGGCGGTACCCGCAAAGTCGTCATGCTGCAGCGTAAGACCTCTAAGCCGGGGGACGGGCTTGGCGTTTCGACAGGCTGGATCCTTCGCAACGCGCTCCGCAAATACGGCGTCGAGATGTTGGGCGGCGTCAGCTATGAACGGATCGACGATGAGGGCCTACACATCGTGATCGATGACCGTCGCCAGGTCATCGCGGCCGACACGATCGTGCTTTGCACCGGGCAGGAATCTAACCGCGCGCTTCATGCCGTACTGGTTGAGCGCGGTATTCCGGCCGCTGTCGTCGGAGGCGCCAAGGAGGCCGCTGAACTGGACGCTTTGCGCGCGATTGACGAGGGCATCCGGCTGGCACAATCGCTTTAAGGGTGGATGATATCGGCTGTTGACATTGGTCTATGGTCAATAGTCTAGCCCGCTCGCTGCGGGCCGTCGGCATTGCAGCCAAGCTTTCGAAAGGAACCCAGTTGGGGCACCGGGCCTGGATGGATCGATCGACAATGCCAAAGCGAGCGGATCCTCTCGGCGGGGGCGGTCGATGAATTGCAGCCTGTCGCTCCCCTCCAAGACGGTGTTCAGCGGCCTTTGTTCCTCAATGCAGCGATGGGAGCAATGACCTCGGGATTCTGCAACGGCGACAGGTCGCCCGGGTTCTCGCCCAGAAACGCCGCGCGGACGACGCGGCGCATGGTCTTCATACTGCGAGTCTTCGGCGGCGCCTCGACAAAATGGATTTCGCGCCGGCGGAAAGGTTGGGAGACCGCGGCGGCTACATTGTCCTTCAATCGCTCCACCAAGGTATCGTCGGTTTTCACGCCGGGGGCGAGGACGCAGACGCAGACCACAGCGAGGCCCTTTAGCAGTCTGCTGAAAAACCCTCGCCGTGGAGCGGGTTCGATGATTCACTTTGTCATCTCGAATCGGCGGAGGCGATCATGCGCGGCAGGTTTGCGGATCAGGGCGGCCTGTTTTCGTATATTGTGCCGGATAAGCGTGTGCCAGCCAACCATCCGCTCCGGAAGGTGCGGGAACTCGTTCGGGATGTTTTGAGTGATTTGGACCGTAGTCTTGGGAAGCTCTACTCCAGCGAGGGACGTCCCTCGATCCCT
>NZ_JAANIH010000104.1 GCF_014529705.1 Bradyrhizobium campsiandrae
CCTTCTTCGATCGGAGCAATACAGGCCTCAATGATGTCCTATCTAACTACCGGATGGACAATCATTGAAACGATGAGTGCCGATTCGTGCGACCTCCCGCCCAGCAAAACCCCTCATTTTCTGAGCCTTCGATGCACATTCTCCTGCTTGGTTCCGGCGGCCGCGAACATGCTCTGGCGTGGAAGATCGCAGCCTCTCCCCTCGTGACCAAACTCTGGTGCGCGCCCGGCAATGCCGGCATCGCGCGCGAGGCGGAGTGCGTGGCGCTCGATGTCGCCGACCATGCCGCCGTGATCGCGTTCTGCAAGCAGAACAAGGTCGAGCTGGTCGTGGTCGGGCCGGAGACGCCGCTGGCGGCCGGCATCGTCGATGACCTCACCGCCGCGGGCATCAAGGCGTTCGGGCCGAACAAGATCCCGGCCCAGCTCGAAAGCTCCAAGGGCTTCACCAAGGCGCTCTGCACCGAGTTCGGCATTCCAACCGGGGCCTACAAGCGATTCACCAATGCCGATGAGGCGCGGGCCTATGTGCAGAGCCAGGGCGCGCCGATCGTGGTGAAGGCCGATGGCCTTGCCGCCGGCAAGGGCGTCGTCGTCGCCAAGTCAGTGCGCGAGGCGGAGGACGCCATCGCCATGATGTTCGAGGGCGCCTTTGGCGAGGCCGGCGCGGAGGTCGTGATCGAGGAGTTTCTCGCAGGTCGCGAGATCAGCTTCTTTGCGCTGTGCGACGGCGTAACAGCTATTCCGCTCGCCTCCGCGCAGGACCACAAGCGCGTGTTCGACCACGACGTCGGCCCCAACACCGGCGGCATGGGCGCCTATTCGCCGACGCCCTTGGTGACGCCGGCCGTCCACGACGCCATCATGGCCAAGATCATCCTGCCGACGGTCGCAGGCATGAAGCAGCGCGGCACGCCGTTCCGCGGCGTGCTCTATGCCGGCATCATGCTGACGACGCAGGGCCCAAAACTGTTCGAGTTCAACGTCCGCTTCGGCGACCCCGAATGCCAGGTGCTGATGCTGCGCATGATGAGCGACATCGTGCCGGCGTTCCTCGCCGCCTGCGACGGCCAGCTGAAGAATTTTGACCTGCGCTGGTATCCGGAGTCGGCGCTGACCGTGGTGATGGCCGCAAAGGGCTATCCCGGCGACTATCAGAAGGGCACGCGGATCGAGGGGCTCGATGACGCGGCCAAGGTTGACACTGTCGAGATCTTCCACGCCGGCACGGTTGCGAAGGACGGCGCCATCCTCGCCAATGGCGGCCGCGTGCTCAATGTCTGCGCGTTGGGCGCTGATGTGACCGAGGCGCAGGCGCGCGCCTATCAGGCCGTCGACCTGATACGCTGGCCGGAGGGCTTTTGCCGCCGCGACATCGGCTGGCAGGCGGTGGAGGCGGAGAAGGCCAAGGGCTAGCGCGCGTCATTGCGCCCCCACATCGTCATCGCAGAAATGCACAATTGTCTGTTGGGGTTAGCAACCCCGATGATAATACCGCTACTGTGCATGGGGTTGTTTTCGAGTCTTTGTCGAGGCCCCCTCGCGACTGACTGATCAAGGATGCAGAAGATGTCCGATCTCGCCGACCTCTATCCCGGTTTTGCCTCCGAATGGATCAACACCTCGTTCGGCCGCATCTTCGCCCGCGTCGGCGGCGAGGGGCCGCCGCTGCTGCTGTTGCACGGCTTCTCCGAGACCCATGTGATGTGGCACCGGATCGCGCCTGCGCTCACGGATGCCTTCACGCTGATCATCGCCGACCTGCCGGGCTATGGCTGGTCCGACATGCCCGAGAGCGATGCGCTGCACATGCCCTACTCCAAGCGCGCGATGGCGAAAGCGATGGTCGAGATGATGGAGCGCCTCGGCCACGTCCGCTTCGCGCTCGCCGGCCACGACCGCGGCGGCCGGGTGTCGTATCGGTTGGCGCTCGACCATCCCGGCCGGCTGTCGAAGCTCGCCGTGCTCGATATCCTGCCGACCTATAATTACTGGGAGCGGATGAACCGCGCCTATGCGCTGAAGATCTATCACTGGGCTTTTTTGGCCCAGCCCGCGCCGCTGCCGGAGACGCTGATCGCAGGGCAGGGCGAGTTCTTCCTGCGCTTCAAGATGGCGAGCCAGACCAAGTCGCGGACGCTGGACGCGATCGACCCGCGCGCGCTCGCGCACTACCTCGCCCCGTTCCGCGATCCCGCCCGCATTCACGCGATGTGCGAGGACTACCGCGCCGGCGCCACTATCGATTACGACCTCGACAAGGCCGATTACGACTCGGCTAAGAAGATCACGGTCCCGATGCTGGCGCTGTGGGGCGGCGCCGGCATCGCCCAGGCCGCCGCGACCCCGCTCGATGTCTGGAAGCAATGGGCGACGAATGTCGACGGCATGCCGGTTGATTCCGGCCACTTCCTCACCGAGGAGAACCCTGACGTCACCGCCCGCGCGCTGCGGGCGTTCTTCGCCGGCAGCTAGCGCCGCTCGCGAAAGAACTCCTTGAGCAGCCGCGCCGCCTCGCTTTCGCCGACCCCGGAATAGACGTCCGGGGCGTGGTGGCAGGTCGGCGAGGCAAAGAACCGCACGCCCGATTCGACCGCGCCGCCCTTGGGGTCGGCGGCGCCGTAATAGAGCCGGCGGACCCTTGCAAAGGAGATCGCGCCCGCACACATGGTGCAGGGCTCCAGCGTCACGTAGAGGTCGCAGTCGACCAGGCGCTCGCTGCCGATCTTCTTCGCCGCCTCGCGCAGCGCCACGATCTCGGCGTGGCCGGTGGGGTCGTAATCGGTCAGCGTCCGGTTGGCGGCGGTGGCGATCACCTCGTAATTCCGGACGATGACGCAGCCGATCGGAACTTCGCCCGCCTTTCCGGCGTTTTCGGCCGTTTTGAGCGCCAAATCCATGAAAGAGGGGGCTTTCAAGCCTCGTATCATCCGAAGAAACCTGCTAGTAGCTGCGCCTTCAGCAGAAGTGCTAACCCGATTTCGCCTGAGCATGCGGCTCTGAATGAGCGCGCACAATGCGTCTGGCCACCCCTTAAGTGAGATTACTCATGCCTCGCGACAGCGACAAAGACAACGATTCCCGCGGCCGGCGAGGCCCGCCCAAAGGCGGCCGCAGCGGCAAGCCGCGCGGCCCCGACAAGAAATTCGCCAAGCGCGGCTTCGAGGGCAAAGGCGACCGCGACAGAAGCCCGCCCCGCGGCGACCGCGACAGCCGTCCCTTCCGCCGCCGCGAGGAGGGCGATGCGCCGCGCCGCGATTTTTCCGATCGACCCCGCTTCAAGCGCGACGATCGTGGTGCTGAAGGCCGCGGCGAGCGCAGCTTCAAGCCGCGCGGCGACCGGCCGTCCTCCGACCGCGGATCGCGCGATGGCGAGGAGCGCGCCTTCAATCCGCGTGGGGATCGTCCGTCCCGTGGCCGCGACGACCGTCCGCCGCGCAGCCGCGATCGCGACGACGCGCGTCCGGCCGGCCGTTTCGGCGACAAGAAGTTCGGCGACAAGCGGCCCTATGCGCCCCGTGGCGATCGCCCGGAGCGCAAGTTCGACGGCGAGCGCAAGTTTTCGCGCGACAATTTTTCGCGCGATCGCGGCGAGCGGAGCGATTCCAAGCCGTGGCAGAAGCGCGACGACGACCGTCCGCGCAGCGACCGCCCGCGCAAGTCTTTCGACAAGGATTTCGGCGGCCGCGATCGCAGCCAGGAAAAACCCTGGCGTCAGCGCGACGACCGTCGCGAGGGCGGCCGGGGCGAGGACCGTCCGCGCTTTTCGCGTTCGCGCGATGATCGTGGCTCGGGTGACCGTCCGTTCCGCGACCGTCCGAAATTCGATCGTCCGCGCGAGCGCCCGGAAGGTCGGATGGACTGGCAGGAGCATCCGCGCAGCGAAGGCCGCTTCCGCGACCGTCCGCGCCGCGACAACGAGGACGACAGCCGTATCTTCGAAAAGCGTCCCGCCTTCGGCGGCCGCGGCGCCTATCGCGAGCGCGATCGTGATTTCGAGGGACGTCCGCGCCGGGAGGAAGCGCCGAAGCCGAAGAAGGCGGGCGAGCGCATCGCCAAGGTATTGGCCCGCGCGGGCCTCGCCTCACGCCGCGACGCCGAGGAGATGGTCACGCAGGGCCGCGTCACCGTCAATGGCCGCGTCATCAACTCGCCGGCGCTCGACATCACCACGAACGACGTCGTTCTGGTCGACGGCAAGCCGCTGCCGGAGCGCGAGCGCACGCGGTTGTTTCTGTATCACAAGCCGCGCGGGCTGATGACGACGCATGACGACCCCGAGGGCCGTCCGACCGTGTTCGAGAACCTGCCCGAAGGCCTGCCGCGCCTGATCTCGATCGGCCGGCTCGACTTCAACACCGAGGGACTGCTGCTGCTCACCAATGACGGTGGCCTCGCCCGCACGCTGGAGCTGCCCGACACCGGGTGGCTGCGCCGCTATCGCGTTCGCGCCCATGGCGACATCACCCAGGCGCAACTCGACCAGCTCAAGGATGGCATCGAGGTCGACGGCGTGAAATACGGGCCGATCGAGGCGACGCTTGAGCGCGACCAAGGCGCCAATGTCTGGCTGGTGTTCGCGATCCGCGAAGGCAAGAACCGCGAGGTGCGCAATGTCTGCGCCCATCTCGGGCTCGAGGTCAACCGGCTGATCCGCGTCTCCTACGGTCCGTTCCAGCTCGGAGAGATTCCGGAAGGCCAAGTCGAGGAGGTTCGCGCGCGCGTCTTGCGCGAGCAGCTCGGCGACAAGGTGATTGAGAAGTCGGGCGCGCAGTTCGACGTTCCGAAGAAGCCGTCAGGCGAGAGCGAGAAGACGTCCAAGCGCGCCGTGATCGCCGACCGCAAGGGGCGCCGCGTGCTGGTGCAGCGCACCGGCAGCGAGGAAGCGCGCGAGCGCAATGAGCTGGAGGCCAGCGGCTACGGCCCGCCGCGTCGTCCCAAGCGTGGCTATCACGGCAAGCGCGACCTGACGCCGCGGGACGAATAGCATGCGCGTGGTCGGCGGCCGCTTGAAGGGGCGCAATCTTGCCTCGCCGTCGTCGCGCGACATCCGCCCCACGGCGGATCGCTTGCGCGAGTCGGTGTTCAACATCCTCGTGCACGCCTACGACGATCCGATTCAAGATGCGCGCGTGCTCGATCTCTTTGCCGGCACGGGCGCGCTCGGCATCGAGGCGTCCTCGCGCGGGGCGAAGTTCACGCTGTTCGTGGACAACGGCGCGGAGGCGCGGGCGTTGTTGCGTAACAATGTGGAGTCGCTGGGTCTCGGCGGTGTGACAAAGGTCTATCGTCGCGATGCGACCGATCTCGGCCCTGCGCATCCTGTCGAACCATTCTCGCTGGTGTTCCTCGATCCGCCCTATGGCAAGGGCTTTGCGGAGAAGGCGCTCGCGTCCTTGCGCGATGGCGGCTGGCTGACGCCGGGCGCGCTACTGGTCGTGGAGGAGGCGAAGGCCGCGCAGTTCGTCACGCCGGAAGGGTACGAGGAGCTGGAGCGGCGCGCATATGACGATACGGAGTTTGTGTTTTTGAAACACGGCGCGTAACTCACCGCCGCCCGAACAGCTTCTCGACATCCGCGAGCTTCAGCTCGACATAGGTCGGCCGGCCGTGATTGCACTGGCCGGAGTTCGGCGTTTCCTCCATCTCGCGAAGCAGCGCGTTCATCTCCTCGGGCCGCAGCCTGCGGCCGGCGCGCACCGAGCCGTGGCAGGCCATGGTGGCGGCGACATGCATCAGGCGGCGCTCCAGCGGCAGCGCCTCGTCCCATTCAGCCATGTGCTCGGAGAGGTCGCGGAGCAAACCGCCGGCATTGGTCTTGCCGAGCAGTGACGGCGTCTCGCGCACCGCGACTGCGCCCGGGCCGAAGGACTCGATCGCAAGGCCAAAGGAAGCCAGCTCCTCGCTGCGATCGAGCAGGCGCTCGACCGTGGCCTCGTCCATCTCGACGATCTCGGGGATCAGGAGGATCTGCCGCTGCACGCCGTTCGTCGCCAGCGAAGCCTTCAGCCGCTCGTAGACGATGCGCTCGTGCGCAGCGTGCTGGTCGACGATGATCAGGCCGTCGCGGGTCTGCGAGACGATATAGGTCTCATGGATCTGCGTGCGCGCCGCGCCGAGCGGACGATCGACGAGATCGGTCACGGGCTGTGGGTCGAACCGCACATCCGCACTCGGTGCGCCGACGTCGAACGCCGCCTGCGCGCGTTCGGCGAAGGCGGTGACGCCTTCGAATGAGGGCATCGGTGCGACCGGAGCGGATGGCGAGGCGCGCCAATCCCAGCTCGCCGGACGCGGCGGCGTGAAAGCCGGCCGGAACGAGGACAAGGCGCTCTCGCCGCTGTTGGCGGCGGTGCGGCGGCCCTCGCGCGCGAGACCCTCCTTCAGCCCATGCACGATCAGAGCGCGCACGAGGCCCGCATTGCGGAAACGCACCTCGGTCTTGGCCGGATGCACGTTGGCATCGACCTCGCGCGGGTCGAGTGTGACAAACAGCGCCAGCACCGGATGCCGGTCGCGCGGCAGATAGTCGGCATAGGCCCCGCGCACCGCGCCGAGGATCAGCTTGTCGCGCACCGGCCGGCCATTGACGAAGAGATATTGACCGAGCGCGTTGGCTTTCGTCAGAGCCGGTGCGGCCGCATAGCCGGCGACGACGACGCCGTCCCGTTCGGCATGGACTTCGAAGGCGTGGCTGCGGAACTCCGCGCCCAGAATATCGCCAAGCCGGGTGAGCCGTCCGGCCGCGCCGGGCAGCGCGGCGGCCCAGGTCACCGGCGCGCGCTCTTCGCCCGCGAGCGTAAAGGCGATGTCAGGCCGGGCCATCGCGAGGCGGCGGACCACTTCGCGGATCGCTTCGGCTTCCGTACGGTCGGTCTTCAGGAACTTCAGCCGCGCCGGGGTCGCGTAGAAGAGGTCGCCAACCTCGACGCGCGTGCCGTGCGCCAGCGCCGCGGGCATGATCTCGGACTTCTCTCCGCCCTCGACGGTGAGAGCCCAGGCATGCGCCTCGTTCGCATGCCGCGTGGTGATGGACAGACGCGCGACCGAGCCGATCGACGGCAGCGCCTCGCCGCGGAAGCCGAGGGTGCGGATCTGGAGCAGGTCCTCGTCATCGAGTTTGGACGTGGCATGGCGCTCGACCGCGAGCGCCAGATCCTTCGCCGTCATGCCACTGCCGTCGTCGGTGATACCGATCCGGCGCCGGCCGCCGCCATCCGTGAAGACATCGATCCGACTGGCGCCGGCATCGATCGCGTTCTCGACCAGCTCCTTGACCACGCTCGCCGGGCGCTCGACCACCTCGCCGGCGGCGATGCGGTTGACGACCTGTTCTGGAAGTTGACGGACGGGCATGGAGCGACTCGGGCGACGTTCGGGCGTTCAATTTAATCCCGCTAGCGCGCAATTGCATGGGGCAAGTCCTGGATGCCCACATGCCGCTTGCCTCGGAACAGGCTTCTCAATCGTCGAAGCGACCGCCACGTCCGGCCTTGACGTCGCTGCGGCGCTTCTTGCCGTCGAGCCGGCGTTGCTTGGAGGCGAAGGTTGGCCGCGTCGCGCGGCGCGGCGTCGGCCGGATCATGGCTTCGCGCAGGATGTCGACCAGCCGGTCGATGGCATCCTGCCGATTGCGTTCCTGGGTGCGGAAGCGTTGCGCGTGGATCACGATGACGCCATCCTTGGTCATGCGCTGGCCGGCGATGCGGGCGAGCCGGATCGCCGCGTCCTCGGGGATCGTCAACTTGCTCGTGTCGAAACGCAATTGCGCCGAGGTCGCGACCTTGTTGACGTTCTGGCCGCCGGGGCCGGACGCGCGAACGAAGCCAATCTCGATGTCGTCTTCGTCGATGACGAGGTCGCGGGATATCCGCAGCATGGCGCACCATCAGTGATACCAGGACATATCCCGGAGATTCAAATTCGGCAATGGCGCGTCAAGGCAAATAAAAATGGCCGGGCCAAGCCCGGCCATTTGCAGGAAGCGTCGCGAGACGTCAGTTCGACTTCGTCGCCGGTGCGGCGGCCGGTTGCGCCGCCGCCTGGGGCGCGCGGCCGACCACGACGGTCAGCAGCCCCTGGCCCCATAGCCGCTTGGCGGCGGCCTTGGCGTCGTCAAGCGTCACTGCGTCGACGATGGCGTTGCGCTTCTCGATGTAATCGATCGGCAGCTTGTCCTGCTGGTATTGCAGCAGCGCCTGGGCGAGTTTGGAGGAGGTGTCGAGCGCCAGCATCTGCGAGCCCTTGAGATAGGACTTGGCCTCGTCGAGTTCTTTCTGGGTTGGGCCCTCGTCGGCAATGCGGCGCACCTCCTTCTCGATGGCGTCGATGGTGTCGCCGGCCCGGTCGGCGCGGGTGCCGGTGTTGCCGATGAAGATTCCCGAATGCTCCATCCAGAGCAGCGATTCGAACACCGAATAGGCCAGCCCCCGCTTTTCGCGGACTTCATGATAGAGCCGGGACGACAGCCCGCCGCCGCCGAGGATATGATTGACGACATAGGCCGCCATGAAGTTCGGGTCGCTGCGCATCACGCCAGGGCCGCCGAATGTGATGACGGTCTGCGGCACGTCGAGTGGGACGAAGGCGCGCTGCGGCGGCTTTGCGGCCTCGACGTCGGGGACGGGCGCCAGTGCGGCCTTGGCAGGCAAGCTGCCAAACGTAAGGTCGAGCAGCTTGCCCAAGGTCGCCGGATCGACGTCGCCGACCACCGCGACCTTCAGCGTGTCCCTGGCGAGGATGCGGCCGACATAGTCCTTCATGTCAGCGACGGTGATGGTCGGCACGCTTTCCAGCGTGCCCGTGGTCTGCCGCCCATACGGATGGTCGCCGAACGCAATCTCCAGGAATTTGCGGCTCGCGAGCGAGGTCGGGTTGGTGGTGTCGCGGCGCAAATTCGAGATGACCTGCGAGCGGATGCGCTCGACATCGGCCGTATCGAAATGCGGGGAGGTCAGGGCCGAGCGCAACAGGTCGAAGGCCTCGTCCTTGTTGTCGCGCAGCATGCGCAGGCTGCCGCGGAAGGTGTCGCGGCTGGCGCTGAAGGACAGCTCGATGGCGCGGCGATCGAGCCGCTCATGGAACGTCTTGGAGTCCAGATCGCCGGATCCCTCGTCGAGCAGGTCGCCGACGAGATTGGCGACGCCGGGCTTGTCCTTGGGATCCTGCGCCGAGCCGCCGGCAAAGGAATATTCCATGGCGATCAGCGGCACGGTTGCGTCCTGCACGAACCAGGCCTCGATGCCACCAGGCGAGACCAGGCGCTGGATCTTCGCGGCGGCTTGCGACGGCGAGATCGAGGCGAGCGCGAGCGTCACGCCGGCGACGAAGGACAAGGCGAAATGGCGAGTGCGAAGGAAGGGATGAGTCACGAACGCTTCTCCTCGCGCTTGGCGACACTGGTGTCCTTGATCAGATAGCCCGTCACCGAGCGCTTCTTCTCGAGCCATTTCTGCGCAACAGTGCGAACCTGCTCGGCTGTCACGGCGCGGATGCGGTCGGGCCAGCTTCTGATATCCTCGATCGACAGGCCCGTGGTCAGCGCGCCGCCATACCAGCGCGCCAGCACGGCCTGATTGTCCTGGGCGTAGATCGCTTCCGCAATGAGCTGGGTCTTGACCCGCTCGAGATCCTCTGCGCGGATCGGGTTCTGGGCGACATCGGCGATCACGCCGTCGATGACCTGCTCGATGTCGGCGAAGCCAACACCCGGCTTCGGCGAGGCCGAGATCGCGAACTGGCTCGGATCGAGCGAAGTGCTCGAATAGCTGGCGCTGGCGGAGACCGCGAGTGGCTTGTCGACCACGAGCGCGCGGTAGAGATAGGAGTTGCTGCCGCTGCCCATCAACTGCGCGAGGACGTCGAGCGCGGCACTCTCACCGGCCGCAGCCGTCGTCGCCGAGGGCACCAGATAATAGCGCCGCAGGCCCGGCTGCTCGACGCGCGGGTCGGCCAGCGTGACGGTGCGCGGCGCCGCAGGCTCCGGCTCCTGCGGACGGATGCGACGCGCGGGGATCGCCGGCTGGGCCGGGATCGGGCCGAAATTGCGTTCGACCAGCGAGCGGACGTCGTCGGCCTCGACGTCGCCGGCGATCACCAGGATCGCATTGTTCGGCGCGTAGAAGCGGCGGTAGAAGGCCAGCGCGTCCTCGCGATCGAGCTTCTCGATCTCCTGGTGCCAGCCGATCACCGGCCGGCCATAGGGATGGTTGAGATAGAGCGCGGCCATGATCTGCTCGTTGAGCCGGGCGTCGGGATTGTTGGCGACGCGCATGTTGTACTCTTCGAGCACGACATCGCGCTCAGGCAGCACGTTCTCGTCCTTGAGGATCAGGCCGGTCATGCGGTCGGCCTCGAACTCCATCATGGTCGGGAGCTGCTCCTTGGGTACGCGCTGGTAATAGTTGGTGTAGTCGACAGAGGTCGAGGCGTTCTCGTTGCCGCCGACGCGGAGCACGGTCTGGGAGAATTCGCCGACCGGATGCTTCTCGGTGCCCTTGAACATCAGATGTTCGAGGAAGTGGGCGAGACCGGATTTGCCCGGCGTCTCGTCGGCCGAGCCGACCTTGTACCAGATCATCTCCGTGACCACGGGCGTGCGGTGGTCCGGGATCACCACGACCTGAAGGCCGTTGGGAAGCGTGAAGCTGGCCGGCGGTGCTGATGTGACCGTGGTCTGGGCGAATGCGCTGCCGACGAGGACAGTCGACGTCGAGAGCAGCGCGGCGAGGAGGCAGGCAACCGATCGGTGTGAGGACATCACGATCCTTGTAAAGGCCCGGACCCTGATGTCCGGGCGTGAAAGCACGGCATGCTACACCGCGCGGCTTTGAGCTTCGGGTCACGAAGCAGAGAACGCCGTCAGTCTATACTTAAAAACAGGTCATCTGCCGCGTCCGGCCTACACCGGATGTTTGCGGCGGTTTCGCGCCCGCGCGAGACGGGCCAGGAGCTTACTGCTCCTTCTCCTTGCCGGACATGATGTCGTAGTACATCCGCCGCGACTTGTCCTCGCCGGCGCCATAGGCATAGCTCGACGAAGGCGTCTGATAGCCCGGCGGCGGCTCGGTCAGCGACTGGCGCGGCGGCTCGCTGGTGAACTGCTTGGCCTCGCCCTTGTTGTTCGTCATCATGTTCCACAGACCGCCGGTGAAGCCGAGCTGGGCCGGGCTCAGCGACGGGTTGGCGTTGGTCCCTGGCTGAATCGGATCGTTGTTGGTCCGCTCGGGAGCCGCCGTCCTGCCGGCGTTCAGCTCGGCGGGGGTCAGCGGCCGGGCCGCCTGCCAGTTCTCCGTTGCCTTGGATTCCTTCTTTCGCTGGGCGATGGCTTCCTTGCGGCGCTTCTCGTCAGGATCCTTGGGCCAGTTCGGCGCGTTCTTGGCCTCGGTGCCGGCGGGCGGCGGCAGGTCGAGCTTGGGCGGCACCACCAGCGGCGATCGCTCCCGGTACTCGATGCCCTTCTTCTCCATGCTCTTGGCGCCGATGCCGGACATCAGGTTGTCGATGATCCTTTCCTCGAAGGTCATCCCGTCATCCTCGTCCTCGTCGTCGCCGGCGCGGACCGGGCCTGCCGACATGACGAGACCGATGCCGAGTGCGACGGCCGACAATCTCAGCGCCAGCCAAAGTCCCCGCCGGGGGTCTCGACCCATCGAACCGCTGGTCTCGGAGCTGCGCATGCCTATACCTGTTCCATATCGTGGCAGTCTTGATCGTGGCAGTCTTGAGTGTGCCGGATTTGATGCACCAGTCTTGATGTATCAGTCTTGCCGCGTCCCGCGCGGCCACCCTCGCCAAGCAAGGTTCCGCCTTCGGCCCGTATCGACCGGGATCAGGGCGCTTTTGCGGCGGGTACCCCCAGGAAGGAATCATACAATAGGGCCGCGACCCCAGCAACGATGGCCACGTCCGCCAGGTTAAAAACGTACCAATTATAGGTATTTCCGGCGATTTTGACATGGAGCAGGGCGAAATCGACCACCGCGCCATAGGCGAGGCGGTCGATGCCGTTGCCGATGGCCCCGCCGATGATCATCCCGAGGGCGATGGTGGCGAGCCGGGTCTGCGACCTCGCCATCCAGATCCCGAGTGCGATCACCGCGATGACCTTCACCGCCATCAGGGCGAACTGGGCGGCCTGGCTGTCGTTCTGGAGCCAGCCGAAGCTGATCCCGATGTTCCAGGCCAGCACCAGGTCGAAGAACGGCATCACCTTCACCACGCCGCGGCGGGCGAGGTCGAAGACGTTCAACAGCCACAGCTTCGAGGCCTGATCGGCCACGAGCGTGACCATTGCCGCGAGGACGCCGGCTCGGAGCGGGGTCATGGCCGACCGATCAGACGCTAACCCCGAGCGCCTTCCATTCGCGCAGCGCCTTGGCATCGCGCGGGGTGACGTCGGGATATTCGGCGTCCTCGCCGACAGCAGGCGAGATCTTCCAGGAGCGGGCGCATTTGGTACCGACCGCCTTCTCGACCACCACCGCGACGCCGGGCACGGCGTCGAGACGGAACGCAGAATCCGGCGCCTCACCCTCGCGCACCTCGTAGTTCGAGGTGATGCAGATTTCGGCGAGATCGGTGTCGAACAACGTCGCCAGCATGTTGCGGTCGGCAACGTAAATCACCGGCGATGCCTCCAGCGAGGAGCCGATGTTCTTGGCGGCGCGCTCGAGCTCGAGCGCGCCGGTGACGACGCGGCGGACGTCGCGGATGGTCTCCCACTTCGCGGCCAGCTTGTCGTCGCGGAACTGTTCGAGCCCCTCGGGGAAAAGCGTCAAATGAATCGACGGCGCCGCATTCGGCCGGAACATCCGCCAGGCTTCGTCGGTCGTGAAGCTCAGGATCGGGGCGAGCCACTTCAGGATCGCGTCGCACAGGATGTCGATCGTGGTCAGCGCCGCCTTGCGCGCCACCGAGGACGGCGGATCGCAATACAGCGTGTCCTTGCGAATGTCGAAGTAGAACGCCGACAGGTCGGCGTTCATGAAGGCCGAGAGGGTTGCGACGACGGTCTTGTAGTCGAATGCGGCATAGGCCTTGCGGATCGTTTCGGCATGACCGGCCAATTCGTGCAGCATCAGCCGCTCGAGTTCGGGCATGTCGGCGCGAGCGACCTTCTCGGTGGGCTTGAAGTGATGCAGCGTGCCGAGCATCCAGCGCGCGGTGTTGCGCAGCTTGCGATAGGTCTCGATGGTGTTCTTCAGGATCTCCGGACCGATGCGCTGGTCGTCGGCATAGTCGGTGGCGCAGACCCACAGGCGCAGGATGTCCGCGCCCGAATCCTTGATCACCTTCTGCGGCTCGACGGTGTTGCCGAGCGATTTCGACATCTTGCGGCCGTTCTCGTCGAGCGTGAAGCCGTGGGTCAGCACGATGTCGTAGGGCGCGCGGCCGCGCGTGCCGGCGCTCTCCAGCAGCGAGGAGTGGAACCAGCCGCGATGCTGGTCGCTGCCTTCCAGATACATCACGGTGTCGTTGCCGCCGTCAACCTTGCGGACGATGTTGCCGAGCTGCGGGAAGTTCTGACGGTCTTCGAGCACGAAGGCGTGGGTGGAGCCGGAATCGAACCAGACGTCGCAGATGTCGTCGACCTTCTTCCAGTCCTCAGACGCGCGGGACCCGAGAAAGCGCTCGCGCGCACCCTCCACGTACCACGCGTCGGCGCCTTCCTCGACGAAGGCCTCGATGATGCGCTGGTTGACGATCTCGTCCTGCAGGATCTCGGCCGAACCGTCGGCCTTCTCGCGCACGAACACGGCGATCGGCACGCCCCAGGCGCGCTGACGCGAGATCACCCAGTCCGGACGGTTGGCGATCATGCCGTTGATGCGGTTCTCGCCCGACGGCGGCACCCATTGCGTGACCGAGATCGCGTGCAGCGCACGGGCGCGCAGCGTGTCGCCCTTCTTCGCATGGCCGTCCTCGCTGATGTCCTTGTCCATCGCGATGAACCATTGCGGCGTGTTGCGGAAGATCACCGGCTTCTTGGAGCGCCAGGAATGCGGATATTGGTGCTTGAGGCGGCCGCGCGCCAGCAGCTTGCCGCCCTCGATCAGCGCCTTGATCACGGCCTCGTTGGCATCGCCCTTCTCGCCCTTGTCGTTGAGCACGCGCTTGCCGGTGAAGCCGGGGGCTTGCGTGGTGTAGGCGCCGTTCTCGTCGACGGTGTAGGGGATCGCGGTCGAGATGCCGCGTGCGTCGAGCTCGCGGGTATTGGCCATCCAGACGTCGAAGTCCTCGCGGCCATGGCTCGGCGCGGTGTGCACGAAGCCGGTGCCGGTGTCGTCGGTGACATGCTCGCCGGCGAGCAGCGGCACGATGAACTCGTAACCGCCGCCGAAGCCGCGCAACGGATGGGCGCATTCGACGGCGTCCAGCGTTTCGCCGGGAATGTCGCGCACCTTCTCGTAGGTCGTGACGCGCGCCTGCTTGAACACCTCCGCGGCGAGCGCATCGGCCAGGATCAGCAGATCACCGGTTCTGGCCCAATTGTCCGCGGGCGCATCCGTCACCTTGTAGAGGCCATAGGCGATCTTCGGCGAGAACGAGATCGCGCGGTTGCCCGGCAGCGTCCACGGCGTGGTGGTCCAGATCACGACGCTTGCGGAGGCCAGCGCGCCATGCGCCGGCGAGGTAACCGGGAATTTCACCCACACCGTGTCAGAAGTGTAATCCTCATACTCGACCTCGGCCTCGGCCAGCGCGGTCTTCTCGACCACGCTCCACATCACCGGCTTGGAGCCGCGATACAGCGTGCCGTTGGCGGCGAACTTCATCAGCTCGCGGGCGATCTGGGCTTCGGCCGGATAGCTCATGGTCTGATAGGGATGGTCCCAGTCGCCGATGATGCCGAGCCGCTTGAACTCCTCGCGCTGCACGTTGATCCAGTGCGTCGCATAGGCGCGGCACTCTTTCCGGAATGCGACCATCGCGGCGGAGTCGCGGAAGTCGGGCTTCTGCTTGCCCTTCTTGCGGTAGTTCTCCTCCTCGATCTTCCATTCGATCGGCAGGCCGTGGCAGTCCCAGCCGGGCACGTAGTTGGAGTCGAAGCCGAGCATCTGCTGGCTCTTGGTCACGACGTCCTTGAGGATCTTGTTCAGCGCGTGCCCGATATGGATGTTGCCGTTGGCGTAGGGCGGGCCGTCATGCAACACGAATTTGGCGCGGCCCTCGGCTTCCCGGCGCAGCTTGTCGTACAGCCCGATGTCGTTCCAGTATTTCAGGATCTCCGGCTCGCGCTGGGGCAGGCCGGCGCGCATCGGGAATTCGGTCTGCGGCAGGAACAGGGTCTTCGAATAGTCTTTGGCGTCGGATTTTTGCGGCTTTTCGGACATGAGGCTGACTGGGCTCGGAATGGCGCGGAAACGGATGGCGATGCGGAATCGCGGGGTGAAACGACAAAATCCCGGTCTTGCGCCGAGCCTTGAGGCTCAGGCGGAAGCCGGGCCGCTAATCCCTATGATGCGCCGCGCAAACATGGGCTCTCCATAGCAGCCGGGCGGGGCAAGCGCAAAGGTCGGGCGGGCCGGCCTCGGGCTTCAATCCACGGTCCCAAGCCGGGGAAACGCGCCCGGGGCGGCGGCCAGCATGGCGCGGGCACGGGCGGAATCGTCGTCCATCTGGCGGATCAGGGCGTCGATATCATTGAATTTCAGCTCCTCGCGGATGAAGCCAATAAAGGCGCAGTCCAGCGACTGGCCGTAAAGATCGCCCTTGAAGTCGAACAGGAAGATTTCGAGGAGAGGGGCGCCATTATCAAAGGTCGGGCGGCGGCCGAAGCTCGCCACCCCGTTCAGCCGCTCAGCTCCGCGGCCGACCCGCACCGCGTAGATGCCGTGCTTCAGCCCGCAATTGGCATCGAGCCGGATGTTGGCGGTGGGATAGCCGAGGTCGCGACCGCGCTTCTCGCCATGGATGACCTCGCCGGTGATGAACCAGGGCGCGCCCAGCATGGCGGTGGCCTCGTCGAGTTGCCCCTCGGCGAGCGCGATCCGGATGGCGCTCGAGGACACCGGCCGCTCATCGATATCGACATGGGCCTGCACATCGACCTCGATACCGAGCCGGGGGGCCTCGTTGACCAGGAGACTCGGCGAGCCGACGCGGCCTTTGCCGAAATGGAAGTCGTAGCCGACCGCAATCCCGCTGACGCCGAGGCGCTCGATCAGGTCATGGTGAATGAAATCTTGCGCGCTGGTGCCGGCCCGCGCCTTGTCGAAGGTCATGACCACGGCGCCGGCGAGCCCGGTCCCGGCCAGAAGCCGCAGCTTGGCGCGCTCGTCCGTGAGGCGGAATTGCGGGGTGTTGGGGCTGAAAAATCGCCGCGGATGCGGCTCGAAGGTCAGCGCCAGCGCAGGGCGGCCATGCGCCCGGCCCATTTCCAGGGCCGCGGCGATCACGGCCCGGTGGCCCAGATGGACCCCGTCGAAATTGCCCATGGCGACCACCGCCCCCTTCAGGATGGCAGAATCCGGCGTGGTGTCGCGGATAACGGTAAATTGCGGGGCCATCAGGGGAATTCTCGAGCCGGCGGGATTAGCCGGGACCGTGGCTTGACCCGGCCAATGAAGTCAAGCGGGCGGATCTGGCCGGTAAGGAACATGATTTCGGCCCGGCAAGGGCCGCCCAGTTAACGCGCTGTTTAACGCCTTGGTGCTAGTGCTTGGGAGGTGGAACTGAGGGGCTCAGGCCTGTCGGGTCCGTTTTTGAATATTCCTGGGTATGCGTTGGGGGAGTCGAGATGGCGGTTGATTTGTCGATGCCGGTTCTGGTGGTGGATGACTACAGCACCATGATCCGTATCATCCGGAATCTGCTGAAGCAGCTTGGCTTTGATAATATCGATGATGCCAGCGATGGTTCGGCAGCGCTGAACAAGATGCGCGGCAAGAAGTACGGGCTCGTGATTTCCGACTGGAACATGGAGCCGATGACGGGCTACGACCTGCTCCGCGAAGTGCGGGCCGATCCCAACCTTGCCACCACGCCCTTCATCATGATCACGGCGGAATCGAAGACCGAGAACGTGATCGCGGCCAAGAAGGCCGGCGTGAACAACTACATCGTCAAGCCGTTCAACGCGGCGACGCTGAAGACCAAGATCGAGGCGGTCTTCCCGGACATGGCGAGCGCGTAAGCGCGCAGCCCTCAGCCGAATTTGGAAAGCCCGGGGCGCTCGTCCCGGGCTTTCTGCATTTCTCACCCTACCACTTCAATTCGCGCATCAGCGCCTTCGGCGGATGGCCGAACAATTCCAGCACTGACTTCGGATCGAGCTGGTCGAGGCCCTCGAATTCCTCGGCATGAATGCCGCGGGTGACGAACAGGCAATCGATGCCGAATTCGCGCGCGCCGGTCAGGTCGGTGCGGACGGAATCGCCGATCGCCAGCACCTTCTTCCGGTCGATGGGATGGCCCTGGCGCTCGCCGGCGAGCGCCATCGCGCGCTCATAGATCGGCCGGTGCGGCTTGCCGTAGAAGATCACCTCGCCGCCGAGCTCGCGGTAGAGCTCGGCGATGGCGCCGGCGCAATAGATCAGCCGGTCGCCCCGCTCGACCACGATGTCGGGATTGGCGCAGACCAAGGTCAGCTTGCGCTCGCGCGCCTTCAGCATCATGCCGCGATAGTCTTCAGCGGTCTCGGTCTCGTCGTCGTAGAGGCCGGTACAGACGATGTAGTCGGCGTCTTCCAGCGGCGCGGTCGTCGCATCGAGGCCGCGATAGATCGAGTTGTCGCGCTCGGGGCCGAGCCAGAACATCTTGCGGCCGGGATGCTCGGCGACATAAAGCCGCGTCAAATCGCCCGAGGAAACGATCGCGTCGTAAGTTTCGTCGGCGACGCCGAGCTTGCGCAATTGCCGTTGCACGGAATCGGCCGGACGCGGCGCGTTGGTGATCAGGATCACCGTACCGCCGTGGCTGCGATAGGTGTGCAGCGCCTCGCAGGCCTCGGGGAAGGATTCCAGCCCGTTATGGACCACGCCCCAGATGTCGCTCAGCACGACGTCCACCCCGCCCACGAGTTCGCGGAGGCTTTGCGCGAAATGCAGAGTGGTCATGATGCGCGCGGCCGATCAGATGCGGCGCGCGAGCGCCGCGTTGCCGGTAAGGCGTTGTGACGGGGCGGCAGGCGTCGCAGCTGACGTTGCGCTCGATATTGTGCCTGATGTTGCGCTTGGGCTTGAAGTACCGGAACCATTGGATCCCTGAATGTCGTGCGCCTGAGATGGCGAGGCCACGCCGGTAGCAGATGCCCCCTCAGGCCGCAATGGCCGGGGCGGCGCGAACAGAAAGCCCTGGCCGAACCGCACGTCGTAGTCGAGCAGGTCGACCACTGCGCGTTCGCCCTCGATCCGCTCTGCGATCAGGTCGATGCCAAAGCGGCCGAGCAGGTCGGACAGATCGGACGGGTGAATGTCCGAGGCCGAGGCCTGCTTCGGATCAAGCAGGAGGGACGCGGGGACCTTGATGAAACGAACGCCGCGATCGGCGAGCTCGCGCGGCTCGATCCTGAGGTCGGTGACATGGTCGATCGAGAAGCGGAAACCGCGCTGCGCGAGCGCGGCGAGATTTTCGGTCTCGGTCGGACCAAGGCCACGAAAGGTCGACTGCTTGAACTCCAGCACCAGCGACGGGGCGAGGGCCCGGTTGGCTTCGAGGAAGTCGAGGCATTGCGCGAAGGTGGTGGAGTTGCCGAGCGTGGAGGCCGCAATGTTGCAGAACACGCCGACATCCTTGTTACGCACCATGAGGCGGCGCAACACCTGCACGCAGCGCAGCAACACCATGTTGTCAATGCGCCCGATCAGTCCGGAAGCTTCCGCGATGCTGATGAACTCCTCGGCGGCGATCAGCTGGTCGCGTTCGTCGCGCACCCGGGTCACGGCTTCATAGAAGCGGACCTTGCGCTGCGGCAGCGTCACCATCGGCTGCAGGAAGATGTCGATGCGGTTCTCGTCGATGGCGTTGCGCAGCGTCGCCAGCAATTGGGTCTGGTTACGACCGTTGACGGCCTGAAGGGCGTTGGCGGTCCGGGCCTGGGCGGCTGGTGCCGCCGGCCGCGGCGGCGATGCAGGAAGTGGGGGAGGCGCTGCCTGGCGCTCCTCGACGGGCGCAATCAGATCGACCGGCGCGTCCGTCTCCAGCCGGGCGACGGGGGTGGGAGAGGGCGCCGGCGCGCTG
Source organism: Bradyrhizobium campsiandrae (assembly GCF_014529705.1). Taxonomy (GTDB): domain Bacteria; phylum Pseudomonadota; class Alphaproteobacteria; order Rhizobiales; family Xanthobacteraceae; genus Bradyrhizobium; species Bradyrhizobium campsiandrae. Next base: position 19,182 of record NZ_JAANIH010000104.1, read on the forward strand.
CCGGCCAGCAGATCCTCGTGGGTCGACACCGTGGCGGCGAGCTGCCTGACCAGTCCGCCGAGCTCGTTGATCTCGCCGACCACCGACTGGACGCGATCGGAATTGGCCGAATTGGACGAGGCGATGCGGCCCTCGATCGCAGCCAGACGCCGTCCGAACTCGGCCACCTGGCGGGCGAGGTCGGCGGTGCCGCGCGAGAGATCGGCAATCTGGCTGCCGACGTCGCTGCGGTCGCGCAGCCGCATCGAGACCGCGTTGTAGAGGATCAGGAAGGTCAGGGCGGTCAGCGCCACGATCGCGGATTCGGTTCCGCTGATGCCGGCGACCGCGTAGAGCACGAGCCCGAGCGAGGCCGCGACCAGAACCATGCAGATGGCGATGAAGATCGTCGAAATGCGAATCATGCCGCGCGCTGCGTCCTCAAATGATGCCCACCCGGGAAAACACGGGCCCGAACGGGCACATTCTTCCCAGTCGGCCAGACCTTAGCATCATCGGTGATTCGTGGGGATAGTGGCGGGATCAGGACGGTGCGGCGGCGCCAACCGTGTCGGCCGAGACGGCCTCGCGGCTGCCGAGCGGCTTGGGCCGCCCGGTGGTGGTGTCACGGAGCGTTTGCCGCTCGATCTCCGAGTTCAGTTCGGCGCCGAACATGACGACGATCGCCGACATCCACATCCACATCATCAGGCCGATCGCGGCGCCGAGCGAGCCGTAGGTCGCGTTGTAATTGGCGAAGGCCGAAAGATACCAGGAGAGCAGCGCGGAGCCTGCGATCCAGAGCAGGGCGGCGGTGACGGCGCCGATGCTCAGCCATTGCCAGCGTGGCGCGTCGCGGCTTGGGGCAAAGCGATAGAGAATGGCGAGCGCCGCCAGCAGGATGACGAGCAGTAGCGGCCAGCGCGCCAGCGCGACGATCAGCTTGCTTTCCGGCGCGATGCCGAGATGATCAAGGGCGAGCGGGAACGCGACCACGGCTCCCACCATCAGCAATAGCGCGACGATGCCGCCGACCGTGAAGCCAAGCGAAATCAGGTTCAGCTTGATGAAGCTGCGCTTCTCGCGCTCCTCATAGGCGACGTTGAGGGCATCGAAAATGGATTTGACGCCGGCGTTGGCGCTCCAGACCGCAAGCACGAGGCCGAACAGGAAAGTGGCGCCCAATGCCGTATTGCCCTTCGACACCACGCGCGCGATCTGGTCCTGGACGATCTGGAACGTACCCGCAGGCAACATCATCGCGAGCGTTTGGAGATTGTCGGTGATCGTCCGGGGATCGGCGAACAATCCATAGGACGAGACCAGCGCGGTCACGGCCGGAAAGATCGCGAGCAGCCCGAAGAACACCACGCCGCCGGCGGTGGCGAGCAGGCGATCGTCGTCGATGCGCTTGTAGGTGCGCCAGAAAATATCCTTCCAGCCCGCCCAGGGGATTTGGAGCGGGCTTTTCGAGCGCCGGCCGTGGCCGGGCTGCACGGCCGCGCGTGCCGGGTTCGTTTCCGGTGAATTTGCTTCGTTGTTGCGACGCTCTTGCCGCGGTCCCGGCCGGATCAGCCCGGACTCCTGAAAATAGCGTTCTGCGGTCAGCACGAACATGGCTGTAGCGGCGACCAGCAGCCAGCTGTCGAGTTGCCCGCTCTGCCGTGCCGGCATCATGCGTCCTGTCTGCGGGCGGGGCGGCGCCGGCGCGCCGCGGTGAAGCCGACCAGGGTGAGAGCCGCGACCATCAGGCCAAGCTGCACGGGCCGGTTGACGCGCGACACGTTGCCGTCGGGGCCGCGTTCGCCCGGCGCGAGCGGCGCCAGCGGGATCGTCGTCGCCACTTCCTTGAGCGCCTGCTTGACCGTTCCGCGCGGGATCCGCGGTGTGGCGATCGCCACGCGCATGCGGCTGGCGAGCGGCACGATCGGCCGGGTCCTACGGTTCATTTGCGCCATCGCCACTCCGGCGCAGATCGCAGCCAAGACCAGCAGCACCGCCGCGACGGCACCAAGGCCCCAGAATTGCCCGTAAGTGATTGCGACCCAGCGGTAGAGGGCGATCAGGCCGACGAAAAAGGCCGCGATCACGAACAGCCCGGCCACCGCGAACAGTCCCGCCGCGACCGCATAGGACGTGACCCGTCCGGTGGTCTGGCTGGTGCGGTCGCGCAGATAGGACTGCGCGGCGCGCTTGAGATGATTGAGTTTCAGCGCCATGCCGGCGCGCAGCAATTCGCCCGATGGCGCGAGCATGTGCACATCCTCCGAAAGCGAGACATTCATCGGGGGATGAACGTGGCGGAATTTGACTTGTTCCGAGCGCCCGCTCGATCAGCCGAGATCGGCGGCCGCGA
>NZ_JAANIH010000105.1 GCF_014529705.1 Bradyrhizobium campsiandrae
GTGCACGACAGCGCTTCGCAGTCGCCGATGTGCCCCGTCGTGCGTGTGTTGTCCGGAGCGTGGCAGCCCGCCTCGATGTTGGGGCCAGGGGGGTCGAGCACGAAAGAGCCGTAATAGTTCGCGCGATAATGCGGGCGAAGGCCGGGCGTCCCGTTGTCGCGGCCGCCTGCTGCAATCGCACCGCAGCAGCACGCACCGACACCGCCGCCTCCTCCTTCGGCTCCGCAGCAGCATGCGCCGACACCGCCGCCGCCACCCCCGGCTCCGCAGCAGCATGCGCCAACACCGCCGCCGCCGCCCCCAGCACCCGCGCGTCCGACGGCCACGCCGACGCCTCCGCCTCCGCCGGTCACACCGCCTTCCGCGACTCGGCCAGCACCGATGGCAACGCCAGCCCCGACGGCAACGCCGGCGCCTGGCACCACGCCGCCGGGCCGTCCCGGCGCTCCGCCGACCGCAGGCGCACCGGCTCCAGGCGCAACACCTGCTCCGACGGCGACGCCCGCGCCGGGCACCACCCCGCCGGGTCGCCCCGGTGCTCCGCCCGCTGCAGGAACACCGGCTCCAGGCGCAACACCAGCTCCGACCGCAACGCCCGCGCCGGGCACGACGCCAGGTCGCCCCGGTGCTCCGCCCGCCGCGGGAGCACCGGCTCCCGGCGCAACACCCGCTCCGACGGCAACGCCGACGCCTGGCGGCGCGGTGACGTCGCCTCCCGGACGTCAGGGTGCAACGCCGCCCGCCGCCGGGACCGTGCCTGCGGCACCTCAGGCTGGTGCCGTGCCGCGTCCTCCGGCACCACCGCCCGGCGTTGCGGCACCGACGGTGGTCCCGGCTACGCCGGCCGCAGCACCGCCGCCCAACAAGGCGCAGTACGCGCCGCCGACGGTCGCGCCGGCGTTCCGCGCCGCGCCGACGGTCGCAGCACCGCTGCCGCCTCCGCCGCGTCCGCCGCAGCGTGACCTGACGCCGCTGGCATTCGGTGCGGGCATCGTGGCCGGTGCCGTGATCGGCGCCACCATCGCCGACTACCGCAATCAGCGGCAGGAGGTCGTCGAAGACGGCCGCACCATCTACACCGAGCCGGACCGCATCATCATCCGCGACCCCAGTGGTCAGGAATATGTCCGCGGCAACGATCTCTATCGCTTCCGCTACGGCGCCCGCGACATCCGCACCGAGACCGTCGGCGGCGAAACCCGCACCGTCGTGTTCCGCCCCGACGGCAGCCAGGTGATCACCGTGGTCGGTCCCGACGGGTCGCTGCTGCGCCGCATCCGCAGGGACCCGAGCGGACGCGAGATCATCATCATCGACAACAGCTACCGCGATCCGCGCGCGGTCGGCGGCTTCTATGTCGATGTGCCGCCGCCGGTCGTGAGCATCCCCTATGATCGCTATATCGTCGACGCCCAGGAAGCCTCGCCGGACGTGATCTACGAGACGATGCGGGCGCCGCCGGTGCAGCGGATCGAGCGGCGCTACTCGCTCGACGAGATCCGCTACTCGCCGAACGTCCGCATGGCGATGCCGAGCGTCGACGTCAACACGATCAACTTCGAGACGGGATCGTGGACCATTCCGCCCGACCAGGCGGCGCGGCTCCAGGTGATCGCAGACGGCATCAACCAGGCGATCCAGGCCAACCCGCAGGAAGTGTTCCTGATCGAGGGCCACACCGATGCGGTCGGCAACGACGTCGACAATCTGTCGCTGTCGGATCGCCGCGCGCAGGCCGCGGCCGAACTGCTGACCCAGCAGTTCGGCGTGCCCGCCGAGAACCTGACCTCGCAGGGCTACGGCAAGCAGTACCTGAAGGAGCAGACCGACGGCCCGAGCCGGATCAACCGGCGCGTCACCGTCCGCCGCATCACGCCGCTGCTCAACGGTGGCCAGGCCAACGCCGCACCGCCGCCGCGCTGAGGCGCGACGCACAAGATGCAAAATGGCCGGGAGCGATCCCGGCCATTTTCGTTTTGAATGCCGACACGGCGCTCATGTGCCGGTCGAGGATATCAGGAGATTTCCGATCAGAGCGCGCAGCTTGCCCGGCGCGATCGGCTTGTGCAGGACGTGGAAGCCGCTGTTGTAGGCGAGGCGGACGCGATCGGTGGCCGTATCTCCGGTGATCAGGATCGCCGGGATCCGCTCACCCAGCATCTCCTGCAGGCGCGTGATGACTTCCGTTCCGTCCTCGCCGGCCCGCAAGCGGTAGTCGCAAAGCACGATGGCAGGACGCACCGGGGCACGGCCGAGTTGTTCCAGAAGCTCATTGCCGGACGTCGCCGCGACGACCTTGGCTTCCCAACCCGACAGCATCGTTCGCATGCCCTCGAGCACGGCGAGGTCGTCGTCGACGACCGCGATCACCGTTCCTCGAAGCGTGTTGACGCCGATCTCCTGAATGGGGGCCGCGGGGGCCGGCTCGACCGCGGCTCTCGCGGCTTGCACGACCAGCCGAAACATCGATCCCCTCTCCGGCGCCGAGACCAGTTCGATCGGATGACCGAGCAGGTCGGAGAGGCGCCTGACGATGGACAGGCCCAGACCCAATCCCTGGCTGCGGTCACGTTCCGGATTGCCGACCTGGTAGAACTCCTCGAAAACTTTCTGCTGGTTGGCAGGGGCGATGCCGGGTCCCGTATCCCAGACTTCGATCCTGACCGTCTCGCCGCGGCGGCGGCAGCCAACGAGAACCGCACCATGATTGGTATATCGAATGGCGTTCGAGATCAGGTTGCGCAGAATGCGCTCCAGCAGGACGGGGTCCGATGTCACGAAGGCGCGGGTCGGGCAGACCCGCAGCTCGATGCCCTTGTTCTCGGCATCCGCCTCCCATTCGGCGCCGATCCGCTCGAGCATCGGACCGAGCGGAAAGATCTGCCGTCGCGGTTCGACGACGCCCGCATCCAGGCGCGAAATATCGAGCATCGAGTTCAGCAGCGTCTCCATCGCGTGCGTCGAGCCCTCGATATGGTCGACGAGGCCCTTCGCTTCGGCGGACATCGGATGGCGCGCGAGCGAGCCGACGAACATGCCGAGGGCATGGACGGGCTGCCGCAAATCGTGGCTGGCGGATGCCAGGAAGCGCGACTTCGCCATGTTGGCCTGCTCGGCCAGCGCGATCTGGCGGCGCAGATCGTCGACGAGGGATTCGCGCTCATATCGCAGGCTAATCATTTCGACGAGATTGGCATGCGTTCGCCGGCCCAAAGTGAAAATCGTCACGATGAAGACGCCGATCAGCAGCACGATCGATTGATGAAGGATACCCGGCTGCGTCGCCTGCCAGACCGCAGACATCAAGGAAATCGGCAGGAAGATCGCCAGCAGGGCCGGAAAATGGCTGGCGAACGCAGGCACCGCGCCTGCCGCGACGACGAGCGCGACCGCGATGACCAGCGTCTGTTGCTCGAACTGGTCGGCCGCAGGCAGGACCATGGTGGCACCGCCCCACCACAGGCCGTCGAGCAGCGAGGCAAGGGTGAACAATCGTCCCCATGTCCGTGCGCTGCAGCGGGCCGGCATTCGGTCATAGGCGATGCGAAACGAGAAATGGAGGAACACGCAGATGCCGAGCAGCGCCCCCCAGACAATTCCGAGCAGCGGTCGCAACCCTCCGAGCGCGATAAAGGCTCCGACGAGAATCAACGCGGCGGCCAGGGCACCGAGCACGCCAGGCATCGACGTCCTGTAGAGCGTGTCGATCTGCGTTGCGAACACCTTGCCGGCGCGGGCGCCGCCCGGCGACGCCGCGAGATACGACTCGCCATGGTCAAGCTTCGGCTTTCCCATTCGCTGCTATTTTTCTCTGCTTCGCAACAGCTCCTGCACCGCGCCGATCGCCGCCGTGCGATTTGTGACGTTCAATGCTTTCAGGATCGACGTGATATGAACCTTGACGGTTTTTTCCGACAGGCCAAGCTCTCGTGCAATCAGCTTGTTCGAAATGCCGCGCTGGACCAGGCGCAACACTTCGGACTGCCGCTGGGTCAGCCGCGGCAGGGTTTCAGCCGAGGGAACCGCGGGAGGCGCGCTCGGCCGTTCGTTGAGCATCAGAGGCGGAACATAGACGTCGCCCTGCAAGACCAGCTTCAGGGCACCGATGAGCGTTGCGGAGCTCGCAGATTTCGGCACATAGCCCAGTGCACCCCCGCTCAGCGCCCGCCGGACTTCCTCCGGATCCTCCGTCGAGGTGAGAATGACGACCGGCAATCCCGGGAACCGACGCCCGAACTCCTCCAGCACGGATTGCCCATCGCCCCCTGGCATCTGCAGATCGAGCAGAACGGCATCGAGATCGGGATGCGCGTCGGCCAGCGCCAGCGCCTGCGTCCCGTCGCTCGCTTCGAAGATCACCGTATCGGGATTTTCCTGCTTCAGCAGGACGCTGATGCCGGCGCGCAGGATCGAGTGATCATCGACAATCAGAAATTTCACCACCGCATCAACCGCATGTCTGTCAAAACGATCATGCGCGAACTCGCGCGGTCTTAGAACCAGACTAGGATTTGATGTTCATCGACCGTGACGTGTCGCACCAATCAACTGATTAGGATCCAGACCATCGGGAATTCAAAATGAATAATTCGAGATGGGATTATGTTGCCGGTTGTTCCCGATGAAGGTCGCCGGCTGGCTCCTGCTTCTTAGCACGGCGTCGACGTCGTCCCAAGCGCCGCCGGCTCCAAGATAACGGCGAGGGGCGTCCCCGCGCGCGGTCGAACCGGTCAATGTCCGAGGTCCTAGGACTCCCAGCGCGAAGTCCTAGGCCCGTTGATCCCTGTTGATGAGGAGATGAAAACCACGAGCACGGCGACAACGTCAAAAGGGATCGCCTCTCGACGACCCCCTTCATGGAACGGTCAACCGCTCAGATCGATCGGCTGCGTCGCGGGCGCAACCATTCGCCGCGATCAGCCCTTGTCGCTCTCGAGCCGGAAGATCTGCGAGCCTTCGCTGCCCGACAACAAACCGCTCTTCGAATAGAGGCCGAGCTTGGTGCGCGTATCCGCGATGTCGAGATTGCGCATGGTGAGCTGGCCGATGCGGTCGGCCGGCGTGAAGGCGGCGTCCTCGACCTTCTCCATGCTCAGTCGTTCAGGCGCATAGGTGAGGTTCGGACTTTCGGTGTTGAGAATCGAATAGTCGTTGCCGCGGCGGAGCTCCAGCGTGACCTCGCCGGTGACGGCGCTCGCGACATAACGCTGCGCGGTCTCGCGCAGCATCAGGGCTTGCGGGTCGAACCAGCGGCCCTGATAGAGCAGACGTCCGAGGCGCATGCCGCTGATGCGGTACTGCTCGATGGTGTCCTCGTTGTGGATGCCGGTGACGAGACGCTCATAAGCGATGTGCAAGAGCGCCATGCCCGGCGCCTCGTAGATGCCGCGGCTCTTGGCTTCGATGATGCGGTTCTCGATCTGGTCGCTCATGCCGAGGCCGTGGCGGCCGCCGATGGCGTTGGCTTCGAGGAACAGCGCGACGGGATCGGCGAAGGTCTTGCCGTTCAGCGCGACGGGCTGGCCTTCCTCGAAGCGCACCACGACGGTCTCGGCCTTGACGACGCAGTCCTCGCGCCAGAACGGCACGCCCATGATCGGGTTGACGATCTTGATGCCGCTGTCGAGGCTTTCGAGATCCTTCGCTTCGTGCGTGGCGCCGAGCAGATTGCTGTCGGTCGAGTACGCCTTCTCGGCGCTCATCTTGTAGGCAAAACCCTGCGCGGTCATGAACGCGGACATCTCGGCGCGGCCGCCGAGCTCGTCGATGAACTGCTGGTCGAGCCAGGGCTTGTAGATGCGCAAGCTGGGATTGGTCAGCAGGCCGTAGCGATAGAAGCGCTCGATGTCGTTGCCCTTGAAGGTCGAGCCGTCGCCCCAGATGTTGACGCCGTCTTCCTTCATCGCCGCGACCAGCATCGTGCCTGTCACGGCGCGGCCGAGCGGGGTGGTGTTAAAATAGGTGATGCCGCCGGTCGAGATGTGGAAGGCGCCGGATTGGATCGCGGCGATGCCTTCGTGCACGAGCTGCGTGCGGCAATCGACCAGCACGGCCTTCTCGGCGCCGAACGCCTCGGCCTTGCGCGGGATCTCATTGTAATCGGCTTCGTCCGGCTGGCCGAGATTGGCGGTATAGGCGTAGCAACGCGCGCCCTTCTGCTTCATCCAGAGCAGCGCCGCCGAGGTGTCGAGGCCGCCCGAAAAAGCGATGCCGACTTTCTCACCCTTGGGCAGGCTTTTCAGGATCGTGGTCATGGCGCTTCCAATCGGGTCTCAAGGGGCTGATAAGGGGCGTGGTTTGACCGCGCGAATATCAAATTTCGCAGGGCTCGGCACGCATTTAATGGCTCAAATCGACGGCGCGGGGCCCGCCTTGCGGCCGAACAGGCGCTGGCGGAGCCGGTAGGCGGGCATGTTCAGCCGGGTCAGGGCCGCGTCGACCGCCTCGTCCGAAAACCGGGTCTGCGGCCAGCGGTAGATCATCGCGTAGGCGAACCAGATCACGACGAAGGTGACGAGGCCGGCGATCGAGACATCGGTAAAGAAATGCCCGCCGAAGGCCATGCGGAGCCCTGACGTGGCGGCACCGAACACCACCGCGCCGGCATAGGCGAGCGGCCGCCACGCCGGCGGCGCCAGCGCGGCCGGCGCCAGCGTCCAGAACGCGGTCGCGCCCTCGCCCGAGAAGAACGAGCAATTGCGCGCGCAGCCGCCGCGCGGATCCCACCACGGCACGAACCGCTGATCGCCGGCGAACTGCGTCACCACCACCGGCCGCGGCCGGCCCCAATAGGTCTTGAAGGTGAGGTTGGTGAGAATGCCGGCCGACAGGATGATCGTGACCAGCAGGAACACGATCGCGCGCCCCGACACCATCAGCGGACGGTCGGGCCTGATCATCTTCACAACCAGCGCAACCAGCGAGGGCAGCACGAAGGCCCAGGACACCCACATCGCAGCATCACGCGCGATACCGGCCCAGCCGTTCAGCTTGAGCGGAAAGGTCTTGGTTTGGGGATCGAAGAACAGCGCGGCGAGCTTGAGATCGAGCTCGGGATAGAGGCCGAAAACGACGCCGATCACGAGCCACAGCGCCAGGGCGATGAAGAGTCCAGTCCGGTTCATGGCGCGCGGTTTAGCGGAGTCGGACGGCGATGAAAACCCTGGAATCACAGCACAATCTAGCGAGCGTCCGGCCTTGAATTCGACGGCAGTGGCGGAGGCGGTCGGCGCGGGGCCGGCGGGATGCGCCAGGCGCCGGCATTGCGGCCGGCGATCAGCCAGTAGACGACACCGGCGACGATGCCCGCGCCGGTCATGATCTCAAGATGCCGCCGCACGATGCCTTCGAACTGAAATGTATCGGGATTGAACGGGACGAGACCGAGATAACAGGCGAGCCCGACGAGGCCGCCGCCAAGCGCGTAAGCCAACACGCTGCGGATGTAGAGCGCTTCGGTGATCGCGACGATCACCGCCGCCGGCACCAATGCAAAGCCCGAGACGAAAATGAAGCCGAAGCCGAGCAGGATGTCGATCGTGCCCTGATCGACCGGCCCCGCGCCGAGATCGGAAAATTCCGGGAACAGCAGCGCGCCGACGACGATCATGCCGCCGACGAAACAGGCGGCGAGAAAGCCGAGGAAGATGACGATGAGGCGGCCGATCAGGGACATGGTGTCGCCCCGACCGTCATTGCGAGGAGCACTTGCGACGAAGCAATCCAGACTGTTTCCGCAGTGACAGTCTGGATTGCTTCGCTACGCTCGCAATGACGAAGGAGCGAGAGTGCGCACATCAGCTCAATCCGTCATCGCCATGGCGCGCAGCGCCTGCCGCTCGCGCGCCGACAGCTTTTCCGTCTCCGACTTGAGCTGGCCGCAGGCGGCGAGGATGTCGCGGCCGCGCGGGGTGCGCACCGGCGAGGAATAACCGGCGTTGAAGATGTATTCCGAGAACTTCTCGATCTGGTCCCAGTCCGAGCATTCATAGGCGGTGCCGGGCCAGGGATTGAACGGGATCAGGTTGATCTTGGCGTGAATGCCCTTGAGCAGCTTCACCAGCAGCTTCGCGTCGTCGAGTGAATCGTTGACGCCCTTGAGCATCACATATTCGAAGGTGATGCGGCGCGCGTTCGAGGCGCCGGGATAGTCGCGGCAGGCCTGCAGCAATTCCTTGATCGGATATTTGCGGTTGAGCGGCACCAGCTCGTTGCGCAGCTCGTCGCGCACCGCATGCAGCGAAATCGCCAGCATCACGCCGATCTCTTCGCCGGCGCGAACGATGTTCGGCACCACGCCGGAGGTCGACAGCGTGATGCGGCGACGGGAGATGCCGATGCCCTCATTGTCGCCGACGATCAACAGCGCATCGCGCACCGCGTCGAAATTGTAGAGCGGCTCGCCCATGCCCATCATCACGATGTTGGTGACGCGGCGGGTGCCGTCCTCGCGATCGGCCCAATCGTTGAGGCGATCGCGCGCGACCATGATCTGGCCGACGATCTCGCCGGCGGTGAGGTTGCGCACCAGGCGCTGCGTGCCGGTGTGGCAGAACGAGCAGTTCAGCGTGCAGCCGACCTGCGAGGAGACGCAGAGCGTGCCGCGATCGGTCTCGGGAATGTAGACGCACTCGACTTCATGCGCCTTCTGCACATTGTCGCCGCTCGGCAGGCGCAGCAGCCATTTGCGGGTGCCGTCGTTGGAGATCTGCTCGGCCACGACTTCCGGCCGGTCGACCGTGAAGTGCTGCGCAAGATCGGCGCGAATGCCCTTCGAGATCGAGGTCATGTCGTCGAAGCTCTCGGCGCCGCGGAAATACAGCCAGTGCCAGAGCTGCTGCACGCGCATCTTGCGCTGCGCAGGCTGAACGCCGATCTCGCCGAGGCGATCGGCGAGCTCGGCGCGCGACAGACCAATCAGCGACGGTTTTGCCGGCGGCACATAGGTTTCGAGCGGAGTCTTCTCCACCAGGATGGCGTCGCGCGGCTCGGTCGTCGGTTGCATTGAATGGACCTAGAATCACTGCTGTCTAAACTCGTCATGCCCGGGCTTGTCCCGGGCATCCACGTCTTTTCTCGGTCGCGGTAACACGTGGATGCCCGGGACAAGCCCGGGCATGACGGCGAAAAGTCTGGAACCCGCCCTATATAGCAACCGGAACCGCCGATTGCGACCTTATCGACCGCCGGCTTAACGAGGACAAGCTTATCGCCGGCAAGCTTATCGCCGGCAATCCTGGGCGATCTTGTCGAGCGCCTGGGCGAGACCCTTCAGCGAAAACGTGTCGGTGGTTTCCGTGCCCTTGGCCGAGGTGCCCTTGACCACGAGATCGGCGGATTTGCGCATGGCCTCGACCATCCGCTCCTCCTCGGCCGCATTCTTGATCCAGAGGCCGTCGCCCTGCGTGTACATCGCAAACGCGGCACCGCCAACCTCGACCGTCGATTCCGAGCCCGGCTTCAGCGCATAGCCGATCATGACGGAGACTTCGTTGTTCACCTTCTCGGCCGGCCGGGTCGAGACGAACGCATAGGCGGGATCGCGCGGCCGGTTCGGCGGGTTGGTCTTCGACGACGACGGCTTGGCCAGCGCAAAGCAGACCTTCTTGCCATTGGGCGTGGCCGAATAGGCGCCCCAGGTGCCGAACTGGCCGATCAATGTCGGCTCGGCGCCACCCGCAACCGCCGCGGGAGCGGGAGCCGCAGCCGGCTTGCTGTCAGGCTTGGCTGCTGTCTTGGCCTCGGTCTTGGCCGCCGCCGCTGGCTTGGCCGCAGCCTTCGGCGCCGGTTGCGCCGTCTGCGCGCGCGCGGAACCACCTATTCCCCACGCCGCCACGCCAGTCATCAAAGCCAAAAAGAGCGCCCGCCACATGCAGCAGTGGTTCCCTCAATATTGTGACTGGAAGATGGCCCGGCCGCGATTTGTCCCCGCGCAGCAATAGCCGGGAAAGTCCAATTTGGGAAGGCAGTTAGCAGGATGTCGCGGTTAGCTTCTGGCCCGCGCGGCGCGCTGTTCCGCCCATTGCGCGTCGGTCCATCGCAAAAGGTCTTCGGCCCCGGAACTGCGCAAATGCGCGCCGCCGTCGATCACCACCATCTCGCCATTGATGTATCCGGCGCGGTCCGAGATCAAGAAGCTGGCGAGGTCGGCGAGCTCGCCATGTTCGCCGACGCGTCCCAGCGGATTGCGGGTGGTCCAGCCTTCGTCCCGCCCCTCCGGTCGAAGCTGCCCCGACGCGCCTGCTGTGGGGAACGGCCCCGGCGCGATCGCCACCGTGCGGATACCCTTCGGGCCCCATTCCACGGCGAGGCTTTTGGTCATCGCCAGCACCGCCGATTTCGCCATCGCCGAGGGAACCGTGAAAGCGCGGCCGGTGATGGTCGAGGTCGACAGGATCGACAGCACCACGCCCTCGTGCCCGCCGTCGATCCAGCGCCTGCCGGCGGCGAGCGTGCAGTACATCGCGCCGTGCAGCGTCGGGGCGAGGATCGCGTCCGCCGCGCGGAACGACAGATGCTCGCTCTGTGCGATGAAGGTCGCGGCCGCGTTGTTGACGAGGATGTCGAGCGGCGCCTCGCGCCAGATCGCATCCATCATCGCATCGACGGCAGCACCATCGCGGACATCGCAGGTGATGATTGTAACCTTGCCGCCGGTCGCTTCGCGCATCTCGCTCGCGGTTGCTTCGAGACGATCGAGCTTGCGGCCGCAGATCACGAGCTCGGCGCCGAGCGCGAGAAAGCGGCGCCCCATCGCGGCCCCAAGCCCGGAGCCGCCGCCAGTGACGAGGATGCGCTTGTTCTTGAGCAGACCTGTTTCAAACATCGTTTGAATCCTTATTGTTCTTGCTCCCGTCATTGCGAGCGCAGCGAAGCAATCCAGAGTCCGTCCCGCGGAAATAGTCTGGATTGCTTCGCTGCGCTCGCAATGAGAAGGATAGGCCTGTGCATCGCTTTGGGCAAAGAATCCGGATTGTCGGACCGCGCCAAATCCGGCAGAAACGGCCAAACTATAATTCCATCGAAACGCCAAGTGTTCTCGCGAACCAAGTGCTGCTCAAGAAGGTGCCGCCATGAAAGCCATCCTCTGCTCGCAATATTGCCAGCCCGACGATCTCGTGCTCACTGAGGTGCCGGATCCGGTGGCTGGTCCCGGCGAAGCCGTGATCGCGATCAAGGCGGCGGCGCTGAACTTCTTCGACCTCCTGATGATTCAGGGCAAGTACCAGATCAAGCCGCCATTCCCGTTCTCGCCGGCCGCCGAAGTCGCAGGCGTGATCGAGAGCATCGGGCCTGGCGTCACCGATCTCAAGGTCGGCGATCGCGTCGTCGCCTCCTGTGGTCACAACGGCGCGCGCGAGAAGATCGCGCTGCCGGCGGCGGGGATCGTGAAGATCCCCGACAATCTCGACTACGATCGCGCGGCCGGCATCATCATCATCTACGGCACCGCGCTGCATGCGCTGGAGGATCGCGCCAGCCCGAAGCCGGGCGAGACGCTCGCGGTGTTAGGTGCTGCCGGCGGCACCGGCCTTGCCGCGTGCGAGCTCGGCAAGCTGATGGGCCTGAAGGTGATCGCCTGCGCGTCGTCCGAAGAGAAGCTCGCCTTCGCGAGGGCGCACGGCGCCGAGCTGACGCTGAACTACGCCAAGGAAGATCTGAAGGAAGGCCTGCGCAAGCTCACCGGCGGCAAGGGCGTCGACATCATCTTCGATCCGGTGGGTGGCGCTTATGCGGAAGCAGCACTGCGCTCGATCGCCTGGGAAGGCCGCTTCCTCGTGATCGGCTTTGCCGCCGGCGACATTCCGAAGATGCCGCTGAACCTCGCGCTCTTGAAGGGCTGCGACATCCGCGGCGTGTTCTGGGGCGCCTGGACCCGCCTCAACCCCGCCAAGAACCGCGCCAATCTCGAGAAGCTCGTGAAGTGGACCGCGGAAGGCAAGATCTCATCGCATGTCGACCGCACCTTCCCGCTGGCGCAGACCGCCGACGCGCTGAAGGTGCTGGCCGGACGCCAGGCCATGGGCAAGGTGATCCTGCATCCGTGAGGATGTGAGAGGCTCTTGAGGTGTCGTCCCGGCGAAGGCCGGGACCCATAACCACCGAATGTGATTTGGCGAAGACTTGGAGTTACTCTCCAGCAAGACAATTGAGTGCTGGGAGTATGGGTCCCGGCCTTCGCCGGGACGACACGGGCGTATGTAGAACGTTCGGTGCCTACCTACTCTTCCGCCGGATCCACCCCGCGTTTCAACGCAGCACGCGCCGCCTCGCGATGCTCCGTGGTGATGTGGCTGGCGACCATGCGAATGGCGGTGGCGAGAATGGCGGCGTCGTCGGTGAAGCCGAGCACCGGCATCACGTCGGGAATGAAGTCGAAGGGCAGGATGAAATAGGCGATCGCACCGAGCAGCGAGGCCTGGACATGCCGCGGCGTCTGCCGGTCGAAGGCGCAGTAATAGGCGGCGAGCAGATCCTCAGTGAATGGCAGATGCGCGGCGACGCGTTTGAGCTTGCGCCAGAAGCGGCGACGCACGCTGTCACGATCTTCCGCGAGCCGATCGGCCGGCTCGAAGCCGACGCTGTGTTCGGCAGCCATGTTCAAGAGTCTCCCGTTTCAGCCGGACGCGCCGCATGGCCGCATCACGTGCTGATCACAACATGGGGATGCGCGTCCGCCCCGCAAGATGTCAGCCTGACGTCAGCTTGACGTCACCTTGGCGATGGCGTTCATCGCGGTAGCGAGCTCGATATCCAGCCGGGTGACGCCACCGGCGTCGTGGGTCGACAGCATCACCTCGACCGTCTTGTAGACATTTCGCCATTCGGGGTGATGATCCATTTTCTCGGCGACCAGCGCCGCGCGGGTCATGAAGCCGAAGGCCTCGTTGAAATCCTTGAAGACAAAGGTCTTCCCGATGGCGTCGCGCCCCTGGATGTCGGTCCAGCCCGGGATACCCCCCAGCGCCTGCCTGCGTGCCTCGGCCGTCAGCCGTTCTGCCATGATGGACCTCCGTTTCAGGGGAACTTTACCCTAACACCGTGCTTACGCCTCGGGTTCATGCCGGATTGGGCCGATCCGCTAACCATGACGGAGATGTAACCCCGAGGGGCAAGAAATTTGCTATAATTCTGGGCGTAGATCGCCGGCCAAGATGAAACTGAGCCTGAAGCGCCTGTTTGGGAGAACGATGACCGGGGCATCCGACCTGGCCGAAGCGCCCTCTCCGCCTTCGCCGCGATCAACGGCGCGGAAGACGGCACTCGTGTCTCTGGCACTGGTGCTCGCCATCATCGGTGCGCTTGCCGGTGGTTATTACTTTGCAATGCGACCGGTGACGCTGAAGGTCGCGGTCGGTCCCGCCAACAGCGACGACGTCAAGGTGGTGCAGGCACTGACGCAGGCTTTCGCGCAGAGCAAGGGCTCGGTGCGGCTGCGCCCGATCCAGACCGATGGCGCCACCGCCAGCGCGGCTCTGCTCGCCGAGGGCAAGGCCGATCTTGCCATCGTGCGCGGCGATCTCGACGTGCCCAAGAACGCGCAAGCCGTCGCGACCCTGCGCAAGAACGTCGTGGTGCTGTGGTCGGTGCCTGGCAAGGGCAAGCGGAAGGGCGCGAAGATCACCAAGATCGCGCAGCTCGCCGGCCATCGCGTCGGCGTGGTCGGCCGGACGCCGGCCAACGTCAATCTGCTCAAGGTGATCCTGCAGCAATACGGCGTCGATCCCGCCAAGGTCGAGATCGTGCAATTCCCGGCGAGCGAAGTCGCCGAAGCCATCAAGACACAGAAGGCCGACGTCTATCTCGCGGCCGGGCCCGTCAACAGCAAGATCACCGCGGACGCCATCGCGGCCACCGCCAAGGATGGCGGCACGCCGACCTTCCTCGCGATCGATTCGGCCGACGCGATCGCGCAGAATCACCCGGTCTATGAATCCTCGGAGATTCCCGCCGGCACTTACGGCGGCTCGCCCGATCGGCCCGAGGACGAGGTGAAGACCATCAGCTTCTCGCATCACATCGTGGCGCGCAAAGGCCTGTCCGAGACCACGGTCGCGGCCTTCACCCGGCAGCTTTTCGCGGTGCGCCAGCAATTGCTGACCGATTTTCCGCAGGCGGCGAAGATCGAGACGCCCGATACCGACAAGGACGCGGTGATCCCGGTGCATCCGGGTGCCGCCGCCTTCGTCGACGGCGAAGAGAAGACCTTCCTCGACAAATACAGCGACTACATCTGGTGGAGCCTGATGGCGCTCTCGGCCACGGGCTCGCTCGGCGCATGGTTTGCAGGCTACCTGAAGAAGGACGAGCGCGACAACAACAGCCATTTGCGCGAACGCCTGCTCGACATGCTCACCGCTGCCCGCAAGAGCGAGACGGCCGACGAACTCGACCACATGCAGGCCGAGGCGGACGAGATCCGGCGCGATACCTTGCGCTGCTACGATCACGGCGCGATCGAGCAAGGCGCGCTGACCGCGTTCAACATCGCACTCGACCAGTTCCACGCGGCCGTCGCCGACCGCAAGGCGGTGCTGTCCAGCCTGCCGCAAAACCTGCAGCGCACCGGCGCGCAATTCCGGGCCGCCGGCAACGCCTAGGCGCCTGCCCGCGTTATTGCCGCGTCACATTGTCTCAATATAGCGTCATACTTCCTCCCGGCGACCGCCATCTCGCGGGCGCTGCGCGATATCGTGAGCATCGCCATGAAGATCAAATTCTCCCGCCGCAAATTCCTCACCACCAGCGCCGGCGCCCTCGGCGCGATCGCGATGCCGCATCTGTCGCGCGCGGCTGACCGGCCGGCGGTCACGCATGGCGTGCAGTCCGGCGACGTCACCGTCGATGGCGGCGTGGTCTGGGCCCGTACCGACCGGCCCGCCCAGATGCTGGTCGAGGTGGCGACGACGGATAGCTTCAAGGATGCCCGCAAGCTGCCGCCGATTGCGGCCCTGCCCGAGAGCGACTTCACCGCGAAGATGCTGGTGGAGAATCTACCTGCCGGCCAGGACATCTTCTACCGCGTGCGCTTCCGCGATCTCTCCCACACCGCGATCGAGGGCGAGCCGGTTGTCGGCCGCTTCCGCACCGCGCCGGCCGACCGCCGCGACGTCAGCTTCGTCTGGGGCGGCGATGTCGCAGGGCAAGGCTGGGGCATCAACCCTGACGACGGCGGCATGTTCACTTTCGAGGCCATGCGCAAGCATCGGCCGGATTTCCTGCTGCATTCGGGCGACACCATCTACGCCGACGGCGTCATCCCTTCCGAGGTCAAGCTGGCCGACGGCAAGATCTGGAAGAACCTCACCATCCCCGAGAAGGCCAAGGTCGCGGAGACGCTCGACGAGTACCGCGCCGCGCACAAATACAATTTCACCGACGACAATGTCCGTGCCTTCAATGCCGAGGTGCCAATCTTCGTGCAGTGGGACGATCACGAGGTGACCAACAACTGGTCGCTGTCGAAGGATCTGCCGTCGACCTACAAGGTGCGCGACATCTCGCTGCTCGCCGCCCGCGCCGGCCGCGCCTTCCACGAGATGTATCCGATGCGCGAGAGCATCGTCGAGCCCGGCCGGGTCTATCGCAAGATCGCCTACGGCCCGCATCTCGACGTATTCGTGCTCGACGAGCGCAGCTATCGCGGCCCGAACGGCGCCAATCTCGAGACCGAATACGGTCCGGCCAGCTACTTCCTCGGGCCCGAGCAGATGGCCTGGCTGAAGCGCGGCCTGCTCAATTCGCGCGCGACCTGGAAGGTGATCGCCTCCGACATGCCGCTCAGCCTGATCGTCTATGACGACGCCACCAACAAGAAGGGCTCGGAAGCGTTCGCGCAAGGCGACGGTCCGGCGCGCGGTCGCGAGCTCGAGATCGCCGACATCCTGCGCTTCATCAAGATGGCGCCGATCAGGAACACGGTGTGGCTGACGGCCGACGTGCACTACGCCGCCGCGCACTACTACGATCCGAACAAGGCGCAATTCCAGGATTTCGAGCCGTTCTGGGAATTCGTCTCGGGTCCGCTGCACGCCGGCACGTTCGGCCCGAACGAGCTCGACAACACGTTCGGTCCCGACGTGCGCTTCATCAAGGCGCCCGGCCTCGACAAGCAGAATCTGCCGCCGTCAGCGGGCATGCAGTTCTTCGGTCACGTCAAGATCGACGGCGCCTCGGGCCAGATGACGGTGACGCTGCGCGACCGCGCCGATGTCGCGCTGTGGTCGACAACGCTCGATCCGAAACTCGCCTGACGCGGACGCAACCTCTTCAGGAGCCGTAGGCGCGCAGCGCAGCTTCGAGCGCTTCGCTCGAGCAGGGTTTGTGCAAGCGTGGCAGGCTGGCGAATTCCGGCGGAATCCGCGCGTCGGCGCCGTAACCGGTGACGAAGACAAACGGGATCTTGAGCGCGGCCAGCCGTTCGGCGACTGCAAAACTCTTCTCGCGAATGAGCTCGACATCGAGCAGCGCGAAGTCGGGCGCGCGCGCCGTGATCGCGTTCAGCGCCTGAGCCACCGAACCCACGGTCCGCACGCTGGTCACGCCAAAGCCGAGCAGACGATCCTCGAAATCAATCGCGATGATCGGATCGTCCTCGACGATCAGGACATCTGCAGGAACGTCGGCTGTGCTGTCCGGGGGAACAGGTATCATAATCCTGGCTATCGAGGGCTGCATGTTTCACCGATCAGGACAGCCTCGGCCGACGCCTGCGCCCAGCGCATCGGGGGGTTCCCGGAACGAAACTCACCACAGAACAGTTTTGACGTCTGTCCACATGTGCACACAGGACCTGGACGGAACCCGTTAAGGTCGGGAGGAGGATGGGGGAGTTCACAATGGATGCGCGGATCAGCAAGATAAGCGAGGTCGAGAGTCGGCCTGCCAATAATTTGCTCCGGCGCCTGAGCGCGGCGGACTATGCGCTGCTCGCACCACATGTCGCCGTCGACGAGGTCGGCGCAAACCATTTGCTCTACAGTCCCGGCGACGATGTCCAGGTCGTTCACTTCCCCTGCGGACCGGCGCTCGCGACCTTCCTGGTCCCGAATGAAGACGGTCGCGACGTCGAGACCATTCTGGTCGGCCGCGAAGGCGCGGTGGGCGGCATCGTCAGCGAAGGATTTCTGCCCGCCTATACCCGCATCTGCGTGAAGTTCGCCGGCCCGTTCGCGCGCATCCACGTCGGCAAGCTTGACGCCGCGAAAGCGCGCTCGCCGACGCTGCGCAACATCTTCGCCCGCTATGCCGACTGCATGCTGGCGCAGATTTTCCAGCCGACCGCCTGCAACGCGATTCACTCGATCGAGCAGCGCACGGCCAAATGGATCATCGCCGCGATGGAGCGGACCGGCGACGAGCACAGCGTGCCGCTGACGCATGAGCAGCTCGCCACCTTGCTCGGCGTGGGCCGCAGCTATGCCAGCCGCGTGCTGCAATCGTTCAAGGCCGAAGGCGTGCTCGACACCAGGCGCGGTTCGATCCTGGTCCGCAACCATGATGGCCTCCGCCTGCGCGCCTGCCTCTGCAACGATGCCGTGAAGCTGCATTTCGAGGAGGTGCTGCGCGGGGTCTATCCGACCGAGGAGCCGGAGAGCCGCGCGAGCTGATCGGGACCGCCGGGTTCGCGGACATAGGGCCGGTTTGGCCCCAGGATCCCCCTAAGCCCCGAGAATTCCCGGGCAAAATTCAGTCAACCAACCCGCAAAGAACGCATTGTTTTTTGGCGTTTTTTGCCTATATTGCGGCGCAAACGCATAGGATACCCGGTCGATATGGCCGGGTTTCCTTTTTGGGCGTAGCAGGCCCCGTTTTCCACGTTTCCAGCGTTGTCCGTGAAGAAGGTCCCGGCTTGACCGGCGAGATCGCGCTTAACCCATTGTCCGACCGCAAAGAAGCTCACTCATGAATCTTCGTAACGTCGCCATCATCGCCCACGTCGACCACGGCAAGACGACCCTGGTCGACAAGCTCCTCCAGCAATCCGGCACGTTCCGCGAGAACCAGAAGGTGACGGATCGCGCCATGGATTCCAACGACCTGGAGCGCGAGCGCGGCATCACCATCCTGGCCAAGGCGGCCTCGGTGCAGTGGAAGGACACCCGCATCAACATCGTCGACACCCCCGGCCACGCCGATTTCGGCGGTGAGGTCGAGCGCATCCTGAACATGGTGGACGGCGCCTTGGTGCTGGTCGACGCCGCCGAAGGTCCGCTGCCGCAGACCAAATTCGTGGTCTCCAAGGCGCTCAAGGTCGGTCTCAAGCCGATCGTCGTGATCAACAAGGTCGACCGTCCCGACGCACGCCCGACCGAAGTCATCAACGAGGTGTTCGACCTGTTCGCGGCGCTCGATGCCAGCGAGGAGCAGCTCGACTTCCCGATTTTGTATGGGTCGGCCAAGCAGGGCTGGATGGCCGAGAGCCCCGAGGGTCCGCAGGACAAGGGCATGGAGCCGCTGTTCGACCTGGTGCTGCGTCACGTCGCGCCGCCGAAGGTCGAGGAAGGTCCGTTCCGCATGATCGGCACCATCCTGGAGGCCAACCCCTATCTCGGCCGCATCATCACCGGCCGCATCTCCTCGGGCGTGCTGAAGCCGAACCAGCAGGTCAAGGTGCTGCATGCCGACGGCAAGCTGGTCGAGACCGGCCGCATCACCAAGATCCTGGCGTTCCGCGGCCTCGAGCGCACGCCGCTCGATGAAGCCGAAGCCGGCGACATCGTCGCCATCGCGGGCCTCACCAAGGGCACCGTCGCCGACACCTTCTGCGATCCCACCGTCGAAGTGCCGCTGCCGGCGCAGCCGATCGATCCGCCGACCGTGTCGATGTCGTTCATCGTCAACAACTCCCCGCTCGCCGGCACCGAAGGCGACAAGGTGACGAGCCGCATGATCCGCGATCGTCTCTTGCGCGAGGCCGAGGGCAACGTCGCGCTGCGCGTCGTCGAATCCGCCGACAAGGATGCGATGGAAGTCTCGGGCCGCGGCGAATTGCAGCTCGCGATCCTGATCGAGACCATGCGCCGCGAGGGCTTTGAGCTCTCGGTGTCGCGCCCGCGCGTCGTGTTCCAGAAGGACGAAGCCACCGGCGCCACGTTGGAGCCGATCGAGGAAGTCGTGATCGACGTCGACGAGGAGCATTCCGGCGTCGTCGTGCAGAAGATGAGCGAGCGCAAGTCCGAGCTGATCGAGATGAAGCCCTCGGGCGGCAACCGCCAGCGCCTGGTGTTCTACGCGCCGCCCCGCGGCCTGATCGGCTATCAGGGCGAACTGCTCACCGACACCCGCGGCACCGCGATCATGAACCGCCTGTTCCACGGCTACGCCCCGTACAAGGGCGAGATCCAGGGCCGCCGCAACGGCGTCCTGATCTCCAACGACCAGGGCGAAGCGGTGGCCTACGCCATGTTCAAGCTGGAAGACCGCGGCCCGATGATGATCGAGCCCGGCTGGAAGGTCTACAAGGGCATGATCGTCGGCGAGCACACCCGCGACAACGATCTCGAGATCAACGTGCTCAAGGGCAAGCAGCTCACCAACATCCGCACCACGTCGAAGGACGAAGCCGTCCGCTTGACCCCGCCGATCCGCATGACGCTGGAAAAGGCGCTCGCCTATATCGAGGACGACGAGCTCGTCGAGGTCACCCCGAAGTCGAGCCGCCTGCGCAAGAAGCACCTCGACCCGAACGAGCGCAAGCGCGCGGAAAAGGCCAAGGAAGCGGTGGCGTAAGCCGCCGCACACCGCAGTGCCGTAGGGTGGGCAAAGCGCAAGCGTGCCCACCACTCGATAATGGTGGGCACGGCGCAAGAGCGCCTTTGCCCACCCTACGAAACTCACTTTGTGGTGCCTTTAGCGCGTATCGCGAACGTGCTAGAGCCCACCCATGTCCCTCCCCTCCTCCGTCGATGTCGCCATCATCGGGGCCGGTGCCGCCGGCCTCGGCGCCGCGCACGCGCTTGGTGGCTCCGGTCTCTCCGCGATCGTGCTGGAGGCGCGGGGCCGCCTCGGCGGCCGCGCCTGGACCGTGCAGGCCTCTCCTGAAGTGACCTTCGACGTCGGCTGCGGCTGGCTGCATTCGGCCGACAAGAACTCGTTCGTTCCAATTGCACGCGCGCTCGGTTTCGAGCTCAACAAGGACCTGCCGCCCTGGCGCGAGCGCGCCTATGGCAATGCGTTTCCGCAAAGCGAGCGGGACGATTTCATGCGGGCGATGGACGCTTTCTACGAGCGGCTGTGGCAGGCCGCGCAGAAGGGCAAGGATGAGCCCGCGAGCCGGAGCCTCGAGCCCGGCAATCGCTGGAATGCGATGATCGACGCGATCTCGACCTATATCAACGGCTGCGAACTCAAGGACATGTCGACGCTCGACTGGGACGCCTATGAGGACAGCGAGCTCAACTGGCGCGTCCGCCGCGGCTATGGCGCGCTGATCGCGGCCTATGGTGCGCCCTGCCCGGTGGCGTTGAACTGCAACGTCACGCTGATCGATCATTCGGCTAAGCACATCCGCATCGAGACATCGCAGGGCACGCTGACTGCGGACAAGGTGATCGTCACCGTGCCGACCAATCTGATCGCGGACGAGGCGATCCGGTTCTCGCCACAGCTGCCCGCTAAAGTCGATGCCGCGGCCGGCCTGCCGCTCGGTATCGACGACAAGGTGACGCTTGCGCTCGACGGCGCCGAGGCCTTCCCGAAAGAGGGAAATCTGCGCGGCGCCACCATGAAAACCGAGATGGGCACCTATCACATCCGCCCGTTCGGCCAGCCCTGCATCGAAGGTTTTTTCGGCGGCAGCTTTGCCCGTCAGCTCGAAGCCGCCGGCGAAGGCGCCATCGCCGCGCACAGCATCGACGAGATCGCAGGCTTCCTCGGCAGCGACGTGCGCCGCAAGCTGAAGCCGCTCTACGAGTCGCGCTGGGGGCGCGATCCGTTTGCGCGAGGATCGTATTCACACGCGCTGCCGGGACACGCGGGTGATCGCGCCGTGCTGGCGGCACCGGTGGATGGACGGTTGTTCTTTGCGGGTGAGGCGACGTCGCCGAATTTCTTCACGACGGCGCACGGGGCAAGGGATAGTGGCGAGCGGGCGGCGAGGGAAGTGTTGGCGGTAAAGCGCTAAATGTTTAGTCCCGGCATTTGCTGGAGCGGATTGAGGGTGAATCGTTCTGGCTCTTTTGTCCAGGCCCTGCAGATGAATTCGTAGGGTGTGAGGCCTTTGAGGGTCTTGAGTCGCTTGGCGAAGT
>NZ_JAANIH010000106.1 GCF_014529705.1 Bradyrhizobium campsiandrae
CCCCAACCCTCCCCCGCAAGCGGGGGAGGGAGCCCAGCGCCGATGCTGCCGCATCGTGCACGCCATATGCGGTCGCCCTGCCCGCAAGCGGGAGAGGCGAAGCGAGCCCGCGGCCAGATCTCCACAACATCACTCGCGATTGTCCTTTCTGCGATGGAGCGGTCGCGATGAAGCTTCGCGCCAATCTCGTCATCGGTGGTACGCTGTTCGCGCTGGCGGTCCTGGTCGGTGTGCTCGCCCCCTGGCTGGCGCATACCGATCCGGTGCTGGACGCCAACCTCATGAACGCGGAAGAGCCGCCGAGCTGGACCTGGTGGTTCGGCACCGACGACCAGGGCCGCGACATCTATTCGCGCGTCGTCTATGGGGCGCGGGTCTCGCTGACCGTCGGCATCGTCTCGCAGCTCATCAACAGCGTGATCGGCGTGGCGCTCGGCCTCAGCGCCGGTTATTGGGGCGGCTGGTGGGACGACGTCGTCAACGCGCTCACTAACGTCATGCTCGCGATTCCCTCGCTGATCTTCGCGCTCGCCATCATGGCGGTGCTCGGCCCCGGCCTCACCAGCCTGTTGATCGCGCTCGGGCTGACCAACTGGTCTTTCACCTGCCGGATCGCGCGCGCCTCGGCGCTGGCGTTGCGGAGCCAGGGCTATGTGCAGGCGGCCACCGTGCTCGGCTACGGCGATCTGCGCATCATGATCACGCAGCTGTTGCCCAACATGTTGGGGCCGATCGTCGTCATCGGCACCCTCGGCATGGGCAGCGCGGTCCTGTCGGAAGCGGCCTTGTCGTTCCTCGGCCTCGGCGTCCGTCCGCCGTTTCCGAGCTGGGGCAGCATGCTGTCGGATGCCCGCGACCAGATCACGACGGCGCCGTGGCTGTCGGTATTCCCCGGGCTTGCCATCTTCCTGACGGTGCTCGGCCTCAACCTGCTCGGCGACGGCCTGCGCGACATTCTCGATCCTCACTCGCGGAGCCGGCGGACATGACCGGCGCGCCGCTGCTCGAGGTCGAGGATCTCCGCATCGATCTGGACGATGGGACAAGGCGTGTCGCAGCGGCCGAGAATGTTTCATTCCGCATTGATCGCGGCGAGACGTTCGGCCTGGTCGGTGAATCCGGCTGCGGCAAGAGCATCACGGCGCTCGCTCTGATCGGCCTGTTGCGGCCGCCATTGTCGATCGGGGCCGGCGTCATCAGGTTTGACGGGCGGGAGATCCAGCATCTCTCGGCGGCCGCGCAGCGCGACCTTCGCGGCAACCGCATCGCCATGATCTTCCAGGAGCCGATGACGGCGCTGAACCCGGTCTCGCCGGTGGGACGGCAGATCGCCGAGATGTTCGTGCTGCACAAGGGCAAGAGCTGGCGGGAAGCCAACAAGCTCGCGATCGAGGCGCTGGCGAGCGTCCGCGTCCCGGCGCCGGAGCGGCGCGTCAACGATTATCCGCACCAGCTCTCCGGCGGCATGCGACAGCGCGTGATGATCGCGATCGCGCTGGCCTGCGGTCCGGATCTCCTGATCGCGGACGAGCCGACCACCGCGCTCGACGTCACCGTGCAGGCCGAGATCATCGAGCTGATGCGCAATCTCTGTGCCGAGCGCGGCACGGCGATCCTGATGATCAGCCACGATCTCGGCCTCGTCGCCAATGTCTGCCGCCGCGTCGCCGTCATGTATGCCGGCCGCATCGTCGAGGAGCGCGGCTCCGCCGATATCTTTCGCGCGCCCGCGCACCGCTATACGCAAGGTCTGGTCGACTCGCTGCCGCGGCTCGGCAGTCGCGCCGCGCTTGGCCGCAGCCGGCTCAAGGAGATCGCCGGCGTCGTCCCGGCCATCACCAGCTTTCCGGATGGCTGCCGCTTCAATCCGCGCTGTGCCTTCGCGACCGACATTTGCAGGACCGTCGTGCCGACGGCGGATCTGCTGGAGGGGGGCGGTCTGGTGAGGTGTCATCACCATGCATGAGCCCAAAACCGGATTGGGTGAGGCGAGGGTGGATGACGACCTCATTCTCAGCGTCGAGGATCTGGCGGTTCATTTTCCTGTGGGAGGCGGCCTCATCGGCCGCAACCGGCGGCTGCTCCGCGCTGTCGACGGGGTCGATCTCGAGCTGAAGCGCGGCGAATGTCTCGGCCTCGTCGGCGAATCCGGCTCGGGCAAGTCCACGGTCGCCCTCTCGATCCTTGGCCTGGTGACGCCGACCCGCGGCCGCATCGTGCTGGACGGGCAGGTGGTGACATCGAGGCCGTCAGGCGATCGCAGATCGCTCGCCCGAACCGTGCAGATCGTCTTCCAGGATCCCTACGCCTCGCTCAATCCGCGCCAGACGGTTCGCCGCACGCTGGAGGATCCCCTGCGCGTCCATGGCGTGACCGCAAAAAGCGAGATCGAGGATCGCGTCGCGACCATGCTGCGGCATGTCGGCCTGCGGCCCGAACAGGCCGATCGCTATCCCCACGAATTCTCCGGCGGCCAGCGCCAGCGCATCGGCATTGCGCGCGCGCTGATCCTCAATCCAAAGATCGTCATCTGCGACGAGCCGGTCTCGGCGCTCGACGTCTCGATCCGCGCCCAGATCATCAATCTGCTGCTGGAATTGAAAGACACGCTCGGCCTCTCCTACATCATGATCAGCCACGATCTCGGCGTCGTCGAGCACATGAGCGACCGCGTGGCGGTGATGTATCTCGGCCGCATCGTCGAGAATGGCGACTGGCGCGAGATCTTTGAACGACCCGCGCACCCCTATACGCAGGCCCTGATCGCGGCGATCCCCGATCCGCTGCGCCATGCCCCGTTGGCGACCACGGGCGGCGATCTGCCCAACCCGCTCAATCCGCCGAACGGGTGTGCCTTCAGCCCGAGGTGCCGATATGCGGAGGATGTGTGCCGCCGCGAGCCGGGGCCACTGCTGGAGGCGCGGCCGGATGGGCATGCGGTGCGGTGCTGGCGCAGTGAGGAGATTGCGGGGCGGGCGACCTTAACCTCCGCCGAAGGCGCTCATTCCTAGCCGGAAGGCCCCCTTCGAGCCGACGTTGGCACTTGGGTCCGAAGCAAACATTTCGCGGTCAGGGTCCGAATGCTGACTTATGACACCAAATCGGGCCTTGTTGGTGTCATGAGCAGTGGCCTCGCTGCAAATGGCTTGACTCTGACATCCATCCCTTAGCAGTCTATGCTGCTGGCTAGAGTTCCTGAAGGAGTTTAGTTATGCGCATATTTTCCTTCTTTGCTTTGGTTTTTTTCGCGTTTTCCGGTCTGACTGCCACCCACGCTGCGACTTATCAATTTTCTTTCGACTACGTTGATCCTGCCGCTCAAGACTTCAGTTTTCAGCTTCCAAGTTCACCGGGAGGTCCTGGCTTCGTGCCGGGCACCTTCTTCATTCTTGTTTCCAACGTGACCGATAACCACGGGCGCTTTTACGACAGTATCGTCTTTTTCGACGCCCTGAGAGACGGGGGTATGGAAGCGATACTGAACAATGGCGATCCAGATCCATTCAATCTCACGGGACCTCAACTCTTCACAGCGTCGTTGGAGCCCGTTCCGGGATTTAAAAACCCTAGATACGCGCATCCCACTTTCATTCTAGGTACCTTTACTTTAGGCGATCTCGATGACGTCCCTGTAGGCACGCTTACTGTTTCGGCAGTGCCCGAATCTTCCACGTGGGCGATGATGCTCCTCGGCTTCTGCGGGCTCGGCTACATGGCGTATCGCAGGACATCAAAGCCGGCATGATTGCTGCCTGAACCAACGGATCATAAGCATTTAAGTCCAGTGTGCATTTGATCATTCGTGTCGGGCTTGAGTCCTGAGCGATCAATCAAGTGCACCGTAACTCGCGACGCAACAGCGAGCACGGCCAGTCAAATCCCTCCGTCGTTAAATTTCTTGCCAAACAGGCAACTGTGCAGCTGGAATAAGGTTGGCGCATTTTCCTTTGCAGATCTTGGAAAAAATCGCTTCCGCCTGTTTGCGGACCCCAACTGCCTCGCTGCTCCGGCCCGTCGCGTCGTAGAGATTGGCAAGGTTGTAAAGGACAGCCGCAAGAGTAGGCGTTTCAGTCCCGGCACCTCGCCGCACCAGTGCCAAGGCTCGACTGAAGAGCTGTTCTGCCTCTTTCGCGCGATTAAGCTGTTGGAGCAATAGCGCCTTGTCATTCAGAATGCCCGCCAACGACGGGCTATTGTTGCCCAGCGCTTCGCTCAAAATGCTTTCAGCTTCATCGTAGATATCCTCGGCCTCCTTCGGTTGGCCAAGGCCAATCCTGAGTTGGGCAAGGCGTTCGAGACCGGCGGCAACCATTGGATGTCGGGAGCCGAGTTTTTTGCGATAGATTGACAAAGGCCGGTCATAATATTGATCGGCATCGCCAAATTTCCCCCGGAGACGGAAGCAGTTTCCGATAGCCGATAGTATATTGGCGACATAAAGCGATTCAGGCCCCAGTTTTGTCTCCGCAATCACCAAGCCACGTCGCAGGAGCCCTTCGGCAGCATCGATCTCGCCAATATCGGCGCGGAGGGAGGCAAGATTGATCAGTGTGGGAAGTATCTGAGGATCTTCGGCGCCGAACCACTTTTCATGAATTTTCAGAGCTTCCATCACGTATGCCGCGGCAACGTCCGAGTCGTGCCGGATCAATGCCAGGCGAGCCAGATCGATCAAGCTATTTGCGACGGCCACGTGTTCGGGTCCGAAAGCCCTCTGACGAATGTCCAACGCTTGTCGAAACAACCGTTCAGCGTCGTCATATTCGGCGCGATCTTGATGAATGACGGCCAATGTCAACAAGCCACGCACAACAAACGGATGATCGGGGCCAAGTGCTTTGGAATAAATTGCGAGTGGGCGATCCGCAATACGAGCGGCGTCCGAAAAGCGTCCGAGTTGACGCATCAGTTGCGTCAAGCTGACCAATGTATCTGCGACCTCCTCGTGGTCGGGTCCAAGAACTCTCTCGCGGCTAGCCAGTACTTTTTGGAATATGGGCTCAGCTTCGACAAGGCGTCCCAAGTCCAGAAGTACCAAAGCCAAGCTGTTGGCGTCGGCAAGGGTGTATCGATTTTCAAAACCCCATGCCTTCTCACGAATACCGAGAGATCGACGAAATAGAGGTTCAGCCTCGGCATAGCGCGACTCCGCGCGATACAAAGCTCCCAAGCAGAATAAGGCATCGGCGAGGTCCGGATCATCCGGCTTGAGTCTCTTTTCCCGAATACCGAGGCCGCGAAGCAGGAGAGGCTCGGCCTCGCCGTAGCGACTTTCAAGCCGAAGGGTTGTCCCCAAGTGAATAAGCAGCGTATCGGGCGGAAACTCGTCGTTCGGCGTCTTCTCGCGAAGTGCGAGGGCTTCCTTAAAGGTGGCCTCGGCTTCCGCGTATCGACCGGCAGCTTCGTAGTTGTCGCCAAGTACCTGCAGCGGGTTGGAGACCCGCCAGTGCTCGGGACCGAAGAGTCGTTTCGTGATCTCGAGGGATCGGCGAGCGAAAGCCTCGGCATCTGCAAACCTGTGCTGATCGATGTATATGAGGCCTAAAAATTCATAGTCGAACGCCAACTCCGCCAGATCTGGCGTGGCAGACTGCTCCCTTATTTCGATGCACTGTTTCATCAACCTTTCGGCAGCCTCGAAGCTCGACTGCCGCTTGAGGAAGACTGCCCTCTGTTTTGCTGAGAACGCCGCAATCTGGTCGTACTCTTTGCTGGGATGGCGACTATAGGTGTCGACCGCAGCCTGGAAATAGGGTTGGCCTTGACCCGGCTTGTTCATCCAAAGGGAGATCGACCCCAGGAGGCCCTCAAGGACGACTGTTTGAGCGTGATCTTCACCTAGTCGCTTGCGTCGGATAGCCAAACCGCGCTCTGCGGCGCTCCAAGCGTCTTCATACCGATGTAATTTGTCGCGCAAGAACATCGCTTGCCAACCCAGTGTATCGGCCACAAGCAATCCGTCCGAACCCTGTGCTTTCTCGGCAGCGGCCAGCGCTTCCTTATAGGCCGCATCTGCTTCGGTGAGCTTGTTTGCAGCTGCT
The DNA here is from genome assembly GCF_014529705.1 of Bradyrhizobium campsiandrae. Taxonomy (GTDB): domain Bacteria; phylum Pseudomonadota; class Alphaproteobacteria; order Rhizobiales; family Xanthobacteraceae; genus Bradyrhizobium; species Bradyrhizobium campsiandrae. The sequence continues at coordinate 6,042 of NZ_JAANIH010000106.1, forward strand.
AAGGCAATTGCGTTACGTAGCAGCGCCACCGGTTCAACTGGTCGATCAGAAGGTTGTGAGTCTCCGGCGACGATTACCGCAGCAATTGCTGGTGCTAGATAGGTGTTCGTACAGATACATTGCACGAGCCAAGCGAGACAGATCGCTTGCCGCACGTGCACTCGGCCGCAGAAAGTACGCAAAAAAGACAATTGCGAACACCTGAAGGTTGGAGCGGTAAATTAGGTGCCTGCGAATTAATCTATCAACTAAAGGTGACGCAGGAAAATCAATGCAATTATCAGGTGAACGGCCCGGTTCGTCAACCATGACATCCCGATCAAGCAACGGAGTTGCCGTAAATTGAAACCGCCATTGACAGCCGCGCGAGTTGCGACGTCCTCGATGCTCCGATCGGTCGCTTGTTCGACTTTGCGGACCCGACCTCAAAGCAGCGCCATCGCGGTCCCCGCAGCCGCACTGAACGCGACGACGACGAGCGGAGGGGCGCGCCAGACGACCAGCAGGACGAAGCCGACCAGCGCGATACCGAAATCCCGCGGCGCGTGCACGGTGGTGGTCCAGACCGGATTGTAGAGCGCAGCTCCCAGCACGCCGACCACGGCGGCGTTGACGCCGCGCATCATGGCTTGGGCGCCGGCACGTTTCCGGAACGAGTCCCAGAAGGGCAGTGCACCGAGCAGGACCAGAATTCCAGGCAGGAAGATTCCGACCAGCCCGAGCGCCGCGCCGGCCACCCCGTGCGGCTCGGGCGCGACGACCGTGCCGAGGTACGCTGCGAAAGTGAAGAGCGGCCCCGGCACCGCCTGAGCGGCGCCGTAGCCGGCGAGAAAGGCATCGTCGGTCAGCCAGCCCGGCGCGACGAAAGCTTCCCGCAGAAGAGGCAGCACGACATGGCCGCCGCCGAACACGAGCGCGCCGGAGCGGTAGAAGGCGTCGAACAGGGCAACACCCGTCGAGCCGGTCAGCCCGCGCAGCAAGGGAAGACCGGCCAGCAGGACAAAGAACATCGCAAGAGTGATCAGCCCGATGGTTCGCGAGACCGGGATCTCGACATGTCCGGACGGCGCTGCTGCCTCGCTGCGGCACAGCCAGAGGCCGGCGAGCCCGCCGAGAACGATCGCGCCGATCTGGGCGATCGACGCCGTGCTGAAGAGGATGATGAGCGCCGCCACGACGGCGATCGAGGCGCGCTCGCGGTCGGGGCAGAGGTTGCGCGCCATGCCCCAGACCGCCTGCGCCACGATGGCGACCGCGGTGAGCTTGAGCCCGTGCAGCAGACCGGCGCCGGCCGGGCCGCTCAGCGCGCCGGCGCCGTAGGCGAACAGGACGAGGATCAATGCCGACGGCAAGGTAAAGCCGGTCCAGGCCGCAAGGGCGCCCGGATAGCCGGCGCGCATCAGGCCGATCGAGAACCCGACCTGGCTGCTGGCCGGGCCCGGCAGGAACTGGCAGAGGGCGACCAGATCGGCGTAGGCGTGTTCGTCGATCCACTTCCGCCGCACCACGAACTCGTCGCGAAAGTAGCCGATATGGGCGATCGGACCGCCGAAGCAGGTGAGGCCGAGCTTGAAGAAGATGCGCAGGACTTCCAGCGCCGAGCCGGCCGGGGATCGTTTGCTGACGGAGACGTCGGTTAGCAGATCGAGGTTGCTCACGGACATTCGATCCGATTTCGGGGCGCGGTTATCGAGCCTCGGCAAACGACGTCCCACCCAATTGGCAAGTCTTTGAATTTCATGCGGTCTTTATCGAAATTCGCGAGGAACGAGGTGTGCCGTTATCCGTTGATGCGCCGTCGCGACGGAAGGTCCGGCGGAGCCATATTAGCAGCGAGGAGACTGGCCATGGCAAGTGCGGCAGACCGCGATCCCCGACACCATACGCACAAAATGCAGAAGGCCCTGCAGGATATCAGGAACCATCTGCGTGAGGACATCCAGAAGGTTGACGAACCGCAGTTGAAGGCGATGTTCGAGACCTCTGCCGAGGTCCTGGGCGGACTCGAGAAGGCCTTCAGGGATTACGAGCAGAAGAACGAAAAGGCCTGGCGCTGAGGGAGACCGGTGCCGCGACAGATTCGGCTCAAATATCCACGGGAGTGCCGTCATGGTCGTCATGCCAAGCAAGCGTCGCTTGTTCGTGTTGGGCGGAGCATTGGCAGTCGCGGCGCCCGCTCTCATCACCCGGCCGGCTCTTGCTGAACGGAAGGGCGGCAAGCAGAAGGGCGCGGAGAAGAAAGGCGAGGAAGTCACCCCGCCGGAAGATCTGATGCGCGAGCACGGCGTGCTCGATCGGGTCCTGCTGCTCTATGAAGCCGGAATCCGGAAGCTCGCGTCGAATGATGATCTCGATCCTGCCCTGATCACGCAATCTGCCGGGATCATCCGCGATTTCATCAACAACTACCATGAGAAATCCGAGGAGGAGCACGTCTTCCCGCGCTTCAGGAAAGCCGGCCAGATGACCGATCTGGTGGACACTCTGCTGCGTCAGCACGAGGCGGGCCGGAAAGTCACGGATAACATCCTGAAGCTTGCGCCGTCCGCTCGAAGCAATGACGACGACCGCAAGCAACTGGTGGGCGCGATGCAGGCTTTCATCGCGATGTACCGGCCGCACGCGGCCCGCGAGGACACCGATCTCTTTCCGAAGCTGAAGGACGTGGTCTCCTCGAACGAGTACGACGCGATGGCGGAGGACTTCGAGAAGAAGGAACACCAATTGTTCGGCGCGGATGGCTTCGAGCAGATGGCGGCCCGCGTCGCCCAGCTCGAGCAGCAGATGGGCATTCACGATCTGAATCAGTTCACACCGCGCTGATGCTTCTTCAGCGGCCGACCAAGGGCGACGGCCCGGCTGCGGCGTTCGTCATGATTTGCCGAACCAGGTCGAGAAAAGTCGCGGAGTGAATTCCCCGCTGCTGTGCATCGAGGTCAACGACCTGAACGGCGACCAGACGCTTCTCCGGCACGATCACGATCAGCTGTCCTCCGTAGCCAGACGCAAAGATTACATCTCGTCCCCAAGCGCCGGCATCGAGAGTCCACCATAGATAGCCATATCCGCGGTCTTTTCGATCCGTCTCCGAGTAGGTCTTGGTCGACTCCGCCATCCATTGCGATGGAATGACGGAAACGCCGTTCCAATGTCCCTGGTTGAGGAAAAGCAGTCCAAACCGTGCAAGATCCCGCGCGCTCATGTTGAAGACGTAGGCGCGATAGAGGGAGGAACGATCTCCGACGAACGTCCCATCACGGACCGTGTAGTCCTGCATCCCGAGGGGACCGGCAATCAACGTCTCGAAGCTGTCGAAGACATTCGAGCCGGTCGCCTTCTCGTAGATCGCACCGAGCGCATTGAAGTCCCAATTGTTGTAGTACCAGAACGTGCCAGGCGGATGAGAGCCACGCGGCGGGCGCGTCGATTTCTGTTCGCTCGTCTCGTAGGCCGCCGGGTGATAGATGCCGGAGCGGGCCATGAGCAGCTGGCGAACCGTTGCAAGCTTCTCGTCAGCCGTCAGCGATGGGGCGGTATCGTCGATACCCAGCTGCGCTAGCGTGCTTTCTAGCTTGATCTGACCGCGTTCGATGGCCTTGCCAAAGAGAGCGCTCAAGAAGCTCTTGCGAACAGAGCGAACATTGACCTTGCGGCTGATGTCGCCGGACGTCGCAACCACAAGACCGTCTTGCACGACCATGATCGCGGTCGGCTTGTATTTTCCAGCGTAGCTCTCGACAGTGCCTTGAATTGGCGAGCGCTGGAATTGCCACTCGTTTCCGGGTTCGGCACTTGCCGGGCTCGAACAGAGCAGCAAGATCGCGACCATCGCTGAATACCGCATGAGCCTAGCCTGCGCGCACGTCTGTTGGGTTATTGGAGAGGGGGCTGGCTACTCCGCCGCCCTTTCTTGCAAGTCCTGCGCATAGACGTTGACGATCAGCGCCGCCGAAAGGATGCGGCCGCGGTCAAGACGCTTTCACGTCAGGCGAGGATACGAGGCGCGGCAGTCGCTTTATCACCCGAGTTCGGTGTGCCCGTGGGTTCGATCAACAGGATGTGCACTTCGCCATGCGCCACAGGCCGGTGCTCGACCCCTCTGGGGACGACGAAAACCTCACCGGGGTTGAGCCTGACCGTCCTGTCCCGCAGCTCGATGTCGAGCGTCCCCCTCAGCACGAGAAAAAAATCGTCCGTATCATCATGCTTATGCCAGTGATATGGCCCCTCGAGCTTGGCCACCATGATGTCGTTGTCGTTGTAGAGGGCGACGGTACGAGGCGAGAAACGCTCCGTGAAAGTGGCGAGCTTCTCCGCGAGATTTGCCGGTGCGTTCATTGCATGACCTTGGGATGAAGTAACTGGTCGGCCTTTGCATAAGCCGGCTGCATGTGCTTGCGATGCTGGAGTGGCGCGCCGAACGCATGATCGGGAGCGGGTGGTCCCGCGGACGGCCCTTCGCCACGATACCATCATGCTCCTGTTTTGCCCGACGAGTCAAACGTCGCTGACGAGCCGGCTCAAAATGCGCCGTGCCAAATTCCCCAATGAGTTGTACTGTGCATGGGGTTGTTTTCGCGTTTTTGCTTTGGCAGCCGGCTACTCCGCCGCTTTTTCGCGCAAGCGCTGCGCATAGACGTTGATGATCAGGGCCGCCAGCAGGATCACGCCGCGGATCAGGATCTTGAGGAAGCTGTCGATGTTGACGTGGTCGAGGCCGTTGTTGAGAACACCGAGAACGAACAGGCCGACGATGGTGTTGCCGATGCCGCCGCGGCCGCCGAACAGGCTGGTGCCGCCGACGACGACGGCGGCGATGGAATCGAGCAGGTAGGTGTCGAACTCGTTCTGCTGCGCGCTGCCGAAATGGGCGACGCCAAGCATACCGCCGATCCCCGAGCACACCGCCGAGATCACCATCACGCTGCCCAGGATGAGCTTGACGTTGAGGCCGGAATATTCGGCGGCCTCGCGGTTGCCGCCGACCATGTAGACGTAGCGGCCGAAGCGCGTGTAGGTCAGCACCAGGTGCCCGCCGAGCAGCATGATCGCCGCGACGATGACGATCCAGGGGATGCCGCCGATCGCGCCCGAGCCGAGCGTCGAGATCAGGCCCGGCACCTTGTAGGCGATCTGGCCGCGCACCAGCAGCGCCGAGATGCCGGCCGCGATCTGCATCATTGCCAGCGTCATGATGAAGGAGGGGATGCCGATCACGGTCAGCCCCAGCGCGTTGACGAGGCCGAGGGCCGCGCACAGCAGGATCGACAGCAAGATGGCGAGCGCACCGGGCAGGGGAATGTTGGCGATGTTGACGTAGGAGTCCTGCAGCGTGAAGTAGGCGACCGCGATGCCGGTGACGTTGGCGATGCTGGCGATCGACAGGTCGATCTCGGCGCACAGGATCACGAAGGTGAGGCCGACGGCGATGACCCCCGTGACCGACACCTGCGTCAGGATGTTGCCGAGATTGTCGATCGTCGCGAAGGAGGGACTGGCGAGGGCGAAGAACGCCGACAGGAAGATCAGCGTCAGGAAGGGCGCGATGTTGCGCATCTGCGAACGCAGGAAAGGCGCAACGCCTCGCGCGCGCTGTCCCGTCGCTGCAGCCGTCTCACTGCTCGCCATTGTGCCTCTCCGTCACGCCGCTTCCAGCAGGCGGTCCTTGCTGACCGGTTCGTTCTTGAACTCCCGCACCACCGCGCCGCGCTTGAGCACGAGGATGCGGTCGGCCAGCGACAGCACCGTCTCCGGTTCGGTCGACAGCACGATGATCGCAAGCCCCTTGGCGCGGAGGTCGCGGACGATGTTGATGACGTCGTTCTTGGCGCCGACATCCATGCCGCGGGTCGGCTCGCACAGCACCAGGAGCTTGGGCGGATAGGTCAGCCATTTTGCCAGCGCGACCTTCTGCTGGTTGCCGCCCGAGAGCATGCCGAGGTCGAGGCCGACCACCGGCGGCCTGATCTGGAGCTGCTCGACCTGACGCTTGGCGATGTCGCGCTCCTGCGCGGGTTTCAGCAGTAACGACGCGATGCGGTCGAGGATGCTGATCGAGATGTTCTTGTAGACGGGCTCCTGGTGGAACAGCATGGCGCGCCGGCTCTCCGGCACCAGCGCCACGCCGGCGCGCCGTGCCGCCGCCGTGCTGGCGAACGTCTTGAGCGTGCCCTCGACGGCGAGCGTGCCGGCATCCGGCTGCAGTTTTCCAAACAGGATGCGCGACAGCTCCTGCTGGCCGCAGCCCATGAAGCCGTAGATGCCGAGCACCTCGCCGGCGCGGGCCTCGAAGGAGACGTCCTTGAGGCTGCGCGCCAGCGAGAGCTGGTCGACCTTCAGCACCGCCGGGCTGTCGCTCGGCCGCGGCAGCACCAGATCGTCGGTATAGCTGTGCTCGAGCGCCTCGCCGCCGCGGCCGATCATGGCCTCGATCAGCGCGCCCTTGGTGGTCGCGGCGCTGGCGGTCTCGGCGACCTTCCGCCCGTTGCGGAACACGGTGACGGTGTCGGACACCCGAAGAATGTCCTCGATGAAATGCGAGATGAAGACGATGGCGGTGCCTTCCTCGCGCAAGCGTCGCAGCGTCGCGAACAGCCGCTCGACCTCTGGCGGGGAGAGCGCCGAGGTCGGCTCGTCCAGGATGACGATGCGGGCGCCCGAAAACAGCACGCGGGCGATCTCGATCAGCTGCTGCAATCCGATCGGAAGGTCGCCGAGCCGGCTCGTCGGATCGACGTCGATGCCGAAGCGCGCGAGCTGCTCGCCGGCCTCGCGCGCCATGCGCCGCCATTGCACGAGGCCAAGCCGGTTGGTCGGCTGGTTGCCGAGAAAGACGTTTTCGGCGACCGTGAGATCGGGCGCGACCGATAGCTCCTGATGCACCATGGCGATGCCGGCCGCGTGCGCGTCGCGCGCCGAGCGGAAACGCATCTCCTGGCCGTCGAGCAGGAAGCGTCCGGAAAACTCGGCATGCACGCCGGCGATGATTTTCATCAGCGTGCTTTTTCCCGCACCGTTCTCGCCGACGAGACCGTGGATCTCGCCGGGAAGAAGCGCGAAGTCGACACCACGAAGCGCCTCGACGCCGCCGAAGCTCTTCGTGATGCCCTGCAGTTCCAGGATGGGCTGACGACCCTCTTGCATGCAAGTTCAGATCTTGGAGGATTTCAGATCAGGAAGTGATCTTCCATCCACTGCATTCCCGGGGCGTTCGCCTTCGTTACGACCGGGCCGTCGGTAACGACGTTCTTGGGAATGCCCTGGCCGCTCTTCTCGCCGCCGACCACGGCGGCGACACCTGCGATAATCGCACCGCCATGGATGCGGCAGGACGGGTTGCGGACGGTTGCGAACATGCGTCCCTCGCTCACCGCCTGAATCGCGGGCGGCATCGCGTCGACGCCGCCGATCAGGATGTTGGTGCGGTTATGGGCCTTCATGATGTTTGCGGCGGCGAGCGCCATGTCGTCATTGTGGAAGAAGGCTGCGTCGATCTGCGGGTATTTGGTCAGATAGGTTTCCCAGAGCCGCGCGGTTTTCGAGACGTCCCAGTCGGCCGGCTGGGTGTCGAGCACCTCGATCCCAGGGAATTGCTTGACGACCGATTCGAAGCCCTTGGCGCGGCCCTGCGCGCCGGTGTGGCCGAGCGCGCCCTGTGTCATGATGATCTTGCCCTTGCCGCCCATCGCGTTGCACAGCGCCTGTGTCACCGAGGCGCCCATGAATTCGTTATCGGGGGCGAGGAAAGAGTGGACGTTAATCTGGTCCAGGGGAGCAATCAGCGTGTCCATGTCGATCACGGGCGTGCCGGCGTCAATCATCTTCTGCACGGGCTGCGTGAGCGTGCCGATGCCGAAGGCCTGGATCGCGACGAAATCCCATTTCTGCGAGGCCATGTTGTCGATCGCCGCGCGCTGCTTCACCGCATCGAGCTGGCCGTCGAACCAGGTCACCTCCACGTTGAACAGCTTGCCCCAGAATTCCGCGGCCTGCTTGCCCTGCGCGCACCAGGTCGCCTGAAGACCTGCATTGGAGAACGCCGCCTTCAGCGGCTTCTCGCTTCGCCCGACTTCGGCTGCAAGTGCTGGGTTTATGCCCATGCTGCCGAGGATGGCAGTCGCGGCGCCGGCGGTCGCTGCCGCCTGAAGAAGATCGCGCCTCGTCGTCGAGAAATCTTTCGTCCCGGACATCGCTCGCTCCCATGTATTTTTCGTCGGCGCGTCATTGATTGCGCTACCGAGGAGGAAAGTGTCTCACAAGAGTTGATGCCACTCAATGCGCAATCAACTGAGATTGGGGCTGTGTTGGTGCAGCGCAAAGCGCTACGCTGCGATGCCAGCGAAGGCTTCAACTGCTCGCATGCGCGCGCAATGTTCGGCGACAAATCGTCGAAGAGCAAATCGCGGTGTGCCGTAGGCATCGTGCGAGGCGACCTCGCAGCCGATCAAGCGGTAATGCCCGCGGCGCTCATCCGCGAAGTCGAGAATCGTCTCGATAGTCAGCGCAAGCATCGACCCCATCACGAGCTCGCTGCCTTGCGCCAGGAACGTCGCCCGCGCTTCGGGATGATCCTTGAACAGAGGTTGGTGGACGAGGGGCGCGAGGTGGGCGCAGCGCGCGGCGGCTAGCTCAAAGCTCTGCTCGATCAGATTACAAGATGCGTTCATCGGCACATCGGCCGCGCTGACAAAAAAAGAGCGGGGCCCTGGCCCCGCTCAAAAATTGTGTCGACCCTATTATCCCCGATTCTAAGATTTGATCTTGATTGACGGGGCGACGCTGCGTTTTGCGCGCCAGGGGCTCCTCCCGAGACTTGGACCACCAGACTTCGACCTCGCGGTCAGGCCTGAGCAAGAGAGATGCTAGATCAACTTTTCTCACTTGTCATCATTTTCGGCAACGATTGTTCAAAATTCGAGCAGTTAACGAAATGTTCGGGCTTCTGGTCTTCTAAGTATATGACAAATATAAGAAATATGTGGGCAGGGCGGGCAGTCGACCTGCCTCAAGTGCTCAACGTTCCGGTCCTGGCGGGCCTTTCCGAGTACGATTGTCGATAAATTTGGGCAGGGCCACGCTAGCGCTGGCGTCGGCCTCGACTCGGAGCTCAGCGCCGTGTTTAGTTGGTGGACGAACGAATGGTTCGGCGGATGCGCGCACGGCTGCAGAAATTCTTACCCTTGGTCCTGCTCGCCCTGGCGATGCAGGTGCTGGCGCCGATTGCCGCCTGCTGGGCTGCCGGTCAGGCCGTTGCCGATCCACTGTCCGTCGGCGTCATCTGCCATGGTGCGAGCGATCCGGGCAGCCCGAGCAATCAGACCGGCGCACCGACTGCGCATGCCGGCGCCTGCGCCCTGTGCTGTCTCGCTCAGGTCAACTCATCGTTCGATTCGCCGCCGCACACGGCGCTCTCCGTTCCCTTCCGCCACGCTGAGCGCGTCATCTGGCGTGAGGCAGAGGCGCCCGATCTCGCCGCCCATGAAGGCTCGAGCGCCCAGGCGCGGGGACCTCCTCACTTTTCCTGACGACCCTCGCAATCGCCGCGGTCTTCCGTGGGCGACTGATGCTGTCGAATGGCCGGAGAGAAAGTCCGGCGTCAGGAATGTCCCATGTTACCTCGCCATGCCCGCTGCGGCGTGAGTGTCGTTGCCGTCCAGGCCGCGCTGCTCGCCTCGTCGAGCGGTGTTTTCGCTCAAGGCAGCCCAAGGGAGTTGCCCGCGGTGACTGTTGATGCGCCCACGACCGCGAGATCCAAGCTGCGCAAACCGGCGGTGCAGACGAATGCCGTCGCCAGGAGAAACTCGGCAAAGCCGGAGCGGCGGGCCTCGATCGCGGCAACCAGCGAGCAGGAGGCGGGTGGTGCCCGGGCCTCGCTCGATCAACCGGCGGCGGTTTCGCGTTATCAGTTGCCGCAGCGTTCGTTCAGCATCACGGCAAAGGAAGCCGACGAGACGATCAACCTCAAGGACCCCGAGGACGCCGTCAAATACATGCCGAGCCTGTTCGTGCGAAAGCGCAACGATGGCGACAACCAAGCGGTTCTCGCGACGCGAAGCTGGGGCCTGAATTCCAGCGCGCGCACGCTGATCTACTACGACGACCTCCTGATCTCGGCACTGATTGGCAACAACAACTCCGGCGCCTCGCCAAAATGGAATCTGATCTCACCCGAAGCGATCGGGCGGGTGGATTTTCTCAGCGGTCCGTTTGCGGCTGCGTATCCCGGCAATTCCATCGGCGGCGTCCTGCTGATCACGTCGAAGATGCCGGACAAGCCGTTCGCCGTGGCCAAAGAAACCGTCTCTGTAATGCCGTGGAATCAATACGGCACCAAGAACACCTATGTGACCAGCCAGACCAGCGCTGCAGCGGGTAATCGCGACGGCAGGCTATCCTGGCTCGTCACAGCAAATCATCTTGATAGCTATCAGCAGCCGCTGACCTACACGACCTTTGGCAGCGTTTTTGGTGTCGGCCCTGCAAATACGACCGGCGCGGTTGGCGCATGGAATAGGACAGGTGGTGTCGCGAATGTCATAGGGACGGGCGCGCTGGCGCATTCCCAGCAGACGTCTGGGAATTTGAGAGTTGCCTATGATGTCTCGCCGTTGGTGCAGGCGACCTACTCGCTCGGCATCTGGAACAATCACCAGACTTCCGATCCGCAGACCTATCTGAGGTCTACGTTCAACGGGCAGCCAACCTTCGGCGGCCAAGGGGCGTTTGCGAGCAACAAGTACATCTGGGACCAGACCCATCTCAGCAACGCGATAGCGCTCAAGAGCGACACCAAAGGCGTCTTCGATTTTGACCTTTCAGCATCGAGCTATAATTATTTGCAAGACATTCAGCTCAATCCGTTCACCGTCGCGCCGTTCAGTGCCACCCAGTCTGGGTTGGGCTATTCGCTGAACGGCAAGATTACCCGTAACGACGGTACAAACTGGCAGAACGCAGACGCTAAAGGCATCTGGAGGCCTTTCGGCATCGATGGTCCCCACGAGATCAGCTTCGGTGTTCACGGCGACCGATATCGCCTGGAAAATCCGGTCTATTTGTCCTCGGTCTGGTATGCGACGTCCTCCACCGGCACCGGTCAACTTTTCACCACTGGCATCGGCGAGACACGTACCGGTGCTCTTTGGCTGCAGGACGCCTGGAAGATCGTTCCCGAGTTGAAGCTGACCCTGGGAGGGCGGCTCGAGACTTGGCGCTCGTTGGATGGCTTCAATATCAACTCGAATCCGACGGCCATCAGCGGTATTCCAGCGGCTCCGACTCCTGTCTTCGTTCCGGTCGCAAAGAACCAGCCAGGGCTCAACTCGACTAACTTCTCGCCCAAAGCCTCGCTCTCTTACGACCCCAACAAGGAGTGGAACATCACCGCGAGCTTCGGTGAGTCGTATCGTTATCCGACGGTCACCGAACTATATCAGAACATAACAGTTGCCGGTGTCGCGACGTTCGCCAATCCCAACCTGAAGCCCGAGCAGGACTTCACCGGTGAATTGAACGTCGAGCGAAGATGGAATGACGGCCGCGTCAGGCTGACGTTGTTCAAGGAAAGAACCAACAATGCAATCATCTCTCAAACCACGAACGTGACGAATTCGACGGGCGGCCAGACTCCCACAACGACTATCGGCAACGTCGACGCAATCCGGATGCAAGGCGTCGAACTGTCGGCCGACAAGGACAACGTGATGGTCAGGGGACTGCAGGTGTTTGGCAGTGTGACCTATGTGGACTCACGGATTCTAAGCGATCCGACGTTTGTCAGTACGATCGGCGGCACAACCGCGACCGGCAAGAGGGTGCCGAATGTTCCAGAATGGCGCTCCACGGTCGGGGTTACGTATCGGCCGAACGAGAACTGGGCCTATACGGTCGCGGGACGTTACGTCGGAAAGCAATTTGCGACCCTCGACAACACCGACACCTTTGCACACGTGTACCAGGCCTTCGACCCGTTCTTGGTGTTCGACATGAAGATCCACTACAAGGCGACACAGAACTTCGCGTTCGATTTCGGCATCGACAACATCTTCAACGCGCAATACTTCCTGTTCCATCCGTTTCCCGGGCGAACTTTCGTTCTCGCCGGGAAGTACACGTTCTGACGGGTGGGAAAATCTTAACGGCGAAAAGAAAGGCCATCGACATGAACAAGCTCTCAACTCTCTTCGCGCTGGCAGCGCTATCGGCCGTTGCGGTCGCAACTCCCGTCCGCGCCGACGACGTCAAGGCCGGCGACCTCGTCATCTCGCAGGCCTGGAGCCGGGCAACGCCTGGAGGCGCCAAGGTCGCCGGTGGTTTCCTGACCATCGAGAACAAGGGGACCGCGCCGGACAAGCTCGTCGCCGTTTCGGCCGAAATCGCCGGCAAGGCCGAGGTCCATGAAATGGCGATGGACAATGGCGTGATGAAGATGCGTCCGCTGGACAAGGGCCTCGTCATTGAGCCGGGCAAGACCGTGAAGCTCGCCCCCGGCGGCAATCACCTCATGCTGCAGGATCTGAAGAGCCCATTCAAGGAGGGTGAGAAAGTGCCTGTTACGCTCGAGTTCGAGAAAGCCGGCAAGGTTTCCGTCTCGCTCGATGTTCAGGGTGTTGGCGCCCAGGCGCCTGGCAGCGGAGGCATGATGATGAAGAAGATGCCAGATCATTCGGGAATGAAGATGTGACTGACGTGATCTAATCTTCGGGAGATCGAGCATGTTGAAGACATCCTGGCTGATCCTGATAGCCGCCCTAATCGCGCCGCCCGCGGCGGCGCATGTCTATCTGGAAGGCAAGCAGGCGCCGGTCGGAGCGTCCTACAAGGCCGTCTTCGCTGTGCCACACGGCTGCTCAGGTTCGCCGACGGTCAAGATCCGCGTGCAGATCCCCGAAGGCGTCATCGCGGTGAAACCGATGCCGAAGCCCGGCTGGAATGTCGATGTCGTCGAGGGGCAATACGCCAGCCCGTACGACTACCATGGCAACAAGCTGACCTCCGGCGTGAAGGAAGTGGTCTGGTCCGGCGGCAAGCTGCTGGACCACAATTACGACGAGTTCATCGTCAGCAGCTTCCTTACCGACAGCTTGAAGCCAAACACCACACTGTATTTCCAGGTGGTGCAGGAATGCGAGAAGGGCGTCAGCCGCTGGATCGAGATCCCGGCGGAGGGCGCGGCGCATGCGCACGAGGACAAGTCGCCAGCGCCTGGCGTTAAACTGCTGCCCAGGCCGTAATGCGCCTTTTCGCTGCGCTCGCGACGCTGCTCGTCGTCGCCGGTCACTCGAGCGGCGCGTCGGCGCATGCGGCGCTGATCTCGGTCGACCCGGTGAGCGGAAGTATCCTTGCGGGCGCGCCAAAGGCTGTGGAATTGCGCTTCAACGAGGCGGTGACCCCAGGCGCGATCCAGTTGATCGACGGCGCGGGCAGGGCGCGTGACGATGCGCGTGTCACCACTTCGGGCGAGGCCATCTCGGTGGCGATGCCGCCGGACCTGCCGCAAGGCACCTCGGTCGTGAGCTATCGGGTGATCTCACAAGACGGTCATCCCGTCGCGGGATCGGTGATCTTCTCGGTCGGCGCGCCGACGGCGACGCAACCGCCGGCCAATGCGGATGGCCGGTTGAACGCGCTGATCTGGCTGTCGCGGATCGGTCTTTATTTCGGGCTTTTTGTTGGCGTCGGCGGTGTATTCTTTGGCCGCTGGATTGCGTGGTCGATGACGGCCATGGGCACGCCGCGCGCGGCACTCCTTGTGGGCCTTCCGAGCGCGGTTGTCTCGATTGGGGTGTTGGGTCTCGATCTTCTTGGTCTTTCGCCAGCCGCGCTTCTGACTAGCTCCCCCTGGACCATTGCATTCGCGACCAGTGCCGGCCCTGCCTTGCTCGTCGCCATCGCGGCGATGCTGCTCGCGCTGATGGCGCTCGGCCGGAAGTGGTACGCGCGGCCTTTCGCAGCCATCGCGTTTGCCGGTGTCGGCCTGTCGCTCGCGATCACGGGGCACGCCGCGACGGCGCCGCCTGAGATGCTGGCGCGGCCGGCGATCTTTCTCCACGGCCTTGCCGTCGCTTTCTGGATCGGCGCGCTGGCGCCGCTTGCTGCACTGCTGTCGAAGCCGAGGCCGGCGGTACTGCCGCTCATCAACCGCTTCTCGCGCATCGCTGTGCCGGTGGTCGCCGTGCTGGCGCTGACGGGCCTTACGCTTGCGGTGATCCAGCTCGAAAAGCTGTCCGCGCTGCTCGACACCAGCTACGGGCGCATTCTCGCGATCAAGTTGGCGCTGGTGCTTCTGCTGCTGGCGCTCGCCGCGCTCAATCGCTTCCGGTTGACGCCGGCGTTGGTGAGGGATCGGGGAGGCGCGTACCCGCTCAAACGTTCAATCCTGCTCGAATGTGGGGCCGCGCTCGGGCAGGCTGAGCGTCAAGGTCGCCTCCTTGGCCTTCAGCGGCGTCGCCTCCCCGGTCATGAGCTGGAGGACGAAATCGTCCACGCCGGCTTTCCCCGGGGAGACCAGCACCTGAAAC
>NZ_JAANIH010000107.1 GCF_014529705.1 Bradyrhizobium campsiandrae
GGAATATGTGCCGCTCGGCCCGTTCCTCGCCAAGGCCTTCGCGACCTCAATCAGCCCCTGGGTGGTGACGCGCGAGGCGCTGGAGCCCTTCCGGCTCAAGGGACCCGAACAGGAGCCGGTGCCGCTGGATTATCTGAAGCAGGCGAAGCCGCAGAACTATGATATCGCGCTCGACGTCTCCTTGCGTGCCGCCGGCGCCAATGCGGCCGCCAGCATCAGCCGCACCAATTTCAAATACATGTACTGGTCCTCGGTGCAGCAGCTGATGCACCACGCGTCGTCGGGCTGCGCCATGAATGTCGGCGATCTCCTCGGCAGCGGCACCATCTCCGGCCCGGAGAAGAACCAGCGCGGCAGCCTCTTGGAGATCAGCTGGAACGGCACCGAGCCGGTCGAACTGCCCGGCGGCGCCAAGCGCTCGTTCCTGGAAGACGGCGACAGCCTCGTCATGCGCGGCTGGTGCCAGGGCAAGGGCTATCGCGTCGGCTTCGGCGAGGTTGAAGGGACGATTTTGCCGGCGGAGTAGCCTATCGCTTCTCCGGCGGCACGTCCCTGATCCGCGCGCAATGCGTGGCGACGTCCTCTAGGCTGTACTTCAAATGCACTCGCTTGTCTGATGGCGCCTGCTTGGCTGTGCACACGCCGAGCCGCCATTCCCGCGTCGGCCTGATCGGGCGCGGCGCAAAACCGCCGCCGCAGTTCGGGCAGACGTTGGAGAGCTTTGTCTCCACGCAGTTCGCACAGAACGTGCATTCATAGGAGCAGATTCGCGCGTTCGTCGCATCGGGCGGCAGGTCGCAATCGCAATATTCGCAGTTCGGTCGAAGTTGGAGAGCCATGGCTCGATCTCCCGGATTGATCGCGATCATCGCAGGTCGCATTTGGCGTGCGAATGGCGTAGTTCCCTCGATTTCAGCCAGGCTTCAGCTCCTTCAGCGGCAGCCTTGCGCTTTCCTTCAGCCGATCGAGCACGATCGAGGAGCGCACATGCGCGACGCTCTGGTGCGGCATCAGGACGTCATTGACCAGGTTGGAGAGACCCTTGAGATCGCGCAGCACGGCTTTCAGCACGTAATCGGCGTCGCCCGTCAGCGAATAGGCTTCCTGAATTTCGTCGATGCGGTTGACCAGCGTCCGAAACCGCTTGGAATTGTCGGGCGAGTGGGTCGCAAGTCCCACCTGGATGAAGGCAATGACGCCGAAGCCGAGGGCCTCGCTGGAGAGGTCGGCGTGATAGCCTGCGATGACCTTTTCCTCCTCCAGCCGCATCCGGCGCCGGGAGCATTGCGAGGCCGACAGGCCTGCGAGGTCCGCGAGCTCCTGGTTGGTGAGGCGGCCGTCATCCTGCAGCGCGCCGAGGATCTTGAGGTCGAATGCGTCCAACGAAATCATGCGCGTTTTGTCCGATTAATGCACAGATTGTGCATATCCTAGCAAAATAGCGTCTCGTTTGCACGCTCATTGCGCGCCCACTGAAGGATAGTTCTTTCCAGCAGCAATTTGGGAGAGCCGCCAATGGGTCCGTTTCCGCACGATGCTCCGCCGGCCACGATCACATCGGACAATCCGATGGGCACCGACGGCTTCGAGTTCGTCGAATATGCGCATCCGAATCCGGACGAGCTGCACGCGCTGTTCAAGCTGATGGGCTTTACCCCGGTCGCGCGCCACAAGACCAAGAGGATCACGGTCTATCGTCAGGGCGACATCAACTATCTCGTCAACGAGGAGCCAGCTACCCACGGTTACGAGTTCGTCGCCGCGCACGGACCCTGTGCGCCGTCGATGGCGTTCCGCGTGGTCGATGCCGAGGCGGCCTATGACCGCGCCATCGCGCTTGGTGCGGAGCCCGCCGACGTGTCTCCTATGCAGAAGACCCTCGATGTACCCGCGATCAAGGGCATCGGCGGCAGCCTGCTCTATCTGGTCGATCGCTACGGCGCCAAGGGCTCGGCCTATGACGCCGAATTCGAATGGCTGGGCGCACGCGACCCCAAGCCGGTCGGTGCCGGCCTGTTCTATCTCGACCATCTCACCCACAACGTCCATCGCGGCCGCATGGATGTCTGGGCCGGCTTCTACGAAAAGCTGTTCAACTTTCGACAGATCCGTTTCTTCGACATCGAAGGCCGCGCCTCCGGCCTGTTCTCGCGCGCGCTGACCAGCCCTGATGGCAAGATCCGGATTCCGATCAACGAGGACGCCGGCGATTCCGGTCAGATCGAGGAATATCTGAAGACCTATCGCGGCGAGGGCATCCAGCACATCGCCTGCGGCTGTCGCGACATCTATCGCACCATCGAGGGCCTGCGCGAGGCCGGCCTGCCCTTCATGCCGTCGCCGCCCGAGACCTATTTCGAGCGGATCGATGCGCGCCTGCCCCAGCACGGCGAGGACCTCGCGCGCCTGAAGACGAACGGCATCCTGATCGACGGCGAGGGCGTGGTCGACGGCGGCCAGACCAAGGTGCTGCTGCAGATCTTCTCCGCCAACGCGATCGGCCCGATCTTCTTCGAGTTCATCCAGCGCAAGGGCGACGACGGCTTCGGCGAGGGCAATTTCAAGGCCCTGTTCGAATCGATCGAGGAAGACCAGATCCGGCGTGGCGTGTTGAAGGTGGACACGGCGGCGTAAGGACGCTGCCGCTACACCCACACTGCCGTAGGGTGGGCAAAGCGAAGCGTGCCCACGACCTGCCTAACTGATGCGAAGACGTGGGCACGGCGCTTCGCGCCTTTGCCCACCCTACGCGACCTTTGCTCGCGCTAGATCTATCGCTTCCAGGCCCTCGTCACCGCGCCGATCTCCGCCACCTCCGGCTCGCGCGCCGCTGACGGCGTGCGCGAGAAGCGCGGCGCCGGGGCCGGCTGCTTTACGCCGTGGCGCTCGATGAAGACGTTGCGGGCGACCATGTGCGGATGCGCGGTCGCCTCCGACATGGTCAGAACAGGCGCGAAGCAGATGTCGGTGCCTTCCATGATGCTGCACCAGTCCTCGCGCGTCTTGCTCTTGAATACGGTCTTCAGCTTCTCCTTCAGCGCCGGCCAGGCCTTGGGATCCATCTGTGCGTCGAACTCGGCGTCGGTAAGGCCAGCATGCTCGCGCAGCAGCGCATAGAACTGCGGCTCGATCGAGCCGATCGAGACGAAATGGCCGCAGGCGCATTCATAGACGCCGTAGAAATGCGCGCCGCCGTCGAGGAAATTCCGGTTGCGGCCCTCGGTCCAGCGTCCCATCGTCTTCATGTCGAAGAAGAACGACATCAGCGAGGCCGCGCCGTCGCACATCGCGGCGTCGACCACCTGGCCCTTGCCGGACCTTGACGCTTCCAGCAGGGCGGCGAGCACGCCGACGACGAGATAGAGCGCGCCGCCGCCGAAATCGCCGACGAGATTGAGCGGCGGCACCGGCGCTTCGTCAGTGCCGATCGCGGCGAGCGCCCCGGTGATGGAGATGTAGTTGATGTCGTGGCCGGCGGCATTCGCGAGCGGGCCTTCCTGGCCCCAGCCGGTCATGCGGCCGTAGACCAGCTTCGGATTGCGCGCGAGCACCACGTCAGGGCCGAGCCCGAGGCGCTCCATCACGCCGGGACGAAAGCCTTCGACCAGCGCGTCGGCATTGGCGAGGAGGTCGAGCACCTCGGCGATCGCGCCCTTGTCCTTCAGATCGAGCTCGATCAGCTTGCGGCCGCGGCCGGCCACGGACTTCACGCTCTTCTTCGCGCCGACGCGGTCGAGCGTGACGACGTCCGCGCCCATGTCGGCCAGCATCATGCAGGCGAACGGACCCGGACCGATGCCGGCGAATTCGACGATGCGGAAGCCCGCGAGCGGGCCCGAGGTGCGGACGGATGAGCTTTGCGCTGGTTTATCGAGCACGTTGTTGTTTCCTCGGGTCGCGGGTCAGTGCCGGTGATCCGGCAATGCCTCACGCTGCTCTTGTCGGCTCTTGTAGGCCCTTGGGGGCGAGTTAATTGGCTGATTAACTTTTCTCGCCTTCGCGCCGGCGAGGCAAGTGGTTTTCATGCCGCATCGGCAAAATAAAACGGCGCGCACCGAAGTGCGCGCCGCGGAAAATTTGTGTCGAGGCGCTGAGGCGCTGTTATCAACCGGCAGCGGCCACCGCGCGCTGCGCCATCACCTTGACGAGGTTGGCGCGGTATTCCGCCGTGCCGTGGATGTCGGCGAGCAGTCCGTTCGCCGAAATGCTTACGCCGTCGATCGCCGATGGCGACCAGTTTGCTTTCAGCGCGGCTTCGATCGCGCCCACCCGCATGACGCCGCTCTGCGACGCTCCGGTTGCGGCGACGCGAACCTCACCTGACTTTGCCTGCGCCACGAACACGCCGGTCAGCGCGAAGCGCGAGGCTGGATGCCGCATCTTCTCGTAACCGGCTTTGGCCGGAATCGGGAACGACACGGCGGTGATGATCTCGCCGTCTTCAAGCGCCGTCGTGAACAGGCCCTTGAAGAAATCGTCCGCGGAGATCGAGCGTTTGTTGGTCTTCACCGTCGCTGCGAGCGCAACCAGCGCTGCGGGGAAATCCGCCGCCGGATCGTTATTGGCGATAGAACCGCCGATCGTACCGCGATAGCGCACGGCGGGATCGCCCAGCACCGAAGTGAGATGGGCGATCGCGGGAATCACCTTCTTCACATCGGCATTCGTCATGATGTCGTAATAGGTCGTGGCCGCTTTGATCGTCAGGACGTCGCCGGACAGTTCGACACCCTGCAGTTCCTTGATCTTGCCGAGGTCGATGACGTCGGACGGGCTGGCAAGGCGTTGCTTCATGACCGGCAACAACGTCTGGCCGCCGGCGAGAAACTTCGCCTCGCTGCTCTTGCCGAACAGGCTGATCGCCTCGTCGACCGAAGAGGCGCGATGATAGGTGGTCTTGTACATCTTGGTCGCTCCTCTCAAGCCGCGTGGATCGTGCGCCACACCCGGTCAGGGGTTGCAGGCATTTCCAGATTGTTCTTGCCGATCGCATCCGTGATCGCGTTGATCACGGCCGCGGAGGCGCCGATCGCGCCGGCCTCACCGCAACCCTTGATGCCGAGCGGATTGCCCGGGCACAGCGTCGTGGTGTGGGAGAGGTTGAACGAGGGCACATCTTCGGCGCGCGGCATGGCGTAGTCCATGAACGAGGCCGTGACCGGCTGGCCGTTGGCGTCGTAGATTGCGTGCTCGAGCAGCGCCTGCCCGATGCCTTGAACGAGGCCGCCGTGAACCTGGCCCTCGACGATCATCGGGTTGATCAGCCGGCCGAAATCGTCGGCAGCGACAAAGTTGACGAAGGAAGTCTTGCCCGTACCAGGATCGACTTCGAGCTCGCAGATATAGGCGCCGGCCGGGAAGGTGAAGTTGGTCGGGTCGTAGAAGGCGCTTTCCTTCAGGCCCGGCTCCATCCCTTCAGGCAGATTATGCGCGGTGTAGGCCGCGAGCGCCACCATCGGCAGCGCGATCGCCTTGTCGGTGCCCGTCACCTTGAACTCGCCGTTCTCGATGACGATGTCGGCTTCCGAGGCCTCCAGCGCGTGCGCGGCGATCTTCTTGGCCTTGGCTTCCATCTTCTCCATGGCCTTCAGGATCGCGGTGAGGCCGACGGCCGCCGAGCGCGAGCCGTAGGTGCCCATGCCGAACTGCACCTTGTCGGTGTCGCCATGGACGATCGAAACCTGGCTGATGGGAATGCCAAGGCGATCCGCGACCAGCTGGCAGAACGTGGTCTCGTGACCCTGGCCGTGGCTGTGCGAGCCGGTGAGGATCTCGATGGTTCCGACCGGATTGACGCGCACCTCCGCGGATTCCCACAAGCCCACGCCGGCGCCGAGGCTGCCGACGGCCTTCGACGGCGCGATGCCGCAGGCCTCGATGTAACAGGACACGCCAAGGCCGCGCAGCTTGCCTTGCGCCTTCGCCTGCGCCTTGCGCGCGGGAAAGCCCGCATAGTCGATCGCCTTCATCGCGGCATCGAGCGAAGCGTTAAAGTCGCCGGTGTCATAAGCCATGATCACGGGCGTCTGGTGCGGGAACTGGGTGATGAAATTGGTCCGGCGCAACTGGGCCGGATCGACCTTCAGCTGCCGCGCGGCCGTCTCCATCAGACGTTCGATCAGGTAGCTCGCCTCGGGGCGGCCCGCGCCGCGATAGGCGTCAACAGGCGTGGTGTTGGTGTAGACGCCGACCACCTCGGCGTGGATCGCCGGGATGTTGTACTGGCCCGACAGCAGG
Organism: Bradyrhizobium campsiandrae; assembly: GCF_014529705.1. Taxonomy (GTDB): domain Bacteria; phylum Pseudomonadota; class Alphaproteobacteria; order Rhizobiales; family Xanthobacteraceae; genus Bradyrhizobium; species Bradyrhizobium campsiandrae. The sequence continues at coordinate 6,238 of NZ_JAANIH010000107.1, forward strand.
GTCGCGTAGAGATAGGTCGGCACCGACGACGAGAACAGCGACATATAGGCGCCGAAATTCGCGTAGGTCTTCACCTTCAGCCCGGTGATCTTGTTGTTGGCGTCGAAGGCCATCTCGGCATGGGTGACGTGGTCACGGCCATGCGCGTCGGTGAGGAAGGCCTCGGTGCGGTCGCCGGTCCATTTCACGGGACGGCCGACCTTCTTCGAGGCCCACAGCGCCACCATCTCTTCCGGATAGATGAAGATCTTGGAGCCGAAGCCGCCGCCGACGTCGGGGGCGATCACGCGCAGCTTGTGCTCGGGGGCGATGTTGTAGAAGGCCGACAGCACGAGGCGGGCGACGTGCGGGTTCTGCGACGTCGTGTAGAGCGTGAAATGCTCTTCCGCCGCATCGTAATCGGCGATCGCCGCGCGCGGCTCCATCGCGTTGGGCGCGAGGCGGTTGTTGGTGACGTCGAGCTTGACGACGTTGGCGGCCTTGGCGAAGGCCGCATCGGTCGCGCCCTCGTCGCCGATCACCCAGTCATAGACCTGGTTGCCGGGCGCCTCGGGGTGAAGCTGCGGCGCGCCAGATTTGATGGCGGCGTGGACGTCGGCGACTGCGGGAAGTTCCTCGTAATCGACGACGACGGCTTCCGCCGCATCGCGCGCCAGATTCTTGCTGTCGGCGATCACGACCGCGACAGCCTGGCCGACGAAGCGCACCGTCTCCGGCGCCATCGCCGGCCATGCGCCCATCTTCATCGGGCTGCCGTCCTTGGAGGTGATGGCCCAGCCGCAGATGAGGTTGCCGACCTTGTCGTCGACGAGCTGCTGGCCGGTGAGAACGGCGACCACGCCCGGCATGTCCAGCGCGGCAGACGAATCGATCTTCTTGACCTTGGCGTGCGCATGCGGGCTGCGGACGAAATGGGCGTGGGTCATGCCCACCAGTTTGATGTCGTCGACGTACCGGCCCTTGCCGGTGATGAATCGCTTGTCTTCCTTGCGCACGACCCGCGCGCCGATGCCTTCAACACCCATATCTGGTCCTCCCGACCGGAAATTGCAAAACTGCGCCTTCCGTCGAAGGCAGCAGCGGTTGTTCGTTGTTCGAGGCGGGCGGCCTTATTCGGCCGCCTGCGAAACCTTCATGCGGCCGGCCGCGTCCAGCACGGCCTTGACGATGTTGTGGTAGCCCGTACAGCGGCAGATGTTGCCTTCGAGCTCCTGACGAACGGTGGCTTCGTCGAGCTGGCCACCATGGCGCTGCACGATGTCGATCGAGGACATGATCATGCCCGGCGTGCAATAGCCGCACTGCAGGCCGTGATTGTCGCGGAAGGCGGCTTGCATCGGGTGCAGCTCGTCGCCTTTGGCGATACCTTCGATGGTGGTGACGCTGGCGCCGTCAGCCTGGCCCGCCAGCATGGTGCAGGATTTCACCGCCCGGCCGTCCACATGCACGACACAGGCGCCGCACTGGCTGGTATCGCAGCCGACATGGGTCCCGGTCAGGTTCAGGTGATCGCGCAGAACCTGGACCAGCAGCGTGCGGTCCTCGACGTCGACAGCAACGGCCTTGCCGTTCACTGTCAGTTTGACTGTAGACACGGTGTAGTCCTCCCGAATGTTTGTCGTTATTCCAATTAGAGACAGCGCGAACGAAACTTTGCAACTGGGATTTTCGTGGCCACGCGTCATGGAAAGGTCATCGTGGCGGCTGCCGCGCGCGCGATTCGGTCACGATGCTCCGCGCCATCGCCGACATATGACGCGACCGCGCAAAGAGCATTGGAAAAAGATGGCCGCTGCCCCCGTGATGCCGTGAGCTCGACCGTCATCGCGCGAAGCGCTTGCCTGGTTGCGTCTTATGTTTCGTCCGGCCGCACGTCGGTTTCTCCCTTGAATGCCCTGTTCGTTGCGCGAAGTGGAGCACGCGTCCCCGCCGTTGTAATCGCGATCTTGGTAGTAGGCGGCGGAGAGCTAAGCCATTGATTTTACGTACGGCGATGCAGCAAGCCGCGTCGCCGGGGGACGTTCCAGCGGTCGCGTGGAATGAGCCGCGGCAAGGTCGGACCTAGTACTTACTGGCGATTGATCGCCGCCGGCCGCCACCTTAGTCGGGCCTGACAAGCAACAGCGAACATGGGGTGGAAGCGATGCAGATGAACGACAGTCAGCGTATCCCGGCGTCCCAGGCCATTGTCTGGGCTGCGCTCAACGATCCCGATATTCTCAGGCGCTGCATTCCCGGCTGCCAATCGCTCGAGATGACGTCGCCAACGGAGATGGTCGCGACCGTGGTGCTGAAGGTCGGTCCGGTCAAGGCGACGTTCAGCGGCAAGGTGACGCTGAGCGAGATCGATGCGCCCAACGGCTACCGCATCATTGGCGAGGGCGCCGGTGGCGTCGCGGGTTTTGCCAAGGGCGGCGCGACCGTGAGGCTGGAAGAAGAAGCTCCCGGCATCACCATCCTGCACTATGAGGCGGATGCGCAGATCGGCGGCAAGCTCGCGCAGCTCGGTTCGCGATTGATCGATTCGACCTCGCGAAAGCTCGCTGCGAATTTCTTCGAAAGCTTTGCATCCGTGGTAGCGCCATCACCGTGATCGATGCGCGCGGTACCGTCTCACCTCGGTCGTCGTTCCGGACAAGCGCAGGGTTGTCGCATTTGAGAGATTCCCTGCGGCGCATCCTTCGAGACGCCCGCCTCTGGCGGGCCCTCAGGATGAGGGCGGAATGCGTGGGAGCTGTTCTTAGCGGGCGCCGTTGCTGTTTAGCCTCATCCTGAGCCTCCAGCACCAAATGGGCGCTGCACAGGGACCATGAACGGGGTATCGTTGGCAGCGGAGCTCTGCCGGGAGACAGTGTAGCCGCATAATCCTCTGGTGCGCCTTGTTGCCCGGTCCTGAGATTGGCTCCGATCGCAGGCGATTGCACATTTTGGCGAGCATTGCGCTTCCCGTTGGAGAGGTTTGCAATTCCTAGAATGCGGTCGGGCTCTCGGCGGGCTTCACAGCGCGACAGCATGGGAGTCCTGGATGAGCAGTTTGACGGTGTTGGATCCGCGTGCAGCCTTTGTTGATGTCGGCAGCGAGAAAATGCATGTGTCGATTGCGGGTGAGCCACCCGTGGTGTTCGGCACGGTGACCTCGCAGCTGCATGCGCTGCGTGACTATTTGGCCGGACATCAGGTGCGCTCGGTCGCGATGGAAGCGACCGGGGTCTATTGGTTGCCGCTCTATGGGGTTCTGGAGGCCGCGGGCCTGGAAGTGGTCATGGTCGACGGTCGCCAGACCCGCAATCTGCCGGGGCGGAAGACCGACATGAAAGACTGCCAGTGGGGCGCCACGTTGCATGCACATGGCTTGCTGCGGGCGGGCTTTGTGCCCCCGGCCCATGTCCGGCGTCTGCAGGACTATCTGCGCCTGCGTGGGGAGCACATCGCGGCGGCCGCCGGACATGTCCAGCACATGCAAAAGGCGCTGGAGCGGATGAACGTCAAACTGCACGAGGTCATCAGCTCTCTGACGGGGGCGAGCGGCCTGGCCGTGATCCGGGCCGTTCTTGCCGGTGAACGCGATCCGCAAGTTCTGTTGGGTCTATGCGATGTTCAAATCCGCAAGGTGAAGGCTGAGCGCGTCGTCGAGTCATTGCGCGGCAACTGGGCCGAAGAGCATTTGTTCGCCCTGGAGCAGGCCGTGCAAAGCTGGGATCATTATCAAAGCCTCATCGCCGCCTGTGACCGCCAGATCGAGGTCGTCCTTCGCCAGATGCCGGACACGAAGGTGCCGCCGCCGGCGGCTTCGTCAAAGAAAGGACGACGGCGCACGCGAGCGGGCGTCAACGCGCCGGACATCGCGGATTTGCGCGAGCTTCTCGCGCAGATCTGTGGCGCCAAGGATCTGACGACACTTCCCGCTCATACCGAGTACAGCGTTTTGCAGCTGATGGGCGAAGTGGGCACGGACCTGACCAAGTGGCCGACTGAAAAGCACTTTACCTCATGGTTGGGGATCGCTCCCGGAAGCGCCCAAAGCGGCAAACGCAAGGGTCGGGTCAAACGGCGCCGCAACCGAGCCGGCCGGATCTTTGGTGTGATGGCCCGCTCATTGGTCCGCAGCAAACACGTCGCGCTCGGCGGCTTCTACAGGCGCTTGGCCGCTCGGCGCGGCGGCCTGGTGGCGAACAAGGCCCTTGCCAGAAAACTAGCTACGCTCTTCTGGCGCGTCATGGTCAAAGGCCTCGACTTTGTCGAGACCGGCGTGGCTCAATACGAGGCGAAAGTATTGGAAACCAAGCATCGGACCCTGCGCCGACTGGCTCGTCAGCTCGGCCAGCAAATCGTCCCCAACCCAGCCACCAGCGCCTGACAAGGTTCATGGAGAGGAGACCGCGAAGCGGTCGTCTCGAAGGACGAGGCGTGCGCGCAGGCGGTGATGCCGTCGCCCCCGCACCGCTTGATGCGTTTTGCACTCGGATCTAGTCAAAGACGCAAGCCACGACAACGAGATGAGCGCCGAAACTCGCCAATGATTTGCACTACTACCTTCCGCCTATACTAAGCACGAAGCGACGATGTTGTAATTCCGAACGATGGTTCGCAGACAAAACTGCGCATCACGAGTGCATCTTGCTCGGGCGCTCAACGTGGCGCGCACAACAACATCGGAGGGAATACATGACCTTTGGAACGAAGGGCTTCTTGGCTGGCATTTCGATGATTGCGATGCTGGCCGCCGCAGCATCCACGGTTCGCGCCAACGATTCGCTGATCAAGGCGCAATCCGACCAGAACCAGTGGGCCGTCGCCGGTCACGACTACGGCAATACCCGCTTCAGCCCGCTCAAGCAGATCAATACCGAGAACGCCGGCAAGTTGACGCTCGCTTATTCGTTCTCGCTTGGCTCGCTGCGTTCGAACGAATCCTCGCCGATCGTGGTCGGCAACACGCTCTACGTTTCGAGCTCGTGGGGCCCGAAATACGTCTATGCGCTGGATGCGGCCACGGGGCAGCGCAAATGGACCTATGAGCCCGACATTCCCGACGACGTGCTGCAATATGCCTGCTGCGACGTGAACAGCCGCGGCGTCTCCTATGCCGACGGCAAGATCTTCGTCGGCCGTCTCGACGGCAAGCTGACGGCGCTCGATGCCGCGACCGGCAAGTCGTTGTGGACGTCGAAGGTGGTCGACTACAAGCAGGGCTCGGTCATCACCTCGCCGCCGCTCATCGTGCGCGACAAGGTCATCACCGGCTTCGGCGGCGGCGAATATGGCGTGCGCGGCTCGCTCCAGGCCTTCGATATCAACACCGGCAAGCAGCTCTGGCAGACCTTCACCGTGCCCTCGCCGGACGAGCCCGGCGGCGACAGCTGGAAGGGCGATTCCGCCCAGCATGGCGGCGGTGCGGCCTGGCTGGTCGGCTCCTACGATCCGAAGAGCGACACGGTCTATTGGGGCACCAGCAATCCCGGTCCGTGGAACACCGCGGTGCGCTCGACCGGCGACGGCAATTTCGGCAAGCTGACCAATCTCTACACCGCTTCGACCCTCGCGCTCGATCCCAACACCGGCAAGATCAAGTGGCACATCCAGACCACGCCGGCCGATGCCTGGGACTATGACGGCGTCAATGAGGCCGTGCTCGCCGACCTCAAGATCGGCGGCAGCACCGTGCCTGCGCTGATGAAGGCGGATCGCAACGGCTATTTCTTCGTCGCCAATCGCGAAACCGGCAAGGTTCTCTCGGCCGAGAAGTACGTCTTCTCCAACTGGGCCAAGAAGTGGGACGTCAACACCCTGCGCGCGGAAGAGGATCCGGACAAGCGTCCGGGCCCGAATCATCCGGCCAAGGACATCTGCCCGAACCTGATCGGCGGCAAGAACTGGCAACCGATGTCGTTCAACCCGCAGACCGGCCTCGTCTACATCCCGTCGAACAATGTCTGCATGGACTGGTCGGTCGGCGATGTCGCCTACAAGCGCGGCGTGTTCTATCTCGGCGCCGAATTCCCGACCAAGGAAGGTCCCGGCGGCTTCCTCGGCGAGCTGATGGCGTGGGATCCGGTCGCGCAGAAGAAGGTGTGGTCGATCAAGGAAGACCTGCCGTTCAACGGCGGCACGCTGACCACCGGTGGCGGCCTGGTATTCGCCGGCAACCTTCATGGCGACTTCCGTGCCATCGATGCGAAGAACGGCAAGGTGCTGTGGAGCAAGAATCTCGGCTCCGGCATCGGTGCGGGACCGGTGACCTATGAGGTCGGCGGCAAGCAGTATGTCGCCATCGTCGTCGGTCGCACCGCTTCGATACCTGCGTTCCTGGGCGATATTGGAAAGAAGATGACGGCCGCGGCCCCCGAGGGCGGCTCGCTCTTCGTGTTCTCCGTCCAGTGACCACTCGCGCGCGTATCCCGGAGGTGACGGGATACGCGCGCATTTTTCGAAAAGACGAGAGTTGCGGCATCGGCCGATGCTTCGTGCCGCAACGTCCAACAATTCCCAACCGCGGGAGATGAGGATGCGCCAAAATCATCTTGGAATCGGCAACAGCCGAAATCTCGCCATCGCCGGATTTTTCGCATGCGCCGCTGCGGCTGCGATGATCGCCCCCCTCGCTCACGCCGAGGAGGCGCAGCCGTTCCGCCTCTGCGCCGATCCGACCAATCTTCCGTTCTCGAGCGATAGTCCGTCGCAACCGGGGTTCTATGTCGAGATCGGGCAGGCGCTGGCGCAGGCACTCGGCCGTCCCATCGCCTATGATTGGTACAAATCCTATTTCGGCAAGCGGACCGTGCGCGTCACGCTGCTCGGCAAGCAATGCGATGCCATGATCGGACTGCCGCGCTCCGAGGATTTCATGGGACCGGCCGTGATCTTCTCCGCGACGTTCGCAAAGGAGGGCTATGCCCTGGTGGCGGCGAAGGGGCAGGAGATCGGCGGCGTCGACGGCCTCAAGGGCAAGCGGGTCGCGGTGCAGTTCGCCAGCACGCCGCAGAACCTGCTCGCGAGCCGCGACGATGTCCAGAAGGTGACCGTGCTGTCGCCGGAGGAAGGCATGCAGGCGCTCGATCAGGGCAAGGCTGACGTCGCCTTCATCTGGGGACCCGTTGCCGGCTGGCTGAACAAGACCAGCTATAACGACCGCTATCAGATTCAGCTGACCGAGGGTGAAGGCCTGTCATGGGACGCCGCGATCGGATTTGCGAAGACATCGACCGAGCTCCGCGATCGTGTCGACGCCGTCTTGCCGCAGCTTCAAAGGACGATCGGCGAGCTTGCGGTGAAGTATGGCTTGCCGACGGGGCAGCCGGTCCGCTTTGGCACGGCCGGGGCGATGCCGGCGGGAGCAACGACGGGGGCGGGAACCGGCCCCGGTGTGGTGCAGGTCGCCAATGTGGTGGCAACCGAGGGCAAGGGCGATGCGTCTGCGCCCAATACGGAGGCCGTCGGAGCAGGCAAGGAGATCTTCAACGGCACCTGCGCGCATTGTCACGGTCCCGATGCGATCCAGAGCGAGCGGAAGATCGATCTGCGCCTCCTGCGTCACCGCTACGGCGACGACATGCGCGACACGTTCTGGAAGACCGTGCATGAAGGCCGGCCGTCCAAGGGCATGCCGGCCTGGAAGGACGTATTTACCGACGAGCAGTTCGACAGCATTTATTCCTTCCTGCTGACGGTTCAGGCTGAATCGAGCGATTGAGCGGCCTTGACCGGACGGGAGCGGCGAGATGTGCTAGAGCGTTTTCGAGCGAAGTGGATACCGGTTCGCGTCAAGAAAACGCGTCAAGACAAGAATTTAGAGCTCCGTTCCGATTCCATCGGAACGGAAAAGGCTCTAGCGTTCGTCCGCCATTCTCCCGACGCCGGACCGGCGCAGGATGGATGCGCTGCTGCCGCCCGAGCGGTGGATTCATGTGGAAGGCGCCATGGCCAGCTTCCTGATCATCGATGATCATCCGCTGTTTCGCGAGGCGCTCGGCAATGCCGTGCGCTTGGCACTGCCCGAAGCGCGCATTCTCGAGGCGATGTCGATCGAGGATGCCCTGCACACCCTCTCGGCCGAGCAGGGCGTCGACCTTGCCCTGCTCGATCTCTCGCTGCCGGATGCGACCGGCTTCTCCGGCTTTCTGCGCCTGCGCGAGGCCTATCCGCGCCTGCCCGTCGCCATCGTCTCGAGCGAAGAGGACCAGCGCGTGGTCGGCGAGGCGCTGGCGCTGGGGGCGGCCGGGTATCTGCCCAAGTCGACGTCGAAGCGTGAGCTGGCACAATCGATCGAGGGTGTGCTCAGCGGATCGGTGTCGGTCCCGAAGGATTTTGTGGCGGCGCCACGGCGGCACCGCGCCGACGCCAGCAAGGCGCTCGAAGTCAAGCTGCGCGAGCTCACGCCGCAGCAGCTTCGTGTGCTCGACCTGTTGCGTCGCGGCTATCCGAACCGGCAGATCGCCCAGGAGCTGCAGCTGGCGGAATCCACCGTCAAGGCGCACATCACCGAGATCCTGCGCAAGCTCGGTCTGTTCAGCCGGAACAAGGCGATCGTCGAGATCGGCAAGATGGATCTGCCCGATCCGCGCGGCCGGCTCAATGCGCGCCCCGATCGCGGGAGGTCGTCGTAATGGGCGGTGGCGGTCTTGCCTGGATTCTTGACCTGGATCAAATCGGCATGCCCCGGTGGGGACATTCTTCGTTCCGGCAATTCGACGTCGCCGCCGGCGATATCCCGGGCCTTGGCCAGATCTTCAGAGCAGCTCACGCACGATGCGATTTCTGATTGTCGAAGACCATCCGCTGTTTCGCGAGGCGCTCGAAGGCGCGCTGCAGCTGGTGGAGCCTGCGGCCGAAATTCTCCAGGCGGTTTCGATCGATGATGCGCTCGAGCAGGTCGCCGCGACGCCGGAGCTCGACCTCATCCTGCTCGATCTGTCCATGCCGGGCACGACCGGCCTTTCCGGCATCATCCGCATCCGCAAGACGTTTCCCAAAATTCCGGTCGTTATCGTCTCGGGGCATCAGGACCCGCAGATCATCTCCAGCGCACTGTCGCTCGGCGTCGCCGGCTACATCCTAAAATCGTCGTCCAAGCAGACCTTGGCGCAGTCGATCGGCGAGGTGCTGCGCGGCTCGGTCTGTGTTCCCGCCGCTTATCAGGGGCTGGTGCGCCCGCAGCGCGCCTCCGGCCCGGCCGAGGATCTCCTGAAGCGCCTGCACGATTTGACGCCGCAGCAATTGCGCGTGCTCGACATGCTCAAGCGGGGCCTGCAGAACAAGCAGATCGCCTATGAGCTGAAGATTTCGGAAACCACGGTGAAGGTCCACGTCTCCGATATCCTGCGCAAGCTCAACGTGCTGAGCAGGACCAAGGCGATCGTGGAGATGTCCAGGATCGATTTCGCGACACTGGCTACCGAGAGTCCCCCGGCGCGCGAGCGCGCTCAGCCGGAGCAGCCGTGAGGCGGTTTTTCGCGGCCGTGTCGCACCATTCGATGTCCGCATATCAGCGGATTATCCTTCGGGATCATCGGCCTGGCGACATGTAAGATATTACCCCTACTGTGCATGGGGTTGTTTTCGACGTTTTTGGTGCGGGCGGCCGATCAGCTCAGCAGGAACGACAGCAGCGCCCGCATCTCGGCGGGCTTGATCGGCTTCTTCAGCACTTCGAGGCCGTGGCGGCTCGCCTCCTTCGCGGCCTTTTCCGAATAGTCGGCGGTGATGATCATGGCCGGCGTGTCGAGCTTCAGATGCTGGCGGACGTCTGATATCGCCGACAGTCCGCTCTCGCCATGATCGAGATGAAGATCGGCGATGACGGCATCGGGCGCGCCGCCGAGCTCGCTGAGGCGCAACAATGCATCCGCGGTCGACCGTGTGGTCGCGACGTCGCAGCCCCATCCCTCCAGCAGGGCGGCCAGGGCCTCCGAACCGTTCGGATCGTTCTCGATCAGCAGGATCTTGGCGCCTTCGAGGCCGCCGTAATGCTGCTCGGCCAGCTTGACCTCGCGCGTCTCGTCGCGGACTTCAGTGAGGTCCGCCGGCTCCAGCTCCAGGGAGAAGGTCGATCCTCTGCCGATCTGCGATGACAGCCGCACCTTATGCCCGAGCACGGTTGCGAAACGCCGGACGATGGACAGACCCAGCCCGAAACCGGCCTGGTCGGTGGCGCTGGCCTCGCCGCGCTGGAATTCGTGGAAGATCGCCTCCTGCTGGGCTTGCGCGATTCCCGGGCCGGTGTCGGAAACCTGAATGCAGATGCGGTCACCCCGCGGCCGACATCCCATCACGACGCCACCGCTGCGGGTATAGCGGATGGCATTGGCAAGCAGGTTTTGCAGGATCCGCCGCAGCATCATCGCATCCGACTTCACGGCGAGGTGCGCGGTGCGGATCCGCAAGGACAGGTCCTGCCGCGCGACCACAGGCTCGAACTCGTTGCGGAGTTGTTCGAACAGGGGCGCCAGCGCGATCGCCTGCACGTCAGGCCTGAGTGCGCCGGCATCGAGCTTGGCGATCTCCAGCAGCGACCGCAGCAGATCCTCCAGCATCACCAGCGAGCGGTCGGCCTGATCGATCAGCTGTCCGGCCTCTTGCGAGGCCATCATCTCGGTCAGTGCCGACAGCGTCAGGCGCGCCGCGTTGAGCGGCTGCAACAAATCGTGGGTGACGGAGATCAGCACCGAAGACTTCAGCGAGCTCGCCGCCTCGGCTTGGCGCTTGGCGCGGTAAAGGCCTTCATTGGCGCGCTCGACCGAGTGCAGCGCCTCGCGCAGCTGGTGCGTCCGGTCGCGAACCTTGTGGTCGAGGGCGATGGCGGTCTCGAACAGCGAGAAGGCGTTGAGCTGCTGGTCCATCGAGCGTTCGACGCGCGACATCAGCGCTGCATTGATCTTCTTCAGCTTCGCTGCTTCGCGCTGAAGCTGCTCGACGGTTTGCAAATCCTGCCAGCTCTCCGTCACGCCGGGCGCCTTCCGATCGCAACCCCGGTGAAGGTCTGGTTCACATGCATGGAGCCGAACTGTTCGCCATAGGTGTGGAAACCGACGACGCGGTTCTGCCGGTACAGCTCGGACATGTCGCGGGCGAGCTGATGCTGTTCGGCATCCAGCCGGCGAAGCAGGCATTCGAAGCCGATATAGAGCGAGACATCTCCGATCTGGTCGTGGATCTCGGCGAAGGTATCGCGGGTCGATCCGACCAGGCTTCGCGATGACGCGGCTGTCAGCACCATGCCCTCATCGATCGCGCAGAAGAAATGCAGCGAGCCGTCCGGCTCCACCCGCTGGATCGATCGCGCGTAATAGGAGCCGCCGACGCGCACCAGGACCGGATGGGAGGCGAAAGAGAAGGGGTCGAGCTTGGCGTCCATGATCCCGACCATGCGGGAATATTCCTCGGCCGCCGGCTCGGCATTCAGCTCCCTGACCGTTCGATTTTCGATGTCGGCCTCCGTGACCACCATCTTCTGCGCTCGCGGCTCGAAATTGTCGCATTTGAAGACCCGGAACGGCAGTGACGTGCTCAGCAGGATAAGTAGCGCGGCATTGGAGTGTGCCTCGCCGTCGAAGAATACAAACGTTTTCTCGAAGCGCATTCCGTCGCCTGCGGACCCGCCGACGACAGGGATGTCGTCGAGCGAGGCATAGAGCGCGGACATCACCGCCTCTTCGCGGCGGCACAGGCCGTCGATCAAGACCAGGCCGAAGGGACTGCCGTGGTCGATTTGCGGAGTCGCCCGCAGCAGCTCGTGCCGGAGCTCGCCGCCGATCCTGCGGCCGTCCTCGACCTGGAAGCTGTCGAGGTTGAGAATGGGCCGTACCGCGGCCGAGAAATCCGCGCGGCTGAAAGCGAGAGCCACGACACTGTTCTCGTCCCAGCCGTCAGGGGCGAGCTCGCCCGCGGTGGTGCAGCCGCAGACCTGGGTCTCGTCGAATTGCCGGGTGATCTCGGCGATGAAATGATGAGGGTCGTAGCGCGGGGAGAGAAAGACCAGGATCAGTGCCAGCTCGTCGGACGGGAGCTGCGCCGCAAGCTCGGCCACGGCTTCATCGACGGTTGCCGCCTTCGATTTGGCAACGGCAACACCAGACGCACCGCCAAACCGAAACTCGGTTTGCCCCACTCCGCTTCTCCCTCGAGGACCAGCTTGGTCTAACGCCAAGTGCGTGATTATTGTCCGACAAGTCCCGTCAGAATAAGGCGTTTTCCGGTTAGCCGCAACACGCCGGTTGCCGGGGGCGACGCCCGCAGCCGGGACCTCTCCCCCTCCAGGAGGCAGATCAGGCGAATTTACTGCCCTTTATTGATTGTGCCTTAGTTTTGCGCATCCAGGTCCGGGGGCGGGGCGCCTCCCGATCGCGGTTGAAGATGAGATGGGGGTTTGGGAATGTCCGGGCGTACCGCGTCGCCGTCCAAGCGCAGCAAATTTCCGACCCTCCGGTTCCGCGCCAAGATCATCCTCGGTTTTGCCGCGGTGTTGGCGATCTCCGCCGGCAGCATGGCGTTCGCCTATTTTGGCTTCGAGCGGGTCTCGTCCGGTGTCGGGTCCTATCGCAGCAGCGTCTCGGAGGCCGATCTCGCCCGCAATATCGACCGCGAACTGCTCGCCTACCGCTCGGCTGTCAAATATTTCGTCGTCACCGGCAAGGAAGACGACGCCAAGGCGGCGCTCGAGGCCGAGGCCAGCCTGAAGAACGCCATCGACCAGGCTGTCAAAAGTGCCAAGACCCCGGCGCGCCAGGACAGCCTCGACAAGCTCGCCAAGGAGTTTTCGAATTTCTCCGCGACCTTCGCCAAGGTCCTCAAGGCCAAGCGTGACAGCACGCTGCTGGTGCAGAACCAGCTTTCGCGCCAGGCCAACCTCCTGAAGTACAAGCTCGACGACATCGGCAACAACGCCTCCGATTCCGAGGCGCAGGCGATCGAGTTCGGCACCAAGCAGGTCAATGCCCAGTTCCAGACCGCGAGCGCGGCCGCGACCAATTTCGTGCTGACCTCCGACCAGTCGATCGCCACCAGCGCGCTGGCGCGGCTGAAATTCGTCGAGAACTCGCTCGGCGCGGTCTATTCCATGGACGACAAGATCGTCGCCGGTCTGAAGGACGCCAAGACCATTCTCGTCGCCTATCGCGAAGCGCTGGAAAAGCTGATCGCCAACGCCAAGCTGGTCGAGGATCTCGTCACCGAGATGAGCGGCTCGGCGGGGGCGATCCTTCGAGGGGCTTCCGCCATGAAGGCGGATCTGGTCGCTGAGCAGCAGCGGCTGGATTCGGAATCGGAGGCGACGATCGGGAAGACCGAACAATTGGTCCTGATGCTGGCCGTCGGCGGAACGCTGTTGGGTGCGGTCCTCGCCTTCCTGCTTGGCACCGGCATCTCGCGGCCGATGATCGCGATGTGCAAGGCGATGCGCGAACTCGCCTCGGGCAATTTCGACGTCGTGCTGCCGGGCCTCGGGCGCAAGGACGAAATCGGCGAGATGGCCGGCGCGGTCGAGGAGTTCAAGGTTCAGGCGATCGCCAAGGCCGAACGCGATGCCGCCGCCAGCGAAGCCCAGAACAGGGAGCAGGCCGCCTCGCGCCGCTCGGAGCTGATCCGCTTTGCCGATGATTTCGAGAGCGCCGTCGGCGCCATCGTCTCCAAAGTGTCGGCCTCGGCCGTCCAGCTCGAATCCTCGGCGTCCACGCTGACCCGCACCGCCGAAACCACGCAGACCCTGTCCAGCCAGGTCGCCGGCGTGTCCGAGCAGGCCTCCAACAACATGCAGTCGG
>NZ_JAANIH010000108.1 GCF_014529705.1 Bradyrhizobium campsiandrae
CCCCCTCCCGAGACGCCCCCACCGGCGGCAACGGGATAGGACTGGGGCGCGGCGACCGCCGGCGGCGGCAAGGCCTGGGACTGGTAATAGCCGGGCTGGGTCTGCGGCCGCGCATATTGCGGCAGCTCACGCTGCTGAGGCGGAGCCTGCTGCACCGAACCGGTCTGCTCAGAGGAGAAGGGATTTGAGAAGTTCGACTGGGACAGCCGCGACGACATGTCGGCACTGCACCCTGCGAAACTGAAGGAGATCAGCGCCAGGACCGCGACCTGCGGTACGCGGCGCGAGTAAAGCAACTCGGCGACAACAGACATGGTTACTCACTCGTACGCAACAGAACTGGTCTTTTAAGTAAACACGCACTGAGTAAATAACGGCTTAACCCTCCAATAAGATGTTGGATGCGCAGCCAATCCGGAATTCTACAGCTCCCGCGCCACGCCCGGGAGCGCCGGCACGAAACGGACCTCGACGAGTTCCTTGCGTTCGATCCCGGCTTCGGTCCTGATGAGGCGGGTGAGTGTCTGCACGCCCTGATGCGGGCCGACCGGCGCGATCAGGATGCCGCCGATCTCGAGCCGCTCGACGAGGTTCTCCGGGACCTGCTCCACTGCGGCGGTCACGATGATGCGATCGAACGGGCCGATGTTACCAGGCAAGTTCAGGCCGTCGCCGAGCATCACCTCGACATTGTGACAGTTCAGTTTTTCAAGCCTGGCGCGTGCGGTATCCGCCAGCTTGCGGTAACGCTCGACCGTCAGCACCTCGCGGGCCAGCCGCGACAGCACGGCGGCCTGATAACCGGAGCCCGTGCCGATCTCGAGCACGCGGTGCTGCTTCTGGAGTTGAAGCTGCTCGGTCATGTAGGCGACGACGAAGGGCTGGCTGATGGTCTGCCCGCAGGCGATCGGCAGCGCACTGTCGCGATAGGCGCCATCGCGATCGGCGGCCTCGACGAACAGCTCGCGCGGCACCTCCTCCATGGTCCGTAACACGGCCTGATCGCTAATGCCGCGACGCCTCAGCGTGAGCTGAAACATCATCTTTTCCGGCGGGGGCTGATTGGAGATCATCGCTGCTTGTGTCGTCTCGTGCGGGCCCGGGTCGATGGCTTCGTCGCCAATGCCCGGAGCCAGAATCTTGTTCCTGCTCAGGAACCCATGATAACCTTTTGGACTTGGCATTTGGCTACAAATCGGCAGGCAGCGGCAGGGCTGCCACGACTATTTTCAAGTGCCAGTCGGCCGAAACGCGCATTGCGTCGATAGGTGTTATCTGCGAACGTTTTCGGGAATGGGCAAGGACTCAACGACAATGACCGCGACAGGGCTTTCCGGCCGCTCTGTATTCCTCGTCGAGGACGAGGTGATGATCCGAATGATGGTCGCGGATATGCTTGAAGAGCTGGGCTACAAGGTCGCAGCCGAAGCGGGCGACATTACCGAGGCGATGCGGCTGGCCCAGGCGACCGAGTTCGACATCGCCATCCTCGACGTCAACGTCAACGGCAAGGTCATCTCGCCGGTCGCCGACGTCATCAAGGCCAAGGGTTGCCCCTTCATCTTCGCGACCGGGTACGGCTCATCGGGCCTGCCCGAGCAATACCGTGATCGGCCCGCGCTGCAGAAGCCGTTCCAGCTCGATGCGCTCAGCAAGACCATCGAGGCCGCGCTCCGCGGCGACTAGATTCTAGCTCAACGTTGCGCTCAGCTCCTCCGAGAACGCTTCATTGGTGCGGTCGAGCCGCAGCGGCGTGACCGAGACGTAGCGTTCGCGCAATGCCGCAAGATCGGTGCCTTCGGCCGGCGTGTCCATCATCGCCGCGCGCTCGAAGCCGATCCAGAAATAGGGATTGTTGCGCCCGTCCCTGCGCTCGTCGATCCGCAGGAATCCGAGATTGCGCTTGCCTTGCCGCGTGACGCGAATGCCGAGCACGTCCTCCGGCGCGCAGGAGGGGAAGTTGACGTTGATGACGGTGTCCTTCGGGATGCCGGCCTTGATCACCTTGCGCAAGATGTCGGGACCGAATTTGCGCGCGGTGTCCCACGGCGGCCGCTCACGCGTCTCGACGCTGAATTCCTGCGACAGCGCGAATGACGGCAGGCCAAGGATGGTCCCTTCGAGCGCGCCGGCGATGGTGCCGGAATAGACCACGTCTTCGGCAACGTTGCGGCCCTTGTTGACGCCGGAGAGCACGACGTCGGGCAGCTGTGCGCCGAGAATATGGCGCGCGCCCATGATGACGCAGTCGGTCGGCGTGCCGCGCACCGCAAAGTGCCGCGGCCCGACCTCGCGCAGGCGCAAGGGATCGTTCAGCGACAGCGAATGCGATACGCCGGACTGATCCAATTCGGGCGCCACCACCCAGACGTCGTCGGACAGCGCGCGTGCGATCTCCTCCACGACCTTGAGGCCGGGAGCGTGGATACCGTCGTCATTGGTGCAGAGAATGCGCATGCGAAAGGTCGTTTCCTGAAAAGCCGGTCCGAGCCGTCTTATCCGGCCGGGGCCGGCGAGGCAAACCGGCCGCCAACAGACCTCATCTGCGTTCCGACGCCTTCGGCGACGCAGCAATCACCCTTTGTTCCGCGCTAGCGGCGGACGCGCCATTGCGGCAGGAAGCGGGCGAGCCGCCCCTCGGCCCGCAGCTTCATCGCCGGCACGA
Source organism: Bradyrhizobium campsiandrae (assembly GCF_014529705.1). GTDB lineage: Bacteria > Pseudomonadota > Alphaproteobacteria > Rhizobiales > Xanthobacteraceae > Bradyrhizobium > Bradyrhizobium campsiandrae. The sequence goes on from NZ_JAANIH010000108.1 coordinate 2,666, forward strand.
TCGGACTCTCGACGGGAGCCTCGATCACGCCCAGCGCTTCCAGTTGCGCAACAATCGGGTCCGCCCCTGGAAAGCGTTCACGAGCCACGGCCAGCGCCCTGTCGAAGTCGGCGGCATTCACACCGGGCTTGGCACGCCGGTTCTGCACGAGATCATTGTCCCAGAGCCGCGCGATGTCGATATCCAACACGCCGCGCAAGCGCTGGTCGATGGCCTGGATGCCGGCACCCGTCACCGCCCATTGTCGGCCGATCCAGAAGATATCACGGTGCAGAGCCATGGACGTCAGGTTGGCGTTCGCGGACGGGCGGCAGGATAGCCGGCCGCACGCGGTTCGCAACCAAACGTTTCTTTGGTTCCGTCGGGCAACGCGACTTATTCGCGCCCGACCACCTTCAAGCCGCCCATATAGGGTTGAAGCACGCTGGGCACCGCGATCGAGCCGTCCTCCTGCTGATAGGTCTCCATCACTGCAATCAGCGCGCGGCCGACCGCGGTGCCGGAGCCGTTCAGCGTGTGCACGAAGCGCGGCTTGCCGTCAGGACCGCGCGAGCGCGCATCCATGCGCCGCGCCTGGAAATCGCCGCATACCGAGCAGCTCGAGATCTCGCGGAACATGCCGCCGTCGCCCTGCCCGGGCATCCACACTTCGATGTCATAGGTTTTTTGCGACGAGAATCCCATGTCCCCTGCGCAGAGCGTCATTACGCGATAGTGCAGGTCGAGCTTCTGCAGCACCTGCTCGGCGCAGGACAGCATCCGCTCCAGCTCGTCCTTGCTGGTCTCGGGCGTCGTGATCGAGACCAGCTCGACCTTGGTGAACTGATGCTGGCGGATCATGCCGCGCGTGTCGCGTCCCGCAGCACCTGCCTCGGCGCGGAAGCACGGCGTCAGCGCGGTCAGCCGCATCGGCAGCTGCTTCTCGTCGAGGATGGATTCACGCGCGAGGTTGGTGAGCGAGACTTCCGCTGTCGGGATCAGACCGAGGCGCTCGGTCTTCAGCCGCTCGTGGTCGGGCGATGCCAGCAGCTCGCCCTTGATGGCCCAGAACTGATCGTCCTCGAATTTCGGCAATTGCCCGGTGCCGAACATCACTTCGTTACGCACCAAGAGCGGCGGATTGATCTCGGTGTAGCCGTGCTCGGTCGTGTGCAGATCGAGCATGAACTGGCCGATTGCACGCTCGAGGCGCGCGAGCCCCTTCTTCAGCACGACGAAGCGTGCGCCGGAGAGTTTTGCCGCCGCCTCGAAATCCATGTAGCCGAGCGCGGTGCCGAGGTCGTCATGCAGCTTCGGTGCAAAGCCGTAATTGCGCCTGGCACCGAACACGTGATGCTGCACATTGCCGTGCTCGTCGACGCCGTCGGGCACTTCGTCGAACGGAATGTTCGGGATCGCCGACAGCTCTCGGGTCAGCTCCTCGTCGGCTGCCTTCGCAGCGGCTTCGAGCTCGGGCATCGTGGTCTTGAGCTCGGCGACTTCGGCCATGAGCTTGGCCGCACGCGCCTCGTCCTTCGCCTTCTTGGCGTCGCCGATTTCCTTGGACGCCGCATTGCGCCGCGCCTGCGCCTGTTCTGAAGCCAGGATCGCCGCTCGCCGCTTCTCGTCGATAGCGAGCAGCGACGCCGACAACGGCTTCAGACCTCGCCGGGCGAGACCGGCGTCGAAGGCTTGCGGATTGTCGCGGATCGATTTGATGTCGTGCATGGCGGAGGTCCTGAATCAACGCGTCAACCTGCAACGTCGAATGTTGTCAATTTACATTGGCGCGCACTTTCCCCTAGCACAGCTGTCATCGCCCGCGAAAGCGGGCGATCCAGTATTCCAGAGACGGCGGTAATTCCTCGATAAGCTGCGGCGTATTGGAGGGTTTCGCCAACCCTACTCGGCCGGATTGGCCGGCGTCGACACGTCCGTGCCGCCCGCCTGCGACGAAGCCGCCGCCTTCTTCTCCACCATCGCCACCGCAATGATCGAGCCCTCGTAGAGCGCGAGCAAGGGAATGGCCAGCGAGCACTGGCTGAGGATATCGGGCGGCGTCAGCACGGCCGCGATGATGAATGCCAGAACGATGAAATAGCGGCGCTTCTCGCGCAGCATCTTCGAGGTGATGATGCCGATCCGCCCGAGCAGCGTCAGGATCACCGGAAGCTGGAAGGCGATGCCGAAGGCGAAAATCAGCGACATCATCAGCGACAAATATTCGCCGACCTTCGGCAGCAGCTGGATCTGCGCGGTCTCCTCACCGCCGGCCTGCTGCATGCCGAGCGAGAAGCGGATCAGCATCGGAAACACGACGAAATAGACCAGCGCGGCGCCGAGCACGAAGAAGAACGGGGTCGCAACCAGATACGGCAGGAAGGCCTGCTTCTCGTGCTTGTAGAGGCCGGGCGCTACGAACTTGTAGATCTGCGTGGCCACGAGCGGGAACGAGATGAAGCCGGCACCGAACAGCGCGAGCTTGAGCTGCGTGATGAAATATTCCAGCAGCGCCGTGTAGATGAACTTGGAATTCTCAGGCCCCGCAACCCACACGAATGGCCAGACCAGCACGTTGTAGATCTGCTTGGCGAAGAAGAAGCAGAAGATGAATGCCAAGCCAAAGGCGAGCAGCGCCTTGATCAGCCGCGAGCGCAGCTCGATCAGATGGTCCATCAGCGGGGCTTTGCTGGCCTCGATATCGGCGTCGCTCATGACGCTTTGGCGTCCTTGATCGCTTCCGGCACGGTGTCTTGCGCAACGGTCTCTTGCGCAACCGGTGTCTGCTCCACCTCACGGGTGATGGCGAGCGGCTCATTCACAGCGGAATGCGCTTCCGCTTCCACGAAGGTTTCAGGCGTTGGGGCTTCGGGCGTGGTCGGGCTTGCCGGCGGTTCGACGGCGGCAGTCACAGGCGTCTCGGCCGGCTTGTCGAGTGCATCGACGCGGAGCGCGTCGCTGACGTCCTTCTGAAGCGAGGTCATCAGGCCGCCGCCGGTGAAGCCGGAGGCGGCCTCCTTGACCTCGTCAAAGCTCTTCTTGAGGTCGGCCATCTCGGCCTCGCGCATGGCCTCCTGGAATTGGCCCTGGAATTCGGCGGCCATCTTGCGGGCCTTGCCCATCCACTGGCCGACCATGCGCAGCACGCCCGGCAGCTCTTTCGGGCCAATGGCGACCAGGGCCACGACCCCGATCAGAACCAGCTCACTCCAGCCGATGTCGAACATGACGTCTTCCGTTCACGCAAAGCCACGATCGGCCCAATCCTTCACGCGCAGGATCGGGGCCGTTTCCCGCGTTTCGCGTGCTCCTGGCTCAGACGGCCTTGCTGCCGACGTCGGATCGCGCCGCCGTCGGCGCCGCATTGTGCTCGATGGACTTCGAGGGCTCTTGCTTCTCGGCGGGCTTGTCGTCGTCCTGCATGCCCTTCTTGAAGGCCTTGATGCCCTGCGCCACGTCGCCCATCAGATCCGAAATCTTGCCGCGGCCAAACAGCAGCAGGACCACCGCGATCACCAGGATCCAGTGCCAAATGCTAAGTGAACCCATCCTGCAACCCTCCAAACGCGCGTGGCCGGGACCCGGCCGATCTTGACCGGAACGTAGGCTTCGCAAAGCCCAAAAACAAGGACCATGGCAGTGCCAATTCGCTGTTGGCACTACGTAATCTTGCTAGTGTTAACTGGTCGCATGGCCCCGTAGAAGGCCGGGGAATTATTCCTCCCCGGCGCCCTCGCCGCCCTCATTGCCGCCTTCCGGCGGGGTCTCGGGCTCGACCGCAGGCGCCAGCGCCAGATCGAGCTCCTCGCCCGGTTCCAGCGGATCCTCATCCTCACGCAGCGCCGGGTCGTCCGAGGGGGTCGGCACGCTGAAGCCAGTCGGCAGCCGCGAATCCAACAGGCCCGTGCCCTTCAGCTCTTCCAGACCCGGCAGATCGCCGAGCTGTTCCAGGGTAAACTGGGACAGGAAGTCCTCGGTGGTTCCGAAGGTCAGCGGACGGCCGGGCGTCTTGCGGCGGCCGCGGGGCTTGATCCAGCCGGTCTCCAGGAGCACGTCGAGGGTGCCTTTCGAGGTGACCACGCCGCGAATCTCTTCGATCTCGGCACGCGTCACCGGCTGGTGATAGGCGATGATCGCCAGCACCTCGATCGCCGCACGCGACAGACGGCGGGTCTCGTGGCTTTCGCGGGTCATCAGCCAGGACAGATCGCCGGCCGTGCGGAACGTCCATTTGTTGGCGACCCGGACGAGGTTCACCCCGCGCGAGGCATAATCGGCCTGGAGCTGCTCGAGCGCGGCTTTCACATCCACCCCCTCGGGCATGCGCTTGGCCAGCGTCGCGGTATCCAGCGGTTCACTCGAGGCGAACAGCAGCGCTTCCAGCAGCCGCAATTCTTCGGGACGTGCCTGGGGCTCGTTGTCCATCGGCTCGGCCTCTTCTACCCGCACTTCAGCCAGGCTTGCCATGGCAGATTCTCCTTCTTGCACTTAACCGACCGGCGCATCGGGCGCAGAAGCTGCGTCCACGATCGGTTTTCCGCGCCCCTTCCGGAAATAGATGGGCGCAAACGCCTGTTTCTGGTTCAGCTCGAGCTGACCTTCACGCACGAGCTCGAGTGCGGCGGCGAAGCTCGAGGCAAACACCGTTGCGCGCTGCGTCGGATCGGCGACGTGACGGATCAGGAAGTCGTCGAGCACGCCCCAATCGTCCTGTTCGCTGATGCTGCCGACCAGCCGTTCCAACGTGGCGCGCGCCTCGGCGAGCGACCACACCGTGCGCTTGGCCAGATGCACGCTCGCCAGCACCCGCGACTGGCGCTGCGAGGCATAGGCGGTGAGCAGGTCGTACAGCGTCGCGGTATATTTCGGATGCCTGATCTCGGCGATCTGCTCGGGCTCGCCACGCGGGAAAACGTCGCGCAGCAATTGCGCCCGGTTCATCAGGCGGTTGGCGGCCTCGCGAATGGCTTCCAGCCGCCGCAACCGGTTGGCGAGCGCGGTTGCCATTTCCTCGGCGCTCGGCCCCTCCGCGCTCGGCGGCTCCGGCAGCAGCAGGCGCGACTTCAGGAAAGCGAGCCACGCCGCCATCACGAGATAGTCGGCGGCAAGCTCCAGGCGGATCTTGCGGGCAGCTTCAATGAAGTGAAGGTACTGGTCGGCCAGCGCCAGGATCGAAATCTTGGCGAGATCGACCTTCTGCTGCCGCGCCAGCGCAAGCAGCAGATCGAGCGGGCCCTCGTAACCCTCGACATCGACCACCAATGCCGGCTCGCCCTCGGCGAGCTCTGCGGGCCGGCCGGTTTCAAACGATAGGATTTCTGCGGTCATGCGGATGCCGTGTTTCCGGTCAATGCGTCCAGCTCCGCATTGTCATTACTGTGAAGCGGCGTGCCGGCCGCGAATATCGCGAGAACTCTCTCGCCGGTGCCGCCCGCGAGCGCCTTCATCGGCACGTCATGACTCATTAACAAACCCTGGAACCCGATTGCGCTGCGAATCACCTGAGCAATCATTGTCGCAGAAGTCGTCACGGGATGGAGCGGCCTGGCGGCGCCATCCACGGGAATGCTGAGCACCGCAGGCTTCGCCGCGATCCGCCGCAGAGATGTCAATTCCCCTGTAGAGACCGTGGCTTCGGCCGTGATCTCGAACCTAAGCCTGAAGGGAATGAAGTCCCATGGGGATTCTACACGGACAGACGCGCGCTCAGCGGCGGTCAGTTCCGTTCCGGATACACCGGTAATGAAGGCCCGCGTGCTCATAGGGCCGATTAACCCTGGCCCGCCAGGGGGTCAAGGAAACGGCCGCTAATTCCTCTGGACGAAGCAGGCGGACAGGCCGGCGGACTTCAGATTGTTGCACGCCTGCGTCGCTTCCTCGGCCGAACCATAGGGACCGGCGAAGGCACGGTAGACGATCCCCTTGCCCTTGTCGGTCAGATCGACCCGCTTGATGACCGGCGAGCGGGAGCCGAGAACGCTGCCATATTTGCTCTGAAGCACGCGGTAGGACGCCGCCGCGCTGTCTTCGCTCTGCTGCGAGGAGACCTGCACGATGTAGCCGCCGCCACTGCTCGCGGGCGCAATCTGGGTCGGATTGGTCGCGGCCATGCGCTGCGGCGGCTCAGCCGGCGCCAGCGAGAGCGGCTGGTTGAGACTGGCATTGGCCGCGGTCGGCGGCGTGCGCTGCGCAGCTGGCGCTGCAGCCGGCTTCGGAGAGGCGGCTGGCTTGGCGCCAGCCTGCGGTGCGGCCTGCGGTGCGGCGCTGTCGGTTTGATCGCCCTTCACAACCACGACCTTGACCGAGCGCGGCGCCGCGCTCGGCATGGTCCCGTTGCTCGGAATCGGACCGGCGCTCGGCGGCGGCACGCTGTTCGGTGACACGCTCGCAACCGATGGCGGGTTGGCATTCTGGTTCAGCGCCGGAAACACCACGCGGGGACCTGCCGCCTTGGCGTTGACGTCGACGGGCGCCTCCTCGCGCGGCACGATCTTCTCGCTGCCGTCGCCGCTCACCATGCGGTCCGGCACCTTGGCGGAGGAGTCCGACGGCGCCGGCACGATCTTGGTCGGCGTGTTGTCGGCCTTGATGATCGGCGGCTCGCCGCTGCGGGGCACGCCGATATAGGTCTTGTAAGCGAAGGCCGCTCCAGTTCCGACCACAGCCAGCGCGAGGATCGCCGCGACCGTCATCATGCCGCCGCGCGACTTCCTGGGTTCGTCTAGATCGGCCTCGGGATAGTCGCTCTGGAACGCGTAGGGATCATCCGGATAGGCCGGCTCGCGCTGAAAATCCTGCTCGCCCGACTCGAGACGACCGTAGAGCGCATCATCATAGCGCGCCGGATCGGGCTGCTCGTACGGCGCCTCGTAGGCCTGCTCCTGCTGATAGGCCTGATCCGAGTAGGCTTGATCCTGGTAGGCTTGGTTCTGGTAGGCCTGATGCTGGTGGGCCTGCGGCTGGTGAAATTGCGGCTCGGGCGCGGCCGGCGGGGCCGCATAGCGGTGCAGCGGATGGACCGGATTCACGGCAACGGAATAGTCAGGCTCGGGCGCCGGCTGCGGTTGCACGTTGGCGCGTCGCATCCATGACGGCGGACCTGGCGGAGGCGGCACGGCCGGCTCGGCGTAGTCCTGGTGGTCGTCGCCTTGCGAATAATCGTCGTCCTGATAGCTCTGCGCAGGTGCTGGGGCCGGCCGCGCGTTCTGCCGGCCCTGCACCGCGAACGGATCGGTCTGCCCGATCAGGCGGGCGAGTTCAGCCAAGGGATCGCTGTCGGCCCTCCCATGCTGGTCGGCGCCGCGACCATAGTCATCGGAGGGAAACGGTCTGTCGTGATATCGATCGGCCATCGTGATGATGCGTCCCTTCGGGAAAGCTGCGCGCCCCTCGACCAAGGCGCAGCTTTCGACCCACAAGGCTTTCAACCAAGTCTAAGCGATCCGGCTTCTGCCGGTACCCCCAAATATTCCCCTTAAGTAGTTCGCCCCAAACTACCGCATCTCGTCCGGGGCATGGACGCCGAGGATGGCGAGGCCCGATGCCAGGACAGAGACGACGCCCTGGACCATGGCCAGCCGCGCCTTTGTAAGATCTGCATCATTATTGATAATGAAGCGTAAATAGGGCAAATCGCGCCCTTTCGTCCAAAGTGCGTGAAATTCGCTCGCTAAGTCATAGAGATAAAAGGCAATACGGTGCGGCTCATGGGCCGCGGCGGCAGCTTCCAGCATGCGCGGATAAATTGCGAGGCGCTTAAGAAGATCGAGCTCGACCGGGTCCGACAGCCGTTCCACGGCCGACTCACTCAGCCAGGCAATCCGCTTCTCGGCATCCTCCGGCAGGTCCGGGAACACCTCTGCCCGGGCGTTGCGGAAGATCGAGTGGCCGCGGGCATGGCCGTACTGAACGTAGAACACCGGGTTGTCGCGCGACTGTTCCATGACCTTGGCAAGGTCGAAATCCAGCACCGCGTCGTTCTTGCGGTAGAGCATCATGAAGCGGACGGCGTCCTGGCCGACTTCATCCACCACCTCACGCAAGGTGACGAAGTCCCCGCTCCGCTTGGACATTTTCACCGGCTCACCGTTGCGCAGCAACTTCACGAGCTGGACGATCTTGACGTCGAGCGATCCCTTGCCTGACGTCGTCGCCTTCACCGCGGCCTGCATGCGCTTGATGTAGCCGCCGTGATCGGCGCCCCAGACGTCGATCATCTCCGCAAAACCACGGTCGAACTTGTTCTTGTGGTAGGCGATGTCGGAGGCGAAGTAGGTGTAGGAATTGTCCGACTTGATCAGCGGACGATCGACGTCGTCGCCATAGGCCGTCGCCTTGAACAGCAGCTGCTCGCGGTCTTCCCAGTCCTCAACCGGCGCGCCCTTCGGCGGCGGCAGGCGGCCTTCATAGATGTCGCCCTTGGCCCTGAGGAAATCGATGGTCTCGGCAACCTTGTTGTTGCCGGTCTCGATCAGCGAGCGCTCCGAGAAGAACACGTCGTGGCGGATGTTGAGGGCGGCAAGATCGTCCTTGATCTCGTCCATCATCATCGCGATCGCCTTGGCACGCACCGTCGGCAGCCACTCGGCCTCGCTCTTCGAAAGGAGCTTGTCGCCGTGCTCTTTCGCGAGCGCCTGCCCGACCGGCTTCAGATAGTCGCCTGGATAGAGGCCTTCCGGGATCGCGCCGATGTCCTCGCCGAGCGCCTCGCGGTAGCGCAGGAATGCGGAGCGCGCGAGCACGTCGACCTGGGCGCCGGCATCGTTGATGTAATATTCGCGGGTGACGTCGTAGCCGCTGAACTGGAGCAGGCTCGCCAGCGCATCGCCGAACACGGCGCCGCGGCAATGGCCGACATGCATCGGCCCGGTCGGGTTGGCCGAGACATATTCGACATTGACCTTGGAGCCGCCGCGGACGCGGCCATAGTCAGCACCCTCGCGCAGCACCGTCCGCAGCGCCTCGGCCCAGGCGACCGGCTGCAGCGTCAGATTGATGAAGCCGGGACCGGCAACATCGACCTTGGCGATCAGCGGATCGCTGCGGAGCCGTTCGGCGATCTGCTCGGCGAGGTCGCGGGGCTTGGCCTTTGCCTCTTTCGCAAGCACCATGGCGGCGTTGGTCGCCATGTCGCCATGGGAGGCATCGCGTGGCGGCTCGACCACCACGCGCGCAAAATCGATGCCCTCGGGCCATTTGGCGTCCGCCGCGAGCGCGCGGCAGGCGGCGTGCACGCGTGCGAGCACGTCGGCGAACAGATGCGGGCTTGAGGATGTGTCGGGCATGGCCGCCGCCTAACGCAAATCCGGGGTCGAGTCAAAGAGCCGCTGGTGCTCGGTCAGGGCGAAACGGTCGGTCATTCCGGCAATGAAATTGCCGATCCGGCGGGCCCGGTCGCCCTCGTCGTCCCCCTCCGCTCCCACCAGCCATTCCGGCGGCAAATCGGCCGGGGATGCCAAATATTTCGCGAACAGGTCGAACAGGATCTGTTCCGCCTCCGCCATCACCCGCATCACCCTGGTGTGGCGGTACATGTGCCCGTAGAGGAAACGCTTGATGGCGGCCTCCTCCTCGGCGATGTCGGCGGGGAACGCGATCAGCGCCCGGCTCTGCTGGCGCACGTCCTGGGCCGATTGCGGCTTGACGGCGGCAATGTTCTTCTGCGCCTGTGCGAACACCGCGCCGATCAGGTGCGAGATCAGCTCGCGCACCAGCTCCGCCCCGCGCCTGACGTCTTCGAGCTCGGGGTAATGCGCCGAGGTCTCGGCGATGATCTCCGCGGTGAGCGGCATCGCCTTGAGGTCGTCGAGGTGAAACAGCCCGGCGCGCAGGCCGTCGTCGATGTCGTGGGCGTCGTAGGCGATGTCGTCGGCGATCGCCGCGACCTGGGCCTCAAGCGAAGCAAAGCTCCAGAGCTCGAGGTCGTAGGTCTTGATGTAGTCGGCGATGCCGACGGGAATGCCGTGCTCGCGATAGCGGCCTACGGGGGCGCCGCTGCGATCGGTCAGCGGGCCGTTGTGCTTGACGATGCCCTCCAACGACTCCCAGGTCAGGTTGAGCCCGTCGAATTCGGGGTAGCGATGCTCCAGCGCGGCGACGACGCGGAGCGCCTGGGCATTGTGGTCGAAGCCGCCGAAGTCCTTCAGGCAGGCGTCCAGCGCCCGCTCACCGGCATGGCCGAACGGCGGATGGCCGAGATCATGGGCCAGCGCCAGCGTTTCCGTGAGATCCTCGTCCAGCCCCAATTGCCTGGCCAAGGCGCGGGCGACCTGCGCGACTTCCAGCGAATGGGTCAGCCGGGTCCGGTAGTGGTCGCCCTCGTGGAACACGAACACCTGGGTCTTGTACTTCAGCCGGCGGAACGCGGTCGAATGGATTACCCGGTCGCAATCCCGCCGGAACGGGCTGCGGGTCCGGCTTGGCGGCTCGGCAACCAGCCGGCCGCGGCTGCGCTCGGGGTCGCAGGCATAGGGCGCGCGGGGGGCTGCCATTCCGACGGACACGACGAATTTAGTCCCTATCCATTTGATTCTGCGTATTCTTGCACATAACTATGCCGGACGCGGGATACCAAATGAATTGGGCAAATGAACTTGGTATGACCGGGCCTATCGGAGACTGACAATGACGACTGCCGTGACCATCAGTGACCGCGCCGCACGCCGGATCGGGGAGATCCTCAAGGGCGAAGGCACAGGCGCGATGCTGCGCATCTCGGTCGAGGGCGGCGGCTGCTCCGGCTTCCAGTACAAGTTCGACATCGACCGCGCGCGCGGCGACGACGACCTGGTCATCGAGCAGGAGAATGCGGTGGTGCTGGTCGATTCGGCGTCCCAGCCGTTCCTCGCCGGCTCGCAGGTCGATTTCGTCGACGATCTGATCGGCGCCTCGTTCCGCGTCAACAATCCCAACGCGACGGCATCCTGCGGCTGCGGCACCAGCTTCTCGATCTAGCCCCCGACTCAAAATCTTGAAAACAACCCCATGCACAGTAGCCGGGGCGACGGCACGGGGCATTTCTGTTTTTACGAACTCCCGTTGACCCGTCGGGCAAAACAGGGGTAAGGTGTGATGATCGCGAGGTCCCTCAAGGGGACTCGACAGGACACATCTGCGGTGGGTTCGATATAGCCCAACGCCGAAGCGGCCCCTTCCGGACGCCGACGTTTCGGCTAGCCCAATTGAGCATTCAGAGCCGCGAGCGACGTCGCTCGCCGCGTGATGCTGCGGATGTGCCACGCGAGGACGCAGACGCATGCGACCTCGATCGCCATCGAGAAGACAGGAAGCAGCGCGCCGACGTGAAATTCCGTTGCGAGCAAGCGGAGTGCCGTTAACACACCATCGCTGAGGACCGACAAGGCAAGCGCCGTCGTTGCGACAACGCAGAGCATGAAGGAACGACGAAGTTGCCTTCGATATCCCGCATCGAGCACCGCAGACATCTGCCTGCTGCTGGTATAGGCCCAGGCCCCCTATCCCGACGACAACGGAAGACAGGAATGCATAGCGGTCAATGAGCCCGACGAATTCACCAATGGCCTTCACATCGTCGCGGGTCGTCCACTGCATGACGGCGTACCACGCGACGCGGACCTTCATGGCCGCCAAGACTCCGACGATGAGGACAATGATCGCGATGCCAAATCTGCTGATCTGCTGCGCAAGCGAGATGACCGCGAACTGGGCCGCGACGACGTGAGCGTCGCCAAAATTCGCGATCGCGCGACGCTCTGCCTCGAGCCTGTCGCCCACGGGATCGACAGCAACCGCCTCCCGGAGATGGTCTTCGACTTCCTGCCGCACGCGCCGCGCCAGGGATTGATCGAACCGGAGCATGTCCGCGAGGGCTTCGAGATAGTCGGAAATCAGGCCGGTTTCTTGCATGGCCGAGTTCCCTCGAGCAGACCGCCAATGGCGTCGGAGAATTGCTGCCACAGCGCGCGGCGCTCGGCGAGCGCGCGGTCTCCACTGCGGGTCAGTGCATACACCCGGCGTCGACGCCCGGATTCGGACGTCGTCCAGCGACTGGCGAGCAAGCCTGCCTGTTCGAGGCGATGCAGGGCCGGATAGATCGTTCCCTCCGGAAGGTCGAACGCCTCCCCGCTTCTGCGCCTGATCTCCTCGATGACCGCGTAGCCGTGCGCGGGGCCCGCAGACAGTGCCGCGAGCACAATCATATCGAGGTGGCCCTTGAGCATTTCGCCTTCCATACCTCGGATTGCTATGGATCGCGGTGCCGGGAGTCAAGGCGCTGGGCCGGATCGCGACGTTTGTCCGCCGCTGCCGATATTATTTGCTGCGCGGCACGAAGACCTGGCCACCGGCGCCCCAACCGGCTTCGGCGGTTTCGAAAATCTGAACCCAGAGTTTCTTGATCTGGTCCGGGGGCAGCGCCATCGCGCCGACGAGCACGTCAGTGACGCCCTTGATCATATCCCGCTTCTGCTCGGGTGAAAGCACACCGGCCGGAACGTGGAACTCCACCAAGGGTGCGCCAAAAGCTCCGGTCGCGGCGGCCTCAGTCTGCGTAACGGGCGCGCCGGCCAGTGCTCCCGCAGCGACGATCGCCGTCAGCAGCACATCCCTGCGGTTCGATCCGTCAGCGGCCTTCGATCGCTCCGGACTGTGGTTAGTTTCTTTGATGGGATGCATGTGACAAACCTCGCGCTGGTGGTGATCGTCGCAGGCCCGCGGCGGTCACCCGCCGCGCGTGCCAGGAGCGGCTGGGCTAGGTCCGGGTCGCGTAGAGGGCACCGGCGTTGCCCCAGCGGCCGGACGGGATCTCGTTGATCAGCACGTATGTCTGCCCATCCGGCGGACGCTTCTCCACGCCGTTGATGACCTCGTGAATGCCTTGGACGATGGCGCGCCGTTGCTCCGGCGTGAGCGTGCCTTCGGGCACGTAGACTTTGGCGATCGGCATCGCTGAACCTTTCGTTATACCTAGTAACACTAGGCATCGAAACGCTAGGTGTCAACCCCGGCGGCGGTCGAGCCCACGCGATCTTCAGCGAGTCCGACCTTCTCGTGTTCAGGCCTTCCCCATTCGGTGGTTCATCACCTGCCGCCCTTCAATCATTCCAGGAATTTCGAACCTTGCGAGGACGTGTCGGACATCGTGCCGCACGCGAGCTGCAAAATCTGCAGGCCATCGGTGCCGGTCCGCACGCCGCCCACGGTGGTCCAGAAGGGCACCAGATTCACAAAGATGAGGTAATATTGCACGAATGCGATTGGACTGACGTAATCGTGCGCGGTGTCGGGGACGACGGCCGAACGGATCACGGTTACGAGCCCGATCAACACCACATTGCCCAGCACGCCGCCGAGCAGAAAGAGCAACCTTGCAAGCCTGTTGACGATATGCGGCGGATAGCAACGCACGAAGCCCGCACAGGGCACCGCGCGCAGCTCGAAGCGGGTTTCGCCTTTGCGGCCGCACCACAGCACCGGGCCAATGCCGACCGACACCAGTTGGACTTGCGCAGACAGAAGCGTCGCACACAGCATATGTCCAAATTCGTGGCACGCGATACCGGCCGCCAGCCCAATGGCGGATGAAGCGAGGAGAGCGGGAATCCAGTAGTCGCGCGTGAGCACCCATATGCAGAGCAGAACGATCCCAAGACAAAGCAGCGCGATGAGAGCGATCCATCGGCCCAGCGGGTCCGGCGGCTCATGCCCCGCGGCCATCCTTGCTTCTCGCATCGAACGTTTGCTCCTCGCGATCAAAGCTGGCCAGATGAAGAGACGTCGGCGCTAATTGATCGGGTCAGTGTGTTCGTGACTGGTCGCTACTCAGTCGCCGTTTCAGAAAGCTTTGTCCTAGCGCCTTGGACGCTCTGAGGACGCGATGGGTTCAACATTGGCCGCGCTACAGCGCCAGCCGTTGCAGACTTGCCGATTGCAGCGCGCCGCAGGCTCCAGCATCATGGCGCGCGGCGAAACGAACGCGCCCATCTTTGCCGGCCAAGGCACCCATAGCGGAAGTCAATTGTCCAATGCGAATTCTCGATCGTCTGTCTTGTTGCCTCGTTCTATTCCTTGCCATCGGCGCCCTCCCCGCGCGCGCTGCCGCGACCTGCCCGTTCATCAGCGCCCAGGAGCTCGCCGGCGCGATGCCGGCGCTCAAATGGTCGCTGATTTCAAATCAGGACGGCCGCGGCTGCATCTATCAGGCCGGGCGCGGCGACACGATGATGCTGACCGTGTTCCGCAATCCCGACAAGGACCGCGCCAAGGAGCTGTATGCGACCTTCGTCAGGACGCTCGGTGAGCGCATGCCGCTCAGCGCGGTCGCGGGAATCGGCGAGGACGGCCAGCGCGGGATTACCGCCGCCAACGCGCAGCGCCAGGAGGCCTCGATCGTCGCCCTCTCAGGCGAATACATCCTGCAGATCGCGGTCTATCCGATCGCCCGGCGCTCCGACGAGGCACTGCTCGGACCCGTGACCCAGCTCGCGCGTGTTGCCATCGGACATATGGGCAGGACCAGCGATCGGTTCGGCGACTGCGAATGGCTGATGCCTGCGGATGCCGACGGCTTCCTCGACAAGAGCACTCTGCAGGTCCAGCGGACGGGCGCGAATAGTTGCATGATGTTCGATGGCGAGGCCAACACCATGACCGTCGCTGTCATCACGACCTCGCGCGAGACCGCAGTCAACATGATGAAGCGTCTGGGTCCCTGCCAGCATGTGGCGATCCCCGAGCTCGGCCGTGAAGCGTTCGGCGAGCACTCCTGCACCAAGGGCAACGGCAATGCCGTCAACATCTTCGTCTGGAAGAACGGCAGGCAGGCGTCGATCCTGTTCGCCCCGGTCAAGCCGCATCCGGAGTCCGGCTCGGTCGAGCATCTGAAGGCGGTCGCAGCGCGGGTCTATGGGAAATTGTAGCGACGAAGAGTTGCGGCCGGGGTGCAGTCCAGCATGGTCACCGCATATGAGCCGTGACGCAGCCCATTGGCGTTTTGGCAGTGAGACGACCGCGGCAAAGGTATTTGAATAGCGATCCGAAATCCGCGAGCGACACTCCGGTAGAAGCTCGGCAGTTGACTCCCGCGCTGATTGTGGGCTCTTCTGCGGTTATTGCATCGAGAACTTTTCTACTACGTCCATACTTTCGGGGATTGAATGCCGGTAGCACCTTCGCTCCAGAAGTGTTCCGCTGATGTCCGCGCGGCGTCCTCCATAAGAGTCGTTGGTCTCGATCTCTTGGCGGGGGCCGTCCATGGCGTCGTCATCAGACCTGCTCCCGGAAAACATCAGCCTGAATTGGTTCAGTTGGCGCCGGCCGGCGGCGCAGAACTGCGACCTGTTTCCACAAAGCGTCTCGCTGGGTCCGCCCAGCGTGGCGCCAAACGCCCCGCTATCGGTCGATCCCTGCTTCGTCAGCTCTTTGCACTGAGAGGTAGATACCCATGGCCTCCATCCCTTCCGTTCCGGTACCGCTTTCACCCGGCACCTCGTCTCAAGCATCCGAGCCGACGCTGAGCAGCAGCTCGGTGACGCTCAGCTGGAACGCCGTCTCCGGCGCCACGTCCTACGAAGTCGCCGTCAGAGATATGGTCACAAACCAGCTCGTCGTCGATCAGATCGTTTCTGGGACCAGCTATCAGGCGTCGCTCTCAGCCGGCGGCTCGTACCGCTGGAATGTCGATGCGATCGACAGTGCAGGCGCTTCGAACTTCTCGTCGCCGCTGTACTTCCTGACGCAGGCGAGCGTCTCCATCCCTGCGGTACCGGTACCGCTTTCACCCGGCACCTCGTCCCAAGCATCCGAACCCACGCTGAGCGGCAGCTCGGTGACGCTCAGCT
>NZ_JAANIH010000109.1 GCF_014529705.1 Bradyrhizobium campsiandrae
ATAGTTACCGAGTTGTCGCTGTGACGTTGTCGTGATACGACTCGCTTCACTATCTATCTTTAGACTTGTTCCTCTTGCCTCTTCGTTTTTGACTAATCTGGCCCCCCCCGTAATCGAGACTCTCGTCTTCGTCGGCAGCGTCAGATAGGTATAAGAGACAGAGGCGGCGCTGGTCGTGCCGGCGCGGCAGCCGGCGGAGGCGCGGCGGGCGGGTGCGGCGGTGCAGCCGCCGGGGGCGGTGCGGCCGGAGGCTTGGGCGCAGCGGGTGGCGGTGGAGGCGGCGTTGCCGGGCGCGCGGCGGGCGGCGGTCCCTTTGGCGCTTCCTTCGGCGGCTGCTTCGGTTTTCCGTCAGGGCCTAGCTCTGGCTGGGCCTGCGCGACCACGAGCGGCGGTGCGCTTTGCGCATGCGATGCGGAGCTTGCGAATTGCATCGCGGTCAGAGCCGTGGTGGCAAGCAGCACGAAACGAAGGTTGGTCATGTGGTTCAACTTCCCCGGAAGGTTCTTTGACGAAGACGTCTGTCGAAGTGGAAGACTGGTTTGTCGAAGACTTGGTTTGTCGAAGTGAAGATTGTTGGTCGCAGTGTTGGGATGAACGGCTACGCGTTAGGCCGCATTGTGGCGGGCGAAGCGGTCGCGGCCCGATTTATTTCTGCACGCAAATCGCGTCACTATGGCGACGTTCATTGCGCATTCAGGCCCGGGTTGCAATCGCCTCACATGTGATCCTGCGACGAATTGGCATCCGTCGCAGGATTGGGCGTGGTCGGGCTATTCGGTCCGCGCGATGGAATCTCTTCGGGCATGCGGCCCGGCAATTCATCGGGCCGCGGTGATTCGCCGGGCTCGCGCACCGGCGGCGTGATCTCTGGTTGCGGATTGCCCGGCGGAATTCCGGGCGGGGGCTCGCTCGGCGTACCCGGGGTCGATGGCGGTATCTCGGGCGGTTCGATCGGCATCTGGCATCATCGAGATCGAGTGTCAGGAGAGCGATAACGATGACGCGGCGCCGATGTTCCCCATCGCGCGTGTCTATTCCGGCGCGTGGCAGACCGCCTCGATGTTGTGGCCATCGGGATCGAGCACGAAAGCGCCGTAATAGTTCGCGTGATAATGCGGGCGAAGGCCGGGCGGCCCGTTGTCGCGGCCGCCTGCTGCAATCGCGGCCTGGTAGAACGCATCGACAGTGGCGCGATCCTTCGCAGCGATCGCCACATGCACCGGCTTGTTCATCGCGCCTTTTCCGTCGATCCAGAAGTCCGGCTTGCCGTCGGCGCCGAACCCGGCGGCTGCGGCGTGCCCGGTCTGCGCTTCCGTCACTTCCATGATCAGGCAGTAATCCAGCGGCGCCAGCGCCTTGGCGTAGAATGCTTTCGCGGCCTCGTAGTCGGAGACGGACAGGCCCAAATGATCGATCACCGCTACCTCCGCTGTTCGTCAGCGTGACAGGAACGTGTTGCTGCGTGTCTTGCGCGCGATCGCATAGCCGCGCGCAACCATGTCAGCGATACAATCCTGCTGCCATTCGTTTTGTGACAAATGCTCGATCACCACCGCGCGCGGCCACAGCGCTTGTGGCGCGTCGCGGAAGAAGCCGATCAGCACGCGGTCCTCAAAGCCTTCGACGTCGATCTTGAGCGAATCGACCTGTGTGACGCCGGCTTCATCGAGGATGCGCGTGAGCCGCAACGACGGCACCTTGATCGCATCAAGGCTAGCCGCGCCGGTGACGACATGGGTGGCGCCGAGATTGCCGCCGCCGCTTTCGATCATCAGCTCGCCGTCGGCATCGCCCGCGGCGGCCTGCACCAGGCGCACCTGCGTTGCCTTGGATGCGGCATGGTTGAACGAGAGCCGTGCAAAGGTCAGGGGATGCGGCTCGATCGCGACCACCTTGCCATTGCTGCCGACCTGCCGCGCCATCACCAGCGCAAATGTGCCGACATTGGCGCCGACGTCGACGAAGGTGCCGCCGCCAGGTGTGTGCTGGCGCAGGAAGTCGAGCTCGTCGATGTTGTAGTCCGGGTTGAACAGCGCGCCGCGCTCGGTCGCGCTGCCTTGATGATAGAGGCGGAACGAGGCACCCTGATACTGTACGTCGACAGGGCCGCTGCGCAGCAGATCGACCAGCCGCGACATAAAGGGCCGGAACGCGCCGCGCTTCAGCCGCGAGCTTTGCGCGAGGCCGATGACCGCGGCCTGCGCTGCGTTCGGCGCAAATGCGCCGAACGGCGCGGACGAAAAGGCATTGTCGGGCGTCAAGCAGGCGATCCTCGTTGCAGGCGGCGCATGCATAGCCGGTTTTGGTGGGGGCCACAATTTCAGTGTCATCCCGGGGCGCGAAGCTCCCTCTCTCTTCGTCATCCCGGACAAGCGCAGCGCAGATCCGGGATCCATACCCGCAGGGAAGTAGTTTGAGGAGGACTCGGAGTGGGACCCTCGCGCCACAACTCCTCCCTGTGGGTATGGGTCCCGGGTGCGCTTCGCGCCCCGGGACGACAGTCCCTCACGCCGCCTTCTTCGCCGCCTTCCGCTGCCGCAAGAATCGCCCGAGCAGCTTGCGCTTGCCCTTGCGCGGGATCAGGTCGATGTCGCTGACGAGCTTGGCGCCGTCCTTGTGACGCTCCAGCACGATCTTGCGGCTGTGGAAGGCCTCGAGCTCGACGCGATGAGCGACGCTGACGATGGTGGCCTCTCGCAGCTCGTCGGTGACCATCTTCATCATCTTGTCCTGGCTCTTCTCGTCGAGCGCCGAGGTCGCCTCGTCCAGCACGACGATATCAGGGTTGTGCAGCAGCAGACGCGCGAAGGCGAGACGCTGCTTCTCGCCGCCCGAGAGCGTCTGGTCCCATGGCGCCTCTTCCTCGATCTTCTCCTTGAGATGGTCGAGGCCGACCTTGTGCAGGGCTTCGCCGATCTGTTCGACCGTCCAATCGTCCTCGGCGCCCGGATAGGCGACCGCGCGGCGCAAGGAGCCTGACGGCACGTAAGGCCGCTGCGGCAGCATGAACAGCCGCCTGTCGGGATGGAAATTGACGCTGCCGCCGCCCCAGGGCCAGAGGCCTGCGATGGCGCGCACGAGCGTGCTCTTGCCGGTGCCGGATTCGCCGGCGACCAGCAGCCGCTCGCCGGGCTCGATCGCCACCTCGGTCTCGCCGACCACGGCGGTGCCGTCGTCGAGCGTGACGGAGAGGTCGTGCAGCTCCAGCATGGTCTCGTTGCTGGTCTCGCCGCGCTTGATGCGGCCGATGCCGTCGCCCTGCTCGGCGCGCTCGAGGCCGTCGAGCGACATCATCAGCGAAGCGATGCGCCGCGCGCAGGCGTTCCAGTCGGCGAGCCGGGGATAATTGTCGACCAGCCAGCCGAACGCGCTCTGCACGATGGTGAAGGCGGAGGCCGCCTGCATCACCTGTCCGAGGCTCATGCTGCCGTCGAGGAATTTCGGCGCGCAGAGCAACAGCGGAACGACCGGCGCAACGAGGCTCGATCCCTGCGACACCAGCGTCGTGCGCATGTGTTGTCCGGCGAGCCGCGCCCATTGCCGCAGCACATTGGTGAAATTGCGGTCGATGCCGCCGCGCTCCTCTTCCTCGCCGCCGAGCAGCGCGATGCTCTCGCCGTTCTCGCGGACGCGCGTCAGCATATAGCGGAATTCGGCCTCGGCCTGGTTCTTGTCCTCGGACACCTGCACGAATTGGCGTCCGATCACCAGGATCGAACCGGAGGCGATGGCCGCGTAGAGAATCGCGGCAATCACCAGGAAGCCTGGAATGTTGATGGTCGATCCGCTGATCGTGATGGTGAGCGCGCCGCCGATGGTCCAGAGCACGACGATGAAGGTCGCAGCCGACAACAGCGCCGAGGTCACGCCGGCGATGAAGTCGACCGGCGAGTCCGTGGCGACACGCAAATCCTCGGCGATCCGGTATTCCGGATTCTTGTGGTCGCCGCCGACCAGATTGAGCTGGTAATAGCGACCGTTGGTGAGCCAGCGCGTCAACACGCTGTTGGTCAGCCAGGCGCGCCAGCGCCGCTGGATGCTCATGCGCGCGAAGACCTGCGCGACGCCGAGCACGATGCTGCCGATCGCGAGCGGGAAGAACACCGCCGTGAGATGGAAGACGGTGGTCGCATCGCGCTTCTCGATGGCATCGAAGATCGCTCTGTTCCAGACATTGATGCCGTATTGAAAGCCGACGGTGAGCACGATGAGCACGACGAGGCCGATCGAGAGCGGCCAGGCCAGCCGGTCACCCTTGCGGCTCCAGAAGCCGCGTGCGCTGATCCAGAAGCGCGTGAGCAGATAATCCTTGCGCGCCTGCTCGACCTCCTCGGGCGTCAGCTCAGGATCGGGCTCGAGCACCTCGGGCGGCGGCGGGGCGACCTCATCGCCGCTCTCGCCCTTGATATCGATGATGGGCGGCTTCTTGCCCTGTTCATGCTTCCCGGCCCGCTTTTGCATGAGGGAACAACGCGGACCGGTTCCCTTGAGTTCCCGCCTTACTCGGCGGCGCCGTTGCGCACCCGTTTCAGCCGCGCGGCCTGGTGCAGCACGCGCGACAGCTCCTCGATCGAATAGGGCTTTTGCACCAGTTCGAAGCCGGCGACGCCGTCCTGGGACAAGGTGTGGCTGTAGCCGGTGGTCAGCACGATCGGGACGCTGATGCAGCGATCGCGCATCGCCTGCGCCAGATCGAGCCCGGTCATCCCGGGCATGACGACATCGGAGAACACGACGTCGAAGCGATCGGGGTCAGCAACCAGTTCAGTGAGCGCGTCGGTGGCGTTGTCGACCAGCGTGATGCTGTAGCCTAGCTCGGTCAGGCCGTCGGCGGCGAAATTGCCGAGCTCGATATTGTCCTCGACGACCAGCACCGACATGCCGCTGCCGGCGACGGCGGGCGCCGTGGTCGGCGCCTGGCTCCGGGGGAGCAGATGAGCCGGCACGCGCGGCAGATAGAGCGAGAAGGTGCTGCCCTGGCCGACCTCGCTCATCACGGTCACCTCGCCGCCGGATTGCCGGGCGAATCCGAACACCTGCGACAGGCCAAGGCCCGTGCCCTGGCCGACCTGCTTGGTGGTGAAGAACGGTTCGAAGATGCGGCCGATCTGGTTCGCGGGAATGCCGATGCCGCTGTCGCTGACGGCGATGCAGACGTATCCGGGATTTTTCAAGGTCTGGCTGCCCGACAGATGCGCCAGCGTGTCAGGAACGGACGTCGCCGCGTGCACCGTGAAGACGATCCGGCCCTTGCCCTGCATGGCATCGCGCGCATTGGTCGCCATGTTGATCAGAGCCGTCTCGAACTGGCCGGCATCGGCGTTGACGAGGCAGGGCTCGGCCGGCAGCTGCATGACGATTTCGATCGCGGGGCCCAGCAGCGTTGAGAGCATGTCGCGCAGCGACTGCATGCGGTCGCCGACGTCGAACACTTCGGGCTTCAAGGTCTGGCGCCGTGCAAAGGCCAGCAGTTGCGAAGTCAGCTTGGCCGCGCGCGCGACCGCTTCCGCGATCGCCGTGATGTAGCGCTGCCGCCGCTCCTCGCTGATCTGCGGCCGGTTCAGCAGGTCGACCGAGGCGCGGATCACGGTCAGCAAATTGTTGAAATCATGCGCGACGCCGCCGGTGAGCTGGCCCAGCGCCTCCAGCCGCTGGCTGTGCTTGAGCGCCTCCTCGGCCTCGCGCCGCCTGGCCGCTTCGAGCTGCAGATGCTGGGTGCGGCGGAAGGCGAAGGCGAGCAGCACGAACAGCAGCGCGGTCGCGGGCGCGCCGAACACCAGGTGCTGGCTGATGGTGGTGAGCCAGCGCGAACGGATCGCCGAGGTCTCGAGCCCGGCGCTGACATAGATCGGATATTCGGCGACGCGCCGGTAGCCGATGCGTCGCTCGATGCCGTCGGATGGCCAGGCGATGGTCATCAGCCCATGATCGGGATGGGTGGCGATGGCGCGGCCGACCGGGCCGTTCGGATCGAGCCGGAAATCGCAATCGAGCCGCGGGAAATGCGCCAGCAGCACCCCGTCGCTGCGTCCCATCGCAAAGAAGCTGCCGGGATCGGTCCCGATCCTGGCGTAGAAGTTCTCGAAATACTCCGGCAGCACCGAGGCCTGGATCACGCCGGTGAAGCTGCCGTCTTCGGATTCGCGGCGGCGGCTGACGCCGAAGAAGCGCGCACCCTGATAGGGCGGGCGCGGCGTCAGCGATGCGCCGATGAAGGTGCCGATGCTCTGGTCGACATGGGCATAGAAGTAATCGCGGTCGGCAAAGCTCAAGGCCGGCGGCGGCGAGACCAGGCTGTTGACCAGCGACTTTCCGTTGGCATCGAAAACCCAGGCTGATTTGAGCTGCGGCAGCGCGTCAGCGAGCTGCTTCAGGCGCTTGTGCAGCGCGCCCTCCCGCGACCGGATGACGTCGTCGGGCAGGTCGCGCACGACCTCGTTGAGCTCGGCAAGGCTCCGGTCGATGGTCTCGAACACCTTGAGCGCATGCTCATGCGCGACATCGAGCGTGCGCTCGACCTCACGATCGGCGATGTCAAGCGTCGAGTGGTACGAGATGGTGGAGGCGATGGCGAACAGCGCAATCGGCAGCGCCAGGGATGCCGCCATCATCCACCGCAGCAGTCTCAGCGAATTGCGTTGCACGCCCTGCACGGTCGCTCCGGTCCCCCGACCGGAGAGCTTACTTGAATCCTACGCCGGGAAGGAAGCCACTTGTAGTGTAACCTGAAGTTGCAATCTGCCCATCCGCTTCCAACGCAAGACGCGGAAAATTCTCCAAACTTGTTCCGTTCGGGGAACGCCCCGGCCGTCCGGCCGGGGGCACAGCAATCGAGAGCCCTAGATCTGGCGCTCGACCATCTTGAGCTTGAGCTCGGCGATGGCTTCGGCCGGGTTCAGGCCCTTCGGGCAGGCCTTGGCGCAGTTCATGATGGTGTGGCAGCGGTACAGGCGGAACGGGTCCTCGAGATTGTCGAGCCGCTCGCCGGTGGCCTCGTCGCGCGAATCAGAGACCCAGCGGTTGGCCTGGAGCAGGGCGGCGGGACCGAGATAGCGGTCGCTGTTCCACCAATAGCTCGGGCAGGAGGTCGAGCAGCAGGCGCACAGGATGCACTCGTAGAGGCCGTCGAGCTTCTCGCGGTCCTCGTGGCTCTGGCGCCATTCCTTCTGCGGCGTCGGCGAGGTCGTCTTCAGCCACGGCTCGACCGAGGCATACTGCGCGTAGAAATTGGTCAGGTCAGGGACGAGGTCCTTCACCACCGGCTGATGCGGCAGCGGGTTGATCTTCACCGCGCCGTCCTTCACGTCGTGCATCGAGCGGGTGCAGGCCAGCGTGTTCTGACCGTCGATGTTCATGGCGCAGGAGCCGCAGACGCCTTCGCGGCAGGAGCGGCGGAAGGTCAGCGACGGATCGATGTGGTTCTTGATCCAGATCAGGCCGTCCAGCACCATCGGGCCGCAATCGTTGACGTCGACATAGTAGGTGTCGACGCTCGGATTCTTGCCGTCATCGGGGTTCCAGCGATAGACGCGAAACTCGCGCGTCTCGGTGGCGCCCGCGGGCTTCGGCCAGGTCTTGCCGCCGGTGATCTTGGAGTTCTTCGGAAGTGCGAATTCAACCATTCGATTAAGGCCTTCGCTGTTCGCTCAATACACGCGCGCTTTCGGCGGGATGTACTGCACGTCGTTGGTCATGGTGTAGTCGTGAACCGGGCGGTACTCGATCTTGACCTTGCCGGCATCGTCCAGCCAGGCCAGCGTGTGCTTCATCCAGTTCTTGTCGTCGCGCTCGGAAAAGTCCTCGCGCGCATGCGCGCCGCGGCTCTCGGTGCGGTTGGCGGCCGAGTTCATCGTCACCACCGCCTGCGAGATCAGATTGTCGAACTCCAGCGTCTCGACGAGGTCCGAATTCCACACCAGCGAGCGGTCGGACACGGCGATGTCGGTGATGCCGCTGTGGACCTTCGCGATCAGGTTCTGGCCCTCGCTCAGCACTTCGCCGGTGCGGAACACGGCGCAATTGTTCTGCATCACGTGCTGCATGCCTTCGCGCAGCTTCGCGGTCGGCGTGCCGCCGGAGGCGTAGCGGTAATGGTCGAGGCGGCCGAGCGCGAGGTCCGACGAGTTCGCCGGCAGCTCGGGCTGCTTGGCATTCGGCGTCAGCTTCTCGGCAAGGCGCAGCGCCGCGGCGCGGCCGAACACGACGAGGTCGATCAGCGAGTTGGAGCCGAGGCGGTTGGCGCCGTGCACGGAGACGCAGGCCGCTTCGCCGATCGCCATCAGGCCGGGGATCACGGCGTTGTCGTCGCCGTCCTTCTTGGTCAGCACCTCGCCGTGATAGTTCGTCGGGATGCCGCCCATGTTGTAGTGCACGGTCGGCACGATCGGGATCGGCTCGCGCGTCACGTCGACATTGGCGAAGATTTTTGCGGATTCGGAGATGCCCGGCAGGCGCTCGGCGAGCACGGCGGGGTCGAGATGGTCGAGATGAAGGAAGATGTGGTCCTTCTTCTTGCCGACGCCGCGGCCCTCGCGGATCTCGATGGTCATCGCGCGCGAGACGACGTCGCGCGAGGCGAGGTCCTTGGCCGACGGCGCGTAGCGCTCCATGAAGCGCTCGCCCTCGGAATTGACGAGATAACCGCCTTCGCCGCGCGCGCCCTCGGTGACGAGACAGCCCGAGCCGTAGATGCCGGTCGGGTGGAACTGGACGAACTCCATGTCCTGCAGGGGCAGGCCGGCGCGCAGCACCATGCCGCCGCCGTCGCCGGTGCAGGTGTGGGCCGAGGTGCAGGAGGCGTAGGCGCGGCCGTAGCCGCCGGTGGCGAGGATCACGGTCTGGGCGCGGAAGCGGTGCAGCGTGCCGTCGTCGAGCTTGAGCGCGATGACGCCGCGGCAGGTGCCCTGGTCGTCCATGATCAGGTCGATGGCGAAGAACTCGATGAAGAACTCGGCCGCATGGCGCAGCGACTGGCCATACATCGTGTGCAGCATGGCGTGGCCGGTGCGGTCGGCGGCGGCGCAGGTGCGCTGCGCCTGGCCCTTGCCGTAGTCCATGGTCATGCCGCCGAACGGGCGCTGGTAGATCTTGCCGTCTTCCGTGCGCGAGAACGGCACGCCCCAATGCTCGAGCTCGTAGACCGCGTCGGGCGCGTTGCGCACCATGTATTCGATCGCGTCCTGGTCCCCGAGCCAGTCCGACCCCTTCACGGTGTCGTACATGTGCCAGCGCCAGTCGTCCTTGTGCATGTTGCCGAGCGAGGCGGAGATGCCGCCCTGCGCCGCCACCGTGTGCGAGCGGGTCGGAAACACCTTGGTGATGCAGGCGGTCTTCAGGCCGGCCTCGCTGCAGCCGACCACGGCGCGCAGGCCCGCGCCGCCGGCGCCGACCACGACGACGTCATAGGTGTGGTCTTCGATCGGGTAGGCCTTGCCGTTGGTGGCGGGAGCGCCGTTGGCCTTGCCGTTCGTCTCATTGGCCATGGCTTACACTCCGGATGAGATCTTGATGATCGCGTAGATCGAGGCGAGCGCCACGGCGATCGAGAAGAAATTGTTGAGCATGATCGAGACGAGCTTCAGCTTCTCGTTGTGGACGTAGTCCTCGATCACGACCTGCATGCCGATCTTCATGTGCCAGGCGCTGGCAACGATGAAGAGCATCATGATGATGGCGACCGGCAGCGAGCCGAGGATCACCTTGGCGCCGGCCTGGTTGCTGCCGAGCGTCATCATGACGACGACGATGACAGGCAGCATCAGCAGCGTCATCGCGACGGCCGTGAGGCGCTGGCGCCAGAAGTCGGAGGTGCCGGAATGCGCGGCGCCGAGATTGCGGACGCGGCCGAGCGGGGTGCGCATGCTGCGCTTCGGCGTATCTGACGCGCTCATCGCACGCCTCCGATCGCATAGGCGATGATCCAGATCAGGATCGTCAGCACGACGCCGCCGATCAGCGCGGCCCAGGTCAGCGTCTCGCGCTCATTGGCCTTGAAGCCGAAGCCGAGATCCCACACGAAATGCCGGATGCCGCTCAGCATGTGGTGCATCAGCGCCCAAGTGTAGCCGAACACGATGAGCCGGCCGATGATGCTGCCGGTGAAGGCCTGCACATTGGAATAGGCCGCGGCGGAGCCCGACGCGGCCGCGATCAGCCACCAGGCCAGCAGCAGGGTCCCGACGTAAAGCGCGATACCGGTGGCGCGATGGACGATGGACAGCGCCATCGTCAACGTCCAGCGATAGACTTGCATGTGTGGTGAAAGCGGTCGTTCGATCCGTGCGGTCATGGGCTTTTGATGTTGGTTGCGGCCCAGCAGGGGGCGCGCGGGGATCGCGAAAGGTCGGCTCTATTTACGGAGTCGATCTGGCCTGCGCAATCACCAAATCGCCATAAATCGAACCGGCATTCAGCTCTAGACCCTTGATGAACCAAGGCCAATCAGGGGCTTGGTATACCAGAGCGATGGTGCACCGACCAAGAAACGAATATTAATTCACTCGTTCATGCGACGGGCTGGGCGCATTGAAATTGCTATTGGAACGGCTCTAAGGCCCGGCGCGGCATCTCGGGTTCGAACTGGTCAGGTCCTGGCACCTGCGCGACCACCTGGTCAGCCGAACGTCTTCCGAAAATTTCGTCATGCGCACTGATTTTCCGTCTCGCGGCGGATATGCGCGCCCCGCATCCCAACCCTGCCGGGAGGATTGCCCCGGAATCGCTCTGGACCTCAGCGGCCGAGCGGGTCGCTGCCGCGCCATCGCTCCACCAGGAAATCGACGAATGCCCGGATCTTCGCCGATCCCAGGCGCGACGGCTGATAGAGCGCGTGCAGCGGCGCCGGAGCCGGTTCGTGCTCCCGCAAGAGCCGCCGCAAGCGCCCTTCGGCGAGCTGCCGCTCCACCTGCCATGACGGCACGCGGCCGATGCCGGTGCCGCTGTCGGCGGCTGTGGCGAGCGCATCGAGGCTGTTGACCCAGAGCCGCCCCGATATGCGCACCCTCTGTCCGCTGCCGGCATCGCGGCCGAATCGCCAGGTTGCAACGCCCGGCGCGTCGGAAAACACCAGGCAATCATGTTGCGCCAGATCGGATGGGGTCTGCGGCTCGCCGCGGCGTGCGAGATAGTCCGGCGAGGCGCAGTGGATCATCTGCACCTCACCGAGCTTTCGCATCACCAGCTGCGAATCGGCCACGCGCCCGACGCGAAGCGCGAGATGAACGTCCTCCTCGATCAAGTCGACGTTGCGGTCCACCAGCAGCAGGTCGACCGACAGCGAGGGAAAGGTCCGCAAGAAATCACCGAGCAGCGGCGCGATCAGCAGGCGCCCCATCAAGGCCGGTGCGCTGACCCGCAGGCGCCCCGACGGCTCGCGGCGGTTTCCCGCCAACGCCTCCTCGATCTCCTTCATCTCGCCGAGGACGGAGCGGGCGCGCTCGTAGAAGATGCGTCCGTCTTCCGTGAGCGCGAGCTGCCGCGTCGTCCGCAGCAGCAGGCGAGTGCCGAAATGCAGCTCGAGCGCCGAGATCTGCCGGCTCACCGATGTCAGCGAGCTTGGGATCGCCCGCGCCGCCGCCGACAGGCTGCCGGCGTCCACCGCCCGAACAAAGGTCGCCATCGCCGCGAGCTGGTCCATGCCGCCCTTCCGTTTTCCGCAAGATAGCCAGCCTATGTTCGCCCATAGTCGCGGAATATGAAAGGGTCTATCTACTGGTGGCAAACGCGAACCGGGCGTGGGACGTGATGATGGCTGGTCTCGATATTTCCGAACTCGTGGAGCTCGCCTTGCTGCTGATCGCAACCGGCGCGCTCTCGGGCTTCCTCGCCGGCGTGTTCGGCATCGGCGGCGGCGCGATTCTGGTGCCGGTGTTCTACGAATGCTTCCGTCTCGCCGGTGTGCCGCTGGAGGTGCGGATGCCGCTTTGCGTCGGCACCTCGCTCGCGGTGATCATCCCGACCTCGATCCGCTCGTTCCAGGCCCACTACAAACGCGGTGCCGTCGACATGACGATCCTGCGTCTGTGGTGGCTGCCGATCGTGATCGGCGTCATTTCGGGAAGCGTCGTCGCGCGCTACGCGCCGGAGCGGCTGTTCAAGATCGTGTTCGTCGCCGTCGCCTACTCCGCCGCCGCCCGCCTTATATTCGCGCGCGAGGGCTGGAAGTTCGGCGACGATCTGCCTGATGGCCCCTTGATGCGCGTCTACGGCTTCTGCGTCGGCATCCTGTCGACGCTGATGGGCATCGGCGGCGGCCTGTTTTCGAACCTCCTGATGACGTTCTACGGTCGTCCGATTCATCAGGCAGTGGCGACCTCGTCGGCGCTCGCCGTCCTGATCTCGATCCCCGGCGCGCTCGGCTACGTCTATGCCGGCTGGCCGGCGGCAGCGACGTACCCCGGCGTTGCCGCGCTGCAAATCCCGTTCGCCCTCGGCTACGTCTCGCTGATCGGCGCCGTGCTGGTGATGCCCATGAGCCTCGTCACCGCGCCGCTCGGCGTGCGCGCCGCGCATGCGATGTCGAAGCGGACGCTGGAAACGGCGTTCGGGTGCTACCTGTTTATCGTGGGCAGTCGGTTTGTGCTGAGCCTGGTGGGGGGCGGACAGTAGCCGACACACCCACCGTCATCGCGAGCGAAGCGAAGCAATCCAGAATCTTTCCGCGGAGGCAGCCTGGATTGCTTCGTCGCAAGAGCTCCTCGCAGTGACGGCGGGGAGAGCAGAGCCCAAAATGCGTGAGGTGGCTTAATCCTTCAATCGCACTTCGCTGCGGAACCACGATCGGATATCGCCAATGCCTTCGATGCGACCTAAGTCGGACAGCACTTTCAATCGCGCAGCAATCATCTTGTCGTCGATCGGCAATCCGAGCTCTTTGCAACGATCCATCGCCCGGGTGGCTATCATCGAGGTCTTCCGCCAAGTCGGCTTCATGACCGAGAAAATGATCTCGTCGAGCCTTTGCTCGGTTACTTCCGGCGGGAGCTGCACCTCATCCCATGTGAGCTCGCAGATATATTCATATGGTTCCCGGTCGGGCTTTGCAGGCTCGAGATCCGGATATTGGTCGTAGATCGGCTGAAGCAACCCGTCCGCCAGTGCGTCAAGGAGGCCGTAGAAGGAGTCCTCCAACTTGATCCGCTCGGCTTTGCCAAGTCCCGCAATAGCCATTCCCGCTCGGTCCAGTGCCGCGCAAGCATCAAGCAGATGATCGTTGATCCGGACGGCCTGCTCACGTTTCATGCGTCCCCCAGCCCGGCGCATTTCGCGCCTATTTCTTCGCGTAAATATCTTTGTACGTATCCCGCAAGATGTTCTTCTGCACCTTGCCCATCGTATTGCGCGGCAGCTCGTCGACCACGAACACGCGCTTCGGCATCTTGACTTTGGCGAGCCGGCCGTCGAGCGCCTTCAGCACGGCGGCCTCGGTGACGTCCGCGCCCTTGTTGCAAACGAGAACCGCCGTGACGCCCTCGCCGAAATCGGCATGGGGCACGCCGATCACGGCGGATTCGACCACGCCCGGCATGGCGTCGATCTCGCTCTCGATTTCCTTGGGGTAGACGTTGAAGCCGCCCGAGATCACGAGATCCTTGCCGCGGCCGAGGATGTGGACGTAGCCCCTGTCGTCGATCTTGCCGAGGTCGCCGGTGATGAAGAAGCCGTCGGGCCGGAATTCCGACTTGGTCTTCTCAGGCATGCGCCAATAGCCCTTGAACACGTTGGGGCCTTTCACCTCGATCATGCCGATCTCCTCGCGCGGCAATTCCCTGCCGGTCTCGGGCTCGGTGACGCGGAGCGAGACGCCCGGCAGGGGAAAGCCGACCGCGCCGGGCAGGCGCTCGCCGTCGTAAGGATTCGACGTGTTCATGTTGGTCTCGGTCATGCCGTAGCGTTCCAGCACGGCGTGGCCCGTGCGCGCCGACCATTCCCGGTGGGTCTCGGCCAGCAGCGGCGCCGAGCCCGAGATGAACAGGCGCATATGCTTCGTCGTCTCCTTCGACAGCGCAGGATTCTGCAGCAGGCGCGTGTAAAAGGTCGGCACGCCCATCAGCACCGTGGCGCGCGCCATCAGCTTGATGATGAGATCCGGATCGAGCTTCGGCAGGAAGATCATCGATGCCCGCGCAAACAGCGTCACGTTGGTCGCCACGAACAGGCCGTGGGTGTGGTAGATCGGCAGCGCGTGGATCAGCACGTCCTTGTCGGTGAAGCGCCAGTAGTCGACCAGCGACAGCGAGTTCGAGGCGAGATTGTCGTGGGTCAGCATCGCGCCCTTGGAGCGGCCGGTGGTGCCCGAGGTGTAGAGGATCGCGGCGAGGTCATCGTTTTCGCGCGGCACCGTCTGAAACTCGCTGCTCGCGTTGTCGGCGGCCTCGGTCAGCGAGCCCTTGCCGTCAGCCCCCAATGTCTCGACTCCGGCCTTCACCTTGGCGGCGATCGGGGCGAGCCCTTCGGCCTTTGAGGGGTCGCAGACCACCAGCGACGGCTCGGCATCGCCGATGAAGTAGTCGAGTTCGTTCAGCGTATAGGCGGTGTTGAGCGGCAGGTAGACCGCGCCGGCCCTGACCGTGCCGAGATACAGCACGATATTGGCGACGGATTTCTCCACCTGCACCGCGACGCGGTCGCCGGGCTTGACGCCGCGCGCGACCAGCACGTTCGCCATCCGGCCGGCCCGCGCGATCAGATCGCCATAGCTGATCTGGCCGCCGTCCTGGGTCTCGATCGCCAGGCGTTTGGGATCGTCGAGGCCGTCGAACAGGCGGGAAAACAGATTGGCGTTGGCGACTTGGTTCATGCAACATTCCTCGCCGGCGAAGGCCGGTCAAAACCGAGGGCTGGATTAGCAAAAACCGCCCCAGCGAAGCAACGGAGACAGTTTGCATGACAAAATCAGGGAAACGCGTGGCCTGGGTCACCGGCGGCGGCAGCGGAATCGGCGAGGCCGGGGCCGAGGCCCTGGCAGCTGATGGCTGGATCGTCGTGGTATCGGGCCGGCGCCAGTCAGCCCTGGACACCGTGGTGGCAAAGATCACGGCGGCAGGCGGGGCGGCCGAGGCGCTCGCGCTCGATGTGTCCGATGCCGCCGAAGCCCAGAAGGCGGCCGACAAAATAGTCGCCAAGCACGGCCGCATCGACCTGCTGGTCAACAATGCCGGCATCAATGTCCCCAAGCGGAGCTGGAAGGACATGGAACTGGAGGGCTGGGACAAGCTGGTCCAGGTCAACCTCAACGGCGTGCTCTATTGCATGCGCGCGGTGCTGCCGACGATGCGCAAGCAGCAGGACGGTTCGATCATCAACGTCTCATCCTGGGCCGGTCGCCACGTCTCCAAGATGCCGGGCCCGGCCTACACCACCACCAAGCACGCGGTGCTGGCGCTGACCCATTCCTTCAACATGGACGAATGCGTCAACGGCCTGCGCGCCTGCTGCCTGATGCCCGGCGAAGTCGCGACGCCGATCCTGAAACTGCGCCCGGTGGTGCCGAGCGAGGCGGAGCAGGCCAAGATGCTGCAGCCGGAAGATCTCGGCCGCACCATCGCGTTCATTGCCAGCATGCCGCCGCGCGTCTGCATCAACGAGCTCCTGATCAGCCCGACGCATAATCGCGGCTTCATCCAGACGCCGAATAACCGCGACTGAGTTGCTCCGCTCGCGCCACATCCACCGCTGTCGTCCCGGCGAAGGCCGGGACCCATAACCACAACAGGCAGCGCTGTAGGGTGGGCAAAGGCGCACTTGCGCCGTGCCCACCACCTCTCTCGATCGCAAAAAATACGTGGGCACGCTTCGCTTTGCCCACCCTACGGCGCCGTTTGCTTGGCTCGCACCTCGCCCCCCACGGCCACCCCGCCCGATAGTTTCACGCATCACAAAGAATTTTTGTTCGAAACCCCATCGCAAACCCTCCCGTAGTTCGGCCAACGACGCGCTGCTGCCTCACGTCAATCTGTCGCAGACGCCGTTGTTGCCCAACGCAAACGCCGGTCATCGCCGGTCACCATCCAATCGGGAGTTTCTCCATGTCGAATCGCATTATGTCGAAGCGCATTGCCTATCTCACCGCCGCAGCCTTCAGCGCGCTGACCATCACCGCATCAGTCATCGCGCCCGCGCGCGCCGAGGAAAAGACCGTCATGGTCGGCGGCGCCGCGATGTTCCCCTCGAAGAACATCGTCCAGAACGCCGTCAATTCGAAGGACCACACCACGCTGGTGGCGGCGGTGAAGGCGGCCGGCCTGGTGCCGACGCTGGAAGGCAAGGGTCCGTTCACGGGGTTCGCGCCGACCAATGCCGCCTTCGGCAAGCTGCCGGCCGGCACCGTCGACACCCTGGTCAAGCCCGAGAACAAGGCGACCCTGACCAAGATCCTCACCTACCATGTCGTGCCCGGCAAGCTCGAAGCCTCCGACCTCACCGACGGCAAGAAGCTGAAGACCGCCGAAGGCGAGGAACTGACCGTGAAGAAGCAGGACGGCAAGGTCTGGATCATCGACGCCAAGGGCGGCACCTCGATGGTGACGATCTCCAACGTCAACCAGTCCAACGGCGTGATCCATGTGGTCGACACCGTGCTGATGCCGGCGACGTAACACCGCGCACCTCCGTTTCATCCTCGGAGGATGCATTGAAACGGCGAGCCGGGGATGCCCGGCTCGCTTTTTTGTGACCGCCATGGCCCAAAGGCATCGGTTCGATGACCGGCGGGGCGTAACGAAAGCGGAAGCAAAGGCGTATAGATACCGACACACGACGTTCAGGACGGAACCACCATGTCGAGCCTTACAGTCAGCGACGAGCAGGTCAGCGCCATCAAGGCCAAGGTGATCCAGCCGGTCTGGGTCCGCGTCATGCACTGGACCAACGCGCTGGCCATGATCCTGATGATCCTGTCGGGCTGGCAGATCTACAACGCTTCGCCGCTGTTCGGCTTCAGCTTCCCGCGCGAGTACACGCTTGGCGGCTGGCTCGGCGGCGGCCTGCTCTGGCATTTTGCCGCGATGTGGCTGTTGATGATCAACGGCCTCGCCTATCTCGTCACCGGTTTTGCCTCGGGCCGCTTCCGGAAGAAGCTGCTGCCGATCACGCCGTCGGGCGTGCTGCACGATGTCAGGGCGGCGCTGACCTTCAAGCTCGGCCATGACGATCTCACCGTCTACAATTACGTCCAGCGCCTGCTCTATGCCGGCATCATCGTGGTTGGCGTGCTGATCGTGCTGTCGGGCCTGTCGATGTGGAAGCCGGTGCAGTTGCATTGGCTGGTGATGTTGTTCGGCGATTATCCGACCGCGCGCTATGTGCATTTCTTCTGCATGGCCGCGATCTGCGCCTTCCTCGTCGTCCACGTCCTGCTTGCGCTGCTGGTGCCCAAGAGCCTGCGCGCCATGATCATCGGTCGCTGATGAGGAGAACCACAATGGCCAAGCGTTCATTCCTGATATCCGGCGTCGACAAGCGGCTGCTGATCAAGGACGCCATCAAGACGATGCCGGATTTTACCCGCCGCCGCTTCATCGCGGGCGGTGCCAGCCTCGGTGCGCTGACCTTGCTCACCGGCTGCGACGTGGTCGATTCCTCGTCCGCCGACACGCTTCTCGCGAAGGTCTCGAAGTTCAACGATGCCGTTCAGGCCTTCATCTTCAATCCGGACGCGCTGGCGCCGACCTTCCCCGAGAGCGCGATCACAAAACCGTTCCCGTTCACCGCCTATTACGATCTCGACGACGCGCCCGATGTCTCGGCCGCGGACTGGAAGCTCGAAGTGCGCGGCCTCGTCGAGAACAAGAAGTCGTGGACGCTCGACGAGCTCTACAAGCTGCCGCAGGTGACGCAGATCCCCCGCCACATCTGCGTCGAAGGCTGGAGCGCCATCGGCAGCTGGACCGGCACGCCCTTGCGCGATTTCCTGAAACTCATCGGCGCCGACACGCGCGCGAAATATGTCTGGTTCCAGTGCGCCGACAAGGACGGCTACAACTCGCCTCTGGACATGCGCACCGCGCTGCATCCGCAGACCCAGATGACGTTCAAATACGCCGGCGAGATCCTGCCGCGCGCCTACGGCTTCCCGATGAAGATCCGCGTGCCGACCAAGCTCGGCTTCAAGAACCCGAAATACGTGGTCTCGATGGAAGTCACCAACGACTACAAGGGCGGCTATTGGGAAGACCAGGGGTACAATTCGTTCAGCGGGAGTTAACCTCACCGTCGTCCCGGCGAAGTGCTGTAGGGTGGGCAAAGCGAAGCGTGCCCACGAAATCTATCCGCATCGAGAGTTTTGGTGGGCACGGCGCTTTGCGCCTTTGCCCACCCTTGTATTAGCGCGCCGGGTTAGGATGGCCCCGTTCCGTGAGGAATGGCCCAGCCCGGGTGGCCGCCCGAGCTGGGCCGCCGATCGATCGGATCGATGCCCACCGAAGCCTTGAAG
>NZ_JAANIH010000010.1 GCF_014529705.1 Bradyrhizobium campsiandrae
TGTTGGCGCATCGGCTGGCTCTTGCTGTTCGGACGCCGGGTTGATTGCGCCTCCCAATGGCTCATCACGCCACTCGCGTAACGCGGGCAGGACCGGAGGCGAACCTTTCGCCCTTTCATAGAAAGCCCGATATGGCCGATCGAGATAGTGCCGGATTTTGGTCAATTCGAACGAGCGGGAGTTTTTGACCATCAGGATCGACAGCCGGGCCGACATCTCGCGGAGTTCGAGTGGGCTGCGCAGCGGGCGCGGTGTATAGTGAGGTGCCCAGACGCGCGGAGCGAAAATGCCCTGTCCTGGACGCTGGATCGGCGTTTTATAGACTTGTGTCGTTTCACCGAGCATCTCGGACACAAAGTCCGAGGTTTCGAGATCGTTGATCTGGATGAACAGCTTGATCTGCGAGCCCGAGACTGTGGTGATGCGCGTGTTCCTGCCGTAGAGTTCGTCGAGCTGCGCAATGTCCTGCATCACGATCGCCATCCGGAAGCCATATCCCGCGCTGATCGTGATCTTCGAGATCAACGAGTCCATTCGGCCGACATGGTAGAATTCGTCGAGCATGAGCAGCACTTGATGCGGCTCGTCGTCACCCGGAATCTTCACCATCATCAGATCGTGGATCTGCTGAAACAGGATCTTGATCAGTGGGCGAAAGATCGACAACTCCGCGATCGTGCAGCCGATGAAAATCGTCATCGGCTGGCGGCGCAGCTCGCGGATGTCGAAATCGGATGTTTCCGTCGCCGCAGAGATGAGGCCGTTGTTCCACAGCGACATCGCCATATTGACGTTGAACACGGCGCTGTTGCGGGTCTCGGGCTCCAACGCGATGTACTGGTTGAAGCTGTCGACCACCCATGCCGGTAAGTGCTGGCGTTCGGTCTTCACGATGGCGCGCAGCACCGAGGAGATATCCTTGCCGGTGGTTGTCATGCGCGCGACCGTGCGCATGTGCTGGGCGCCAGCGATCAGGGGCGACGACAACACGTACCCGATCAACGCCGAGAGCAGCAGCCGACCCGCGCCGGCCCATGTGTCGTCCGCTTTCTCCGGGATCACGAACGACGCCACCACCAGACAGTCCGTGGCCATCCGCTCGTCCCGTCGCACGAAATCGAGCGGATTGTAGCGATGCGTGTCGTTGGATCCCGGCGAGAACATGAAAACCTTGTTGCCTATCGCGGCGCGATGTTCTGCAAGCGCTTCGAAGTTTTCGCGCTTCGGATCGAAGAACACGGCCGAACCCTGCCAAAGATAGCCGTTCGGGAGGACGAAGCCGGTGCCCTTGCCGGAGCGTGATGGTCCGACGACCAGGATATGTGCGGGCTCGTCCGAGCGGAGCGTGGCGCCGTTCAGTGTTCCCAGCACGATCCCGCGCTTGGCGGTCAGGCCCTTCTTGGCCGCCTCCATCAGCGTGCCGAAGCGGGCGGCGCCATACGGCATCTGGCGGCGGTTGATGACCGCGAACAGCGCCCCCGCGAGTCCGATCGCGCCAACAGTGGCCACCGCATAGCCGGCGCGGATCAGTGCTTCGAGTTGGGTGCCTGGGAACAGGAGTCGGTTGTAGAAATGACGCCAGGCGATCAGAAAGAAGTCGGCGGAGCGATCGGCGTTCTGCATCCGGAACAGCGCCCAGCGGGTGGTGCCCTCACTCGGGAAGCGGCCCGGCGCCCAGCGCAGGGCAACAACGATCTCATAGGCCATGCTCCACAGCAGCCAGAAGGCGAGCAGCAGCAGGATCGCGACGCCGATCCTATAAGCGACGACGCGCGCCATGACGGCCTTTCCCAGTGGTCCGCTGTTCCTGCCATTCTACCATGCGCGAGAAATGCACCGCCGATGTGCCGCGCCATCCGCCGACCTTTGTCTGCTGAATGACGATCGGCAGCACCGACCTGATGTAGCCGACAATCTCGTCGCGGCGCAGGCCGAGCCCGGCCTGCATCACCATCAAGGCGAGTTGCTCGAAGGCGCCGGCAGGGCTGTCGGCGTGCACCGTCGTGATGCTGCCCGGATGCCCGGTATTGATGGCGCGCAAGAATGAGTAGGCCTCAGCGCCACGGATTTCGCCGAGAAAGATGCGGTCGGGCCGTAACCGCATCGAAGCCTGCAGCAGCGTTTCAACGGTGACGCGGGCCTCTCCTTGATCGCCTTTGGAAGCGACGAGCGGCAGGTAGTTTTTCTGGATCGGGTTAACTTCACGCGTATCCTCGATGGTGATGATGCGCTCCTCAATCGGCACCTCCTTGAGGATGGCATTGAGGAACGTTGTTTTTCCGGAGCTCGTCCCGCCCGAGAGCAAGATCGAGTAGCGGCTGACCACGGCGAGCCGGATAAAGTCCTCGATGCGGCCGGCGTCGAGATGCTCGCAGAGCTGTCGGTCGGTTTCCGACAACGCGCCCTCCCCCGCCGTCGTCACCTTCTCGAACGAACCGAGCTTGCGGTAATCGTCAAGCCGCATTTCCTTGATGACCTGCTTGCGGATCGCGAACGCGCCTCCCGCCGTCGTCGCCGGCGGCATCACGCCCTGAAAGCGCTCTCCGGTCGGCAGCGCCGCGGAGAGCAATGGATGCTCCTCGTTGACGCTCTGGCCCGAGTGTCCAGCGACCCGCTCGGCGAGGTGCCGGATGGCGTGCTCCGTCAGGCATGGCACCTCGTGCCGCTCCATTGCGGCCTGCCCGAAGCGCTCGACCCAAACCTCGCCCGGACCGTTGGCGCAAATCTCGACGACATGGTCGTCATCGAGCCAGGAGCGGATCGGATCGAGTGCGCGGTCAATGAAGACCGTCAGACTTCGCGCCAGCACGTTCACGCTTCAGCTCCCTCAAGGCTTCCTTGACCGGGTCCGGATAGAGCGCCGAAAAGTCGAGATCGCGCCGAACGAAGACGATGATCCGCGTTCCTTGGTCGAGGTAGATGGTTGGTGGGATATTGATCGAGTTTCTGAGCGCCTGCTGCGCGATGTTGGTTAGGGTCTGCGACACGTTTTGCGCCGCGATCTCCCGAGCCTGCAGGCTCAACTGGTTTTGGTTTATCCCCGTTTGCGTCTGCGTCACGATTCCTGTCACCGGATCCGTCGTCGTGATGATGGAGCCATTGCCGATCGTGTTGGTGTTCTGGCCATAAGCACTCAAGAACTGCGCTGCGCCGCCGACGATCGAGAGCATGATCGCCGAACCGAAGCGCTCCAGATAATGGTTGTCGACGAAGCCGGCGTTGCCGGCGCGCCCTAAATCATCGGTGCCGTTCGACCCGAGCTGCACCGAGACGCCATCCGATCGCAGCATCCGCGTCCAGACCACGAAGACTCGAGTCTGTCCCTGGGCGATCCCTGACTTATATTCACCGACAAGGCGGCTTCCCGCCGGAATCAGCACCCGCCTTCCGTCGAATGACCAGACATTCTCGGTGACGACCGCGCGTACCATGCCCGGAAGGTCGCTCTGAACGGCCGTCTCGAGAACGCCGCGAACCATCGTCCCCTGCGCCACGAGCGCGTCGATCCGGTTGTTCTTGGTCGCGCGCGATACCTCGACGCCGGCCGCGGAAACGGACGACAGGAAGCGACGATTAGGATCGTTCTCCGGGCCTGTGGCGGTCTTGCTGCCATTGTCCGGGGTTGCGGTGTTCGCCGATGCTGCGGCGTTGTCGGCAATGACCTGCGGAGCCCGAAGGCGCTCCCATTTCCGTCGCTCCTCCTCCTGCCGCTGACGCTCAAGCTCTGCTAGGCGGCGGGCTTCGTCGTCATTCGGTGGCGTGCCGGCGAGGGGTGCTTCAGGCGGAGGCGGCGCCGGCAGCGCAAGCGGCGGCGCGACCGGAGGCGGTGGAGGGACGGGTTCGGCTGGGGCCTGCGGGATGACGATAGTGCCCTGGTTGGTTTGCACACGAGGGGTGGAAAGCGACGGCGCCGGAAACTGCGTCGTCGTGAACTCCTCCTTGTCCGGCGTCGTCAGGGTGGGCGAACGCCGCGCGACCGTTCCGTAGATCATCCAGGCAGCGACAAGAAGCGCGCCGATTGGCACGCCGAATTTCAAAAAACTGCCGAGCGCGGTTCGACCGCGGGCGACGGAGGTTGCCGCCGTGGCTTCCAGTTCAAACGAGCGGTAATCGTCAGGCGTGGGCATGATTAGCCTCCCACGGTCGTGGCCGCACCCACACGTTGCGGCCGATAGGGCTCCAGCCCGTTCGGTTCATGCACGTTGGTGAGGCGGCGGTTGAAGATGCAGGTCGATTCCTGGCCGTTGCGCAGCGTCCACTGCGGCGAGACCTTGTCGACGATGACGTAGGGACCCTCGGTCCGGAAATTGACCAGGCTCTCGTTGCGATCCGCGTCGACGATGTAGATCGCCGGCGTCTCGCCCTCGAACCGGAACCAGGTCTTGGTCCCGTCGTCGAAGACCGCGACCGGCTTGTTCACCGAGGAGCCCTTGTAGCCATAGTCGCTGTTGGCGTTCGCGATGTTGAGGTCCTTGAGATTGGGGTTAGCGGCGCGCTCCTTCGCCTCGGCCAAAAGCTTCGCGCTCGCCTCGTCGTCGGGGAATCGGAAACGCACGGCGTAGATCTGACCGGACGGCGGCCGCGTATTCGAGCGCAACAGGAACGAATAGATGCGCTTGTCGGTGACGACGTTGAGGTTCGATATTGCGTTCTTGTCGACCGGCTTGACGAAAATAATGTCGCCCTTGCGGTTTGGTTCGACCTTCCAGGCAATCGAATCGCCGAGCGCCAGCGTTTCGATCTTCTCGTCCGGCTGAAGCTCGATCATCGTCGACGTACCGTAGCTGGCGTCGATCGCAGTCACATTGTCCCTGTTGTAGACGACATTCCGGACACGGGAATCGGTGCGACCAGGGCGCGGAAGCGCTTCCGCGTGAGCCGCGGTCGCCGTGATGCAGAGAATCAGACCGACGACGAGGTAACGCTTCATCATCGCTGCGCACTCCCCATCCCTGGAGAGGGCGCCGTCTCTTGATCGCGGCGATACTCCTGAACCTGAAAGCCAAGGGGATTGTCGAAGCGCCATTCGTTGCGCATCGGCGAGGAGGTGTAGCGGAAGCGAACGAGCGAAACCCAGTTGCGGGTGATGATGTTGGTCGACGATTTCTCCTCGGTGGAGAACCGTGCCAGCGCGGTCCGGTTGTTCGGGAACGTCACCGATTTGATCGTGACCGCGACAACCGTGTTGGTGCCGTAGACCTTGACTGGATTGTTGGGATTGGCCGGCGAATAGATCTCCGTCAGCTCGCGCGCCGCATCGCCGGTGGCCAGCAATTCGGCTAGGTCAAAGTTGTCCTTGAGCGCGCGCGGATCATAGGTTTCCCGCGCCTTGATGTAGCGGACGACGTTGAATGTCGTCACCGCCTCGTCTTGCGTCAACGGGCCCTCGGCCATCGGGCGCTTCACCTCGACGAAGCCGGTCGTCTTGTCGACCACAACCATATAAGGCTCGTAAGTCTTGAGCGGAACCAGCAGGGCCAAGGTGCCAAGCACCCCGACGGCGACGACCGTCATCACTGCGGCGACGATCCAGGCCAGGGCGCGGGAGTTACGATTGCGGCGCGCGATGTCGCGTTCCCAGGTCGCGCCGTCGGCGTAGTAGCGCGGATCGACGCGCGCAGGCTCTGTTGACACGGTTTCCATCATGGCCGACCTCCGCCACTCGACGCCGGCGGCACACCTGGATTACGCAACTGCTCCGCAAGTCGCCGAAATTCCGCAGATTGCGCCCATGACGCGGCGCGAAGACCGACGCGCGCCCGTTGGCGCGATGCGAGCTCCTCGCGGCGTGAGACCGAGGCCGGGTTGAGCGGATTGCGGAATGCAAGGCGCGTACAGCCGCCCGTGATTACGCCGGAATCGGGTGGCGGCAACGGCTACGTCATCAATGCAGGCCATCGCCGGGTGAAGCAGGCCATCGCCGCCGGCCTGGAGGAGATCGACGTGCTCGTCGACGAGGCGGCGAACGATAATGGCGCCATGCGCTCGATGATCGAGAACATCGCCCGCGAGGCGCTGAATCCGGTCGACCAATGGCGTGCGATCGAGCGCCTCGTCGCGCTCGGCTGGACCGAAGAAGCGATCGGCGTCGCGCTCGCGCTTCCGGTGCGCCAGATCAAGAAGCTCCGTCTTCTCGCGAACGTCCTGCCGGCGATGCTCGATCATATGGCGAAGGGCGACATGCCCGACGAGCGCCAACTGCGCACGATCGCGGCGGCTTCGCCCGACGAGCAAAAGGAGGTCTGGAAGAAGCACAAGCCGTCGAAGGGTGATCCGCAGGTTTCATGGTGGAGCGTGGCGCAGGGATTGCAGAAGACGCGGATGTACGCGCGCCACGCCAGTTTCGGCGACGATCTCGCCGAGGCTTATGGCATCCAGTGGGTTGAAGACCTGTTCGCTCCTGCCGACGAGGACAGTCGCTACACCAACGATGCCGAGGCATTCCTCGGCGCGCAGCAGGAGTGGATGACGGCAAATCTGCCGAAAAAGGGCCTCATCGCCGAAGTGACCAACTATGGGGAGGTGAAGCTGCCGCCGAAGGCGGAACGCGTCTACGGCAAACCGGCGAAGTCGGACTGTACGGCGATGTATCTCGATCGCGACGGCCGCGTGCAGACCGCTCACTATCGCATGCCCGTGGCGAAGAAGCCGAAGGGAAAAGGCGCGACGGCTTCGGATACCGGCGCCGACGACATCGGTGTCGTTTCGAAGACGCGTCCCGACGTCACGCGCAAGGGCGTCGAGATCACCGGCGATTACCGCACCGATGCGCTGCGCGAAGCGCTCGGCCGCGCACCGATCGAGGACGACTTGCTGATGGCGCTCTTGATCCTGGCCTTCGCCGGTCAGAACGTCTCGGTGACGACGGGCGGCGGGGGTGTCTACTACGGCCATAGCCGACTGGCGAAGAACGCGGTCGTGCTGTTCGACGCCGACGGTAAGCTCGCCTTCGACATGGACACGCTGCGTGTCGCGGCGCGCACCATGCTGGTGGACGTCTTCTCGTGTCGGGAAAACGCCACCAACAGCGGCATCGTCGCGCGGGTCGCCGGCGAGACGATCGGCGCGGATACCTTCCTGCCCAACATGGGCTCGGAACACTTCCTCTCCTGCCTGTCGCGTTCTGCCCTCGAAACATCCTGCAAGGACACGCCGGTGCTGCCGCGCCAGCGGGTGAAGGACACGCGTGCCGCGCTCGTAGAGCACTTCAAGAAGGGACACTTCGTTCATCCTTCCGCGCTCTTCGCGCCTGATGCTTCAAAGCTTTCCGAATGGTTGTCGTCGGGCGCGACGTCGGCAGACGACGAGGCTGAAGAGGACATCGCGGCCAACGGTGATGGCCTCTCCGATGAAGAAGCCGAGGCGTTCAGGGAGGCAGCCGAGTAACGACACGCACCGTTCCTTCCGAACCGTTCGCCGCCGCCGGTCATTCCGGCGGCGGTTTCGTTTCCATGCACGCGCACACAAGGAGGATTCGATGTCTGCGCACACCATCATCGACAACGCACCCATCGGCTCGATCGTCACCTGGTCCGACGGGACTCCGCAGTCACCGACGCGCTTCAGGAAAAAGCTCGCCTCGTGGCAGACCAACAACAGCCGAGGGCGCCTCATTCGCAAGCAGGGTGGTCGCAGCGCCGGCTGTATCCCCTTGTCGGCGTGTTTCACCCTGCACGAGGCCGACTACGGCGCCGGCGGCGTCATCGCCATTCGCGTCCACCGGACCTTCTCGTCGGACTCGATGCTTCATTTCACGATCGCCGAACGTCCGGCCATCGGTTGGGTCCGCGTGTTCGACCGCGCCGGCGACGACGCCGAGCTCGTTTATCTCGCCG
This sequence comes from Bradyrhizobium campsiandrae, assembly GCF_014529705.1. GTDB lineage: Bacteria > Pseudomonadota > Alphaproteobacteria > Rhizobiales > Xanthobacteraceae > Bradyrhizobium > Bradyrhizobium campsiandrae. Next base: position 7,836 of record NZ_JAANIH010000010.1, read on the forward strand.
CAAACGAACCCGACGCAAAAGAGTGGCTGACCCGCCACGGTTATCCGCACGCGGTGCTGGATCAAGTGACGGCCGACGAGGTCGGCGCGAATGCCGTCGAAGGGAGGGCAGCATGACCGCCCCCTTCCCCGCTGAAAGTGCGGCCGCGCAGGCCGACCCGTTCCCCAGAACTGAATTCGGCCGAAGCGGCGACGGTCTTGCCGTAGCTTGTGTCGCCGACACCGCCTTTGCCATGTTGCCGGCGCGTGACGGCCGGCATTATCTCGCGACTGCCTGGCGTATCAGCCGGCCGTTGACGGAATGGCGGCGCTCGGATTTCTACGGTCATTCCGGTGAACTCGCCGACGAGGCGGCATTCCGTACTCGCGTCCTTGAAAATGCCGAGCACCAACGTGAGCGCAAGATGCTGGGCCGCGTCGAGCAACACTCGCGCGCGCGCACGCCTTGGGGTGCCTCGCAGGGTGCGACGGTCTACGCTGAAGGCATCACCGCGCACTCCACTGCGGGGCATGGCGGTTTCAAGCTCTCGGCCGAGCGGAACCGCAAGGTCCACCCCATGCTGCGCGCGACGGGCGGTTGGTACGAAGAGGACGCCGCATGGGCGATCGTTGCGATCACCTTTCCGCAACTCTTCACCTCCTTCGAGCGGCGGTGCGCCGAGCGAACCATCAAGGCCCCTGAACATTAAAGGGGCACAGATATACGGTAGAAAGTTCAGATCACGAACAGCGACGGGCTTCCGCGCCACAGTCGAAGGTCGTAGAAGGGTGGAACTTTGCCGTTCGTCTCGCCCATCGGAACGAGACGCCATTCACAACACAAGCACCTAGGTTTGAACGCGGAAATGAGACATTTGCGGATGTAACAACCTTGCCGCAATGCAGCATCGTCCGCCTTGCACGCGGCGAAGGGTCACTTCACTGACGGATAGAGTCACAAAACCTTCGCGACCTTGACATCGAAGTGTCATCCACGAGCCCTACTGTATTGCGAAACGCAATCTCTGCGTCATTCACATTACAGATGGTGATCCATGAAGCCCAGCGATGCCGAGACCGACCGCAAATACGTGTTGCGGCTCAGAAATGTCGGTGTGACCTATTCAGGCGGAGTGGTGGCGCTCAGATCGACCACCCTCGATTTCTTCCAGCGCGAGTTCTCCGTTTTACTCGGCCTGTCGGGTGCGGGGAAATCGACACTTTTGCGCTCCCTGAACCTCCTTGTTAAACCTACCTCCGGCGAGATTGTCTCATCGGATTTCGGTGTCCTTGGCCCGACCGGCGCACTCCGCCAGCACCGGCGCCGAACGGCACTCATTTTCCAGCACCATCAGCTGATCGAGCGACATACGGCCCTCGCCAACGTCCTCACCGGCCGACTCGGCTATCACAATACCTTGCGCAGTTTCTTCCCGCTGCCCCGCGCGGACCTGGAACTGGCTCTCCACTGCCTCGAGCGCGTCGGTCTGGCCGACAAATCCATGACGCGTGTCGATCAGCTCTCTGGCGGCCAGAAGCAGCGTGTCGGGATTGCCCGCGCGCTGGCGCAGCAGCCCAACATCATTCTGGCCGACGAGCCTGTCGCCAGCCTCGATCCCGCCACCTCGGAGAAGATCCTCGAACTGCTTCGCCAGGTGTGCAAAGAAGACGGCATCACCGCCATCGTGTCGCTGCACCAGCTGGAATACGCGCAGCGCTTTGCAGACCGGATCATTGGCCTTGCCGGTGCACATGTTGTGTTTGACGGCGCTCCTGATGAGCTCAATGACGACAATTTCGCCGCGATATACGCCGGGCACCGCCGTGAGCCAATCGCACCCAGCCGGACGAGTAACCCCGCCTACGCCCAGCCACCGTTTACGCCTGAGATGGAGATGTCCCTATGAACCGCCTGCTGAAATTTGCCATTGCTGCCGCCCTTGCCATGGGGCTGGCAGCGCCAGCCCACGCCGCCAATCCGAATCCAGAGACTTTAAAGGTCGCACTGTTACCGGATGAGAATGCGTCCGAGTTGATCAAGCGCAATCAACCGCTCAAGGACTACCTCGAGAAGGAACTGGGCAAGAAGGTCGATCTGGTTGTGACAACAGACTACTCGTCGATGATCGAGGCAATGCGTTTCGGCCGGATCGACATAGCCTATTTCGGTCCGCTCTCGTACGTGCTTGCCAAGGGCAAAGCCGATATCGAGCCGTTTGCGGCAATGGTCAGCGACGGCAAGCCGACTTACCGCTCTGTCGTCATTGCCAACGCGAATGCCAATGTGAATTCGCTCAGCGACATCAAGGGCAAGAAGGTCGCTTTCGGCGATCGCGCTTCCACCTCCAGCCATCTGATTCCGAAGACGTTGATGGCGGAAGCCGGTGTCGTGAATGATCGCGATTACCAGCAGCACTTCGTCGGCAGCCACGATGCGGTTGCGGTGAATGTCGCCAACGGCAATGCGGAAGTCGGGGGCCTTTCCGAGGTGATCTGGAAAACTCTTCTTGAGAGAAAGCTCGTCGACGCAGGCAAGGTCAAGGTCATCGCCTACAGCAAGGAATATCCCCAATACCCGTGGACGATGCGCTCCGACCTGAAGCCGGAGCTGAAGGACAAGATCCGCACCACTTTCGTGAACCTGAAGGACCCCGCAGTTCTGAAGAACTTCAAGGCGGACGGTTTCGCCCCGATCACGGACAATGATTACGACGTGATCCGCGATATGGGAAAGTTGCTTGGAATCGACTTCGGAGCGATGTGAGGACGTGATGACGACGCTCGGCGCAACCACAATCAACACAACAAACCATTATCTCGATCAGTACAGTCGGGCGTGGATCCGGCAGTCTGCCCAGGTTGCTGCGGTACTCGCTATTGTGCTGGTTGCATTCTGGTATGTTGGTCTTCTGGATTTCGGGACCCTGGCAAACGGGGTTCCGGCCATCTTAACGCTGGCCCGCGAGGCGATGCCGCCGGATTTCACCAATGCGCGCGCGTGGCTCAAGCCGCTGGTGGACACCTTGGCAATGAGTATTGCCGGAACGGCAATAGCGGTGCTTCTGTCATTTCCGCTGGCTTTTCTTGCTGCCCGGAACACGTCGCCGCACACGATCGTATTTCATGTCGCCCGTACCCTGCTAAACGCTCTTCGCTCGGTCCCGGAGCTGATTATGGGCATCATTTTCGTTGCTGCCGTAGGCTTTGGTGCTTTACCCGGCGTTCTGGCATTAGGCCTGCATTCGGTCGGTATGGTCGGCAAGTTTTTTGCGGAAGCAATTGAGCATGTCGATGAGGCCCCCATAGAGGCTGCGCGCGCCGCAGGTGCAACTCCGGTTCAAGTGTTGTTCCACGCCGTCCTGCCACAAGTGTCATCGCAGTTCGCAGACGTATCCGTCTATCGCTGGGAATATAACTTCCGCGCATCCACGATAATGGGAATGGTTGGCGCAGGCGGTATTGGGTTTGAGCTGATGGGATCGCTTCGAATCATGTTGTATCAAGAAGTCAGCGCCATTTTACTCGTCATCCTGATAATGGTGACAATCGTCGATGGCCTGAGCGGCTATTTGCGGAAGAAATTCAAGTAAGGACCGGCCATCGTGAAACCGCGCGTCGTCATCACCCACAAAGTGCATCAGGAAACCTTGGATCTCCTCTGTGACCATTGTGAAGTCACTCCCAATCAAACTATGGAAACCCTGCCCCGCGAAGAGATTCGCCGCCGTGTCGGCACGGCGGATGCAATGATGGCCTTCATGCCGGACTGGGTCGACGCCGATTTCCTGGCAGCTTGCCCGCAGATGAAGGTCATCGGCGCGGCCTTGAAGGGCTACGATAACTTCGATGTCGCGGCCTGTACGGCCCGGGGCATCTGGCTGAGCATCGTGCCTGACCTCCTGACCGTGCCGACGGCTGAGTTGGCCATCGGCCTTACCATCGGCCTCACCCGCAAGATGATCCAGGCCGATGCCAGGGTCCGCTGCGGCAAATTCGCCGGTTGGCGGCCGGAGTTTTTCGGCCTGGGCATCGCGGGGTCCGCCATTGGTATTCTCGGAATGGGGGCGATTGGGCAAGCCATCGCCGAACGGCTGAATGGCTGGGGCGCAACGCTGCTATACAACGACCGGGTGCCGATCCCAGCACCCGGCGGCGAAGCTCGACCTAGTGTTGCTCGGCGCAGCCTGGAGGAGGTATTATCCGAATCCGATATCGTCATCCTGGCCCTGGCGCTGGCCCCAGACACCATCCATCTGATCAACGACAGGACGCTCGCCCTGATGAAACCAGGCGCATACCTCGTGAATCCATGCCGCGGCTCTGTCGTGAGCGAAGCTGCTGTTCTAACTGCGCTCACCAGCGGTCAGCTCGGCGGGTATGCCGCCGACGTGTTCGAGCTGGAGGATTGGGCTCGCGAAGACAGACCGCGGGAGATCGCTCCGGGCTTGCTGGGTCACCCAAACACGATGTTCAGCCCGCATATTGGCTCTGCTGTTAAGAAAGTTCGCTTGGCAATCGAACTGCGCGCTGCAGAAAATATCCTGCAGGCCCTTTCGGGTAAGCCGCCAATGGATGCCGTCAACAATCCGAGACAAGTGGCTTAGATCGGCAATGCTGAATCTAGTATGGGTGCGGACATTTCTGGCCCTGGCGAAGCATAAGAGCTTTCAAGCGTCCGCAGAATATCTTCGGATCGCTCAGCCGACGGCCTCATCACATATCCAGAAGCTTGAGGAGCAGCTGGGTGTCCTGCTATTCCATCGCTCCCGAACGGGGTGCGAGCCGACGCGGGAAGCGATGAACTTTCTGCCTTATGCCCAGAGCATCCTTAGGGTTAACGAGCGTGCACTCGCCGCGGTCTCTGGGGAGCGCACGCGGATCGGTGCCAGTTCCAATATCGGAATCTATCTGCTGCAGCCCTATGTCCGGTCATATCTGGAAGGCCGCGATCCAGCGGCTTTTGATATGGTGATTGACCGCAATCCGTCCATCGTCGAGAAACTGGAGAATGTCGAAATAGATGTGGCCGTGTTGGAATGGTGGGACAACCGCGACGGCTGCCAAGTCGAGCGCTGGAGAAGCGAGCCCGTCGTCGTCATCGTTCCGCCCGATCATCCATTGGCGTCTCAAGACCACATTGATCCGGTTCAGTTATCCGCATTTGAGCTTCTCGGCGGCGAACCTGGCACCGGGACCGGGCGGATGCTTGCGAAATATTTCGGCGATCACGCTCAAATGCCGCGGGTTTCCCTACAGTTGGGTAGCACCGAGGCTGTCAAGCAGGCGGTAAAGGCTGGAGTTGGCATCTCTCTAGTTCTGGCGTCAGCCGTATCGGACGAGGTGCGGGCCGGAAGCCTGCGTGCCTTACCCTTCCCTGACCCGCCGCTACGAAAGGACCTGTTTGTCGCTTGGCGCACCGGCATTTCGGGCATGCCTATACCGGCCTTCGCCCAGCATCTATTGAACGCTCACTGCAATGAGACGGTATCCGCTCGCTGACGTCAGCGCCTCTCGAATCGGCTACATGCGCGTTTTGTTGGTCATGAACGCGTATTTCGCACGGTCTAAGCGGTCGCTCAACCGGTTCGATGATTGAGTGAGGAGCTTAAATGCGACGTCAAAGAGCGTGGGTACAGGCGATCTGTTTTCGCATGCGCTCTGCGGTCAGCTGAAGGCGGCCCAGCTCCATCAACCCATGTCATGGGTTCGTGTTTCTTAGTCGATCTGGCTAGCTTCTCCTGTGGCGAATGTCCGCAAAGTGGCAACCAAGCCGCCCTCGGCAACCAATCGAAAGCGCAGAATTCCACTCCACCGCGACGTTCCTGCCCTCTGCCGGAAAAGGCCGCAGTGGCTCATGGCTTGCCGTACAACTTTCTCGAACCAAGGTCCGAAAGGGGTCCGGGAGCGGCCGGAGAAGGCACGAAGCTGTCCCCCTCGCATACTTCAGGTTTCGCGCTTGCGACGACTGAGCAGCTTTTCACCATCGGCTCTCAACTCGCCTTCTGGCCCGACAAACCGGTAGAGCGTCTGCCGGGTAATTCCGAGTTCGGCACAGAGATCGCGCACCTTGGTTGCCGGTTGTCCCATGGATGCGGCGGCAAGCCGCAGCTTGGCTGGCGTCATCTTGAAGGGGCGGCCGCCGTTGCGCCCTCGGGCGCGGGCTGACGCCAGGCCTGCCTTAGTCCGTTCGACGATCAACTCACGTTCGAACTCAGCCAGCCCGGCGAAGATGGCGAATACCAGTCGGCCGTTGGTAGTGGTGGTGTCGATCGATGCGCCTTCGCCAGCCAATATCTTCAGACCAATGGCGCGTTTGGTTAGATCGCCGACCAGGTTGACCAGATGACGTAGATCACGGCCGAGCCGATCCAGTTTCCAAACCACGAGTGTGTCGCCAACACGCAGCGCCTTCAGGCATGCCTCAAGACCGGGTCGGTCGTCGCGGCGGCCCGAGGCTGCATCCTCATAGATATGGTCAGGCAGAACGCCGGCCCTGATCAGGGCGTCGCGCTGCAGGTCGTGGGCTTGACTGCCATCAGCTTTCGAGACCCGTGCGTATCCGATCAACAATGTCATTTATACGTCCGTTTGTGTGACATTCTTCATTTGGTCGCGCCAAAGTCTGTAGATTGTCACATAACCCGTCTTGCAATGTAAGCTCCATGAACGGTTATCTCCGATCTTTTTGTGACGAACGGAGTACCCATGCCCCGCCGGATGATTTTGACGGATGCCGAACGGCAGAATTTCCTTGCTCTTCCCATTGATGACGACACTCTGATCCGGCATTGGTGCCTCGATGACGATGATCGCCATCTTATCGAAACTCGACGCCATGATGACACTCGGTTGGGATTAGCGCTTCAGCTCTCTGCTCTTCGTTATCCCGGCCGCCTGATTCAGCGGGGGGAAGTCATCCCTTCTGTGGCGCTGTCGTTTCTGGCCGAACAACTCGGGATCGAGCCAGAGGCACTTTCCACTTTTGCACGGAGAGCACCAACCCGCTATGAGCAGCTCGCCATCCTGCGCCAGCACTATGGCTTCACTGAACTGTCACACCCGTTGCGCGCCGATCTGCTTGCATTTGCACGCGGCATTGCGATCGCTTCGACGAAAGACAAATTTGTCGTTGCAACACTGGCTGACGAGATGCGGCGGAGGCGCATCATTATTCCCGGCATTACCGTGCTCGAACGGTTGGCGGGGCAGGCTTGCACTGAAGCCGAGGAGGCGCTGTATACCGATGTCGCCGGAAGATTGACGCCGGACCTTGTTCTTCGGATGGAAACATTGCTCGGCGCGGGACGACGCGCAAAACAGAGCGGCATATCCTGGTTGCGAGAACCTCCCGGTAAAGCCGGGGCAACGGCCATGCGGGGATTGATAGATCGACTGGAGGCCGTGCGTCATGTCGGTGTCCCCAATGATGTGCTTCAAGCGATCCCGGCTCACCGTGTTCGTCGGATGGCACAGGAAGGTCGTCGTCTGACTGCCCAGAATTTTGAGCAGATGCGGCCAGGCCGCCGTCACGCGACATTGGCCGCGTTTTTTCTGGAAATGGAAATAGCACTCACCGACGCGGCGATCAGCATGTTCGAGACGTTGATTGGCAAGAGTTTTCGGCAGGCAGAGGCAGCCCGTGACAAGCAACTCCTCGAAACCGCATCGTCGGCGACATCCGCACTCGATTTCTTCGTCAATTTTGGCGAAGCCATAACCGCCCAACGCGAAGCTGGGCTTTCTCTTGATGAGGCGGTGACCACTGTCGCGAGCTGGGAAGAGCTCATTCAGGCAACAGCTTCGGCGAAGGCAGTGAGAAGGCCTCGCAGCGAGGATGATTTGATCACCTACCTGCCGGCTCAATATGCTCGCATCCGGCGGTTCGCGGCTGCATTTCTGGCCTCGTTCACCTTTGAAGGAAACCGCCGAAACGTACATATCATTGAAGCTATTGTGCAGATGGAAACTGCCTGGAGGAAAGGGGCCAGATCAAACGATCGGCCCTGGATCCGCAAGGCGTTGCTGCTGGCGAATGCGCGATGGCGCAAGGAAATCGTCGGCGCTGATGACGTGATCGACCGGAAGATGCTGGAACTCTTTCTCATCGTCGAGCTGAAAAACAGGATTGCCGCCGGCGACATATGGATCAGGGGTTCCCGCGCCTACCGCGCACTCGACGAGTACATGATCTCGCACCAGACGTTTGCCGTCATCAAAGCCGAGGCCCGCATTCCGGTCGCGATTCCGATCGATGTCGAGACCTATCTCGCCCAGAAGGCCGACGCTCTGGATCAAAAGCTGCGTGAGGCGACACGTCGCCTGGAAACTAGTCGAGGCGATACCCGCATCGGCGCAAAAGGATTGCGGGTCCCAGCGGTCAGAAGCACGGAAACCGAAGCCGCAATCGCGTTCGCAAGGCGGGTGGCGACAGCCATGCCGCCAATCCGGTTGACGGACCTTGTGGCCGATATCGACCGGATGACCGGCTTCAGTTCGTTATTCGAGCACCTCCAGACCGGTCGGTCACCTTCCGATCTGCGGGTGTTCTATGCGGCGCTGATCGCCGAAGCCACAAATCTCGGCTTCTCGAAGATGGCGCATGCCTGTCCCGGCATCACGCGCCGCCAGCTACAGCAGATGGCAATCTGGCATTTTCGCGAGGAGACATTCGCTCTGGCGCTCGCCAAACTGGTTGAGGCTCAACACTCTGCCCCGTTCTCAACAGTGTTCGGCTCGCACGCTGTTTCCTCGTCGGACGGACAACATATCCATCTTGGCGACGGCGGCGAAGTCGCAGGCGGCGTCAATGGCAGGTATGGAAACAACCCGATTATCAAGCTCTACACCGCAATCTCTGGTCGCTACGCGCCCTTTCATACCAAAATCATCGCCGCAACGGCAAGTGAAGCCGTTCACGTGCTTGACGCATTGCTGGAAACCGACGCTGGCCTTAATATTGTCCGACACCACGTCGATGGCGGCGGCGTCAGCGATCTTGTATTCGCCCTCTGTCATGCGCTCGGCTTCGCATTCGTGCCGCGCATCCCCGATCTCGACGGGCGATGCCTCTACGCCTTCGGACTGGCCAAACAATACGGAATTCTTCAGAATGTCATGGGTGACCGGATTGACGCCGATCTGATCCGGACGCATTGGGATGATATCTTGCGCCTGATGACCTCGCTACGCACGCGCACCGTCAGCGCCTCGCTCATGCTGAAGCGATTGTCGGCGACAACGAGGCAAAGCGGTCTTGCCCAGGCGTTGCGCCAGATGGGACGGATTGAACGAACCCTCTTCACCCTCGACTGGATCAACGACGAGCAATTGCGAAAGACAACTACCGCTGAATTGAACAAGGGCGAAAGCCGGAACAGCCTTGTTCGGGCAGTCAATCTTCATCGTCTCGGCCGTTTCCGCGATCGCAGTCAGGAAAACCTGTCGATCCGGGCATCCGCTCTCAATCTGGTTGTCACCGCCATCATTCACTGGAACACAATCTATATCGGCCGCGTCATCGATGCCCTGCGCAGTGCAGGACAGGCTATCCCGGATCATCTGCTGTCCAGCCTGTCGCCTCTCACATGGGAGCATGTGAACCTGACCGGCGATTACCTCTGGGAAGAAAAGCCGGCTCTCGACAAAAACGGGTTCCGAGCCATCCCGTTCAACCCATGATCCGCCTGCCGTATATCTGTGCCCCTTTAATGTTCAGGGGCCACAAGTGCCGCATCGAAGTCGTCGACGTTCTAACGAGCCCAGAAGCCGCGGAGAGTGCTGGGGTTCTCGCAACCCCGACGCTTTCGGATGACTCAGCAACACCGCCTCGTCGAATTATTGGTGACTTCAGTAACGTCGACCAGATCATCGCGTTCTTTGGGTGCCCACGAAAGGAAAAACACCGATGACATCCCGCTCGCGTGATGGAGAGGCCGTCGGCGACGCCGCGGGTGGCGTGTTCGATCACGCTGCTTATTCAATATGACGAACAATCTCACGCCCTCCGGATCGACAGGCGAACGCCTGGAGATCGATGACTGCGACAGCCACTTTGGCCTCGCGCCCTCCTCGTTTCGTCTGCTCGTGGAGAACACGGCTGACGGAATACTGCTCGTCGATCCCGACGGAGCCGTGCTCTATGCCAATGCGGCAGCGGCCAGGATTTTCGGCCGACGCAGGCGCGATCTTCTTGACGTGTCGCTCGGCCGTCCCATCGTTGAAGGAGAAGCGACCGAGATCACAGTTAGGCGCCCCAACCTGAGTCCGGCTCAGGTGGAGCTCAGAGTTGTGGAGGTGGAATGGAACAGCGAGCATGCCCTGCTCGCCAATCTGAGGGACGTGTCCTTGCAACGCGCCAATGAACAAAGACTGCGCGAACTTCAAAAACTGGAGGCTCTCGGTAAACTTGCGGCTGGCATAGCTCACGACTTCAGGAATCTGATCATGGTTGTCCAGGCTGGACTTCGGCTGATCGGCTCAAAGATACGAGAGGGCGGCCCACCTGAAGATGTGGCGATGCTCATTCAAGAGATTATGCAGCGCACGCACAACGCCGAGGCGCTCACCGGGCAGCTGCTGACGTTCTCGCGAAAGCAAGTCCTCGCACCAAAGCTCGTCGACATCAACGAGCGAATCTTGTCGATCGCATCCATCCTCGGACCAACCCTCGGTAGGGGGATATCAATTCGGACGGAGCTGGACGACAATGTCGGAACCCTAGAAATTGACTCAGACCAGCTCGACGTCGCCTTGCTTAATCTTGCTGTTAACGCGCGAGATGCGATGGACGGACGCGGCACGCTCTCGATTGCAACTGGCGTTGTGGCCGGCGGAGTCGCCAGCAGTTCACATATGATCCGCATCACGATCACGGATACAGGCGTTGGCATGGACGCCCAAACTAAGGCGAGGGCCTTCGAGCCGTTCTTTACAACGAAGGGCGACGGAAAGGGCACGGGGCTCGGACTCAGCCAAGTGTACGGGTTTGTCGTGCAATCCGGCGGGCAGGTCCGCATTGACAGTGAGCCCGGGGCTGGCACCCGCGTGAATTTGTTCCTGCCGCGGAACCCGCCAGACCCTGACCCGCCTGCGGGCGAGTGAGAGGGAAAGGTTGATGGCGCCGGCACCCGCCAAATATCGTGACTCACGAGGGCTGAGATCAATGAGGAAGCCGCGAGCGGGCGATAACGCTGTCGATCGTCAGTGCAAGTCTCGTGCGAGAATGCTTATCTTTTTCGTTGCCAACCGACCCCGACCGGAACCATGCCGCAGCACCAAACAGAACTTATCACAATGCTGGCGCTCGGAGTCGTGCTTGCCTTCGGCTTCGGACTGGCCGCGCGATTCTTGCGCCTGCCGGCTCTGATCGGCTATTTGCTTGCCGGAATCGCGATTGGTCCGAATACACCCGGCATTGTGGGCAATGTCGAGTTAGCGCGCCAGATGTCGGAACTGGGCGTCATCCTGCTGATGTTCGGCGTGGGGCTGCATTTCTCCCTCAACGATCTTCTCGTCGTGCGTCGGATCGCTGTGCCAGGCGCGATGATCCAGATCGTGACCGCAACTCTCATTGGAACCCTCGTATCGAGGGCATGGGGCTGGAATTGGAGTGCGGGCCTGGTGTTTGGCCTTGCCCTTTCAGTGGCAAGCACGGTGGTGCTGCTGCGTGCGCTGGATGAAGTAAGTCTGCTGGACTCCCCCAATGGCAGGATCGCCGTCGGTTGGCTGGTCGTCGAGGACATCGCCATGGTGTTGGCCTTGGTAGTGCTCCCCGCGTTCGCGGCACCGGTCGGCGCGGACGCCCCGGCAGCGCCTATCGGCGCCGGGACGGCAGGTGTTGGGCTCGCGCTTGGACTCACGCTGATCAAGGTCAGCGCCTTCGTTGCGGTCGTGTTGGTCTTCGGGCGGCGTGCCGTGCCGTGGCTGCTCAGGCAGGCAGCGCGCTCAGGATCGAGGGAACTCTTTACGCTGGCGGTGCTGGCGATAGCACTGGGCATCGCTTACGGGTCGGCGGCGCTGTTCGGCGTCTCCTTTGCACTTGGCGCATTCTTTGCGGGGGTGGTGCTCAGCGAGTCCGAGCTCAGTCACCGGGCCGCAACCGAGTCGCTGCCGCTTCAGGATGCGTTCGCGGTGCTATTCTTTGTTTCGGTCGGGATGCTCTTTGACCCCTCAATCCTTGTGAATGATACGCTGTCGGTGATCGCAGTCGTTCTAGTGATTGTGCTCGGCAAAGCTCTTACCGCTACGGGGATCGTGCTCGCACTCGGCTATCCAATGTCGACCGCTTTGGTCGTATCCGCGGCGTTAGCCCAGATTGGGGAATTTTCTTTTATTCTCGCCGATTTCGGGGTGTCCCTGGGGCTTATGCCGATGGAGGGCCGTGATCTGATCCTCGCCGGAGCGTTGCTCTCGATCACTGTCAATCCATTTGCGTTTGCGGCTGCTAAGCTCATGGCGCCTTTGCTAACCGCACCCACGCCGGGAGGTGGCGAGGGTCGTCACTTCGATCCCTTGTTGGGTCTGCATGTGGAAGATCGTCCCACGGCGCAGGCGGACCACGTTATTGTCGTGGGGGCCGGCCGAGTCGGACGCACGATCGTCGCGGCGTTGCGCAAGGCAGGAACTCCGTATGTTATAATTGAGCGAGATCGGCGACGTGCCGAAAAGGCTCGTGAGGAGGGCGCAGCGGTGAAGCACGGCGATGCTGCGGCCCCGGGCGTCCTTGAGGATGCGGGTGCGGAGCGTGCGCGACTTATCGTCATTGCCGTTCCAGATGGCTACGAAGCGCGGCGCGTGCTCGAGCGCGCTCGTGAGATAGATGCGCTCGCCGAAGTTCTCGTGCGCGCTCACGGCGATGCTGACCGCACGTATCTTCAAGAACGCGGTGCGACCCGGGCAATCTCAGCCGAATACAACGTAGGCTCGGCAATGGCAGAGGCAACGCTCAGCGGCTTGGGCGTCGCGCCGGCGGCAACCTCAACTACCGTCGACGAACTGCAGGAGGCGGAAAGCTCAAATGTTGAAGACTCCGGTACGGATATGCACGGCGCCCCTGAGCTGCGTCCTCATCCAGAATAGAGAAGAGAGATCCTGTGCTTGAGTTCGCTCCCTAAGGCCGAATGATCGTGACGTTTCGGGGACCTTCCAGAGAAATTGCGCCGCGCTCGCGGAGATCCGTAAACGCTCGACAGACTGTCTCGGTCGAGAGTCCGAGCAGATCGGCGATGTCGTAGCGTGTAATGGGCAGAGCTAGATCGTTTTCGCCAGATCGGCCGATCCTATCTCTAAAATGGACCAGGAAAGCTCGCACCCGTTCCGGAGCCGACATTGTGCTCACTACGAAAATTTGCTGCTCCAGCCTTTCAATTGCCGCGAAGGTTCCCAGTCGGATGAGCTTGGCAGTCGCCGGATCAGAGTCCGCGAGAGCCTCAATTGCCGCTCGGGGATAACAGGCAACTATTGTTCCCTCCACAATTGCTTGCACCGAGGAGGCGTGCGCGTCGGATGATGAGAATCCAAAGAAGTCACCTGGGAGGTGAATGTCCGCAATTTGCCGTCGTCCATCACTGCGGATACGATATTTGCGTGTCGCTCCGGAAACGATGCGATACCACCAGTCACAACGATGGTGGTGTTCGAAGATGTCCTGATCACGCTGGAACGTCCTGAGGATGGCGATAGAGTTTAGGTCTCTCGGACTCTTGTTGATCCGTGGCTCGCAGTCCGAGCCGTCAAACCGCGATGAACGTTCCATCGACACCCCTTCAGAACGGAACCGTCCAAGCAATTGGACGACCGTGGTGACGATAGAAAAACGTGCGGGTAAGGAGCTATTTGTGGATTCACCTTATGGGAATTCTCGTAAAGGGAAATGGCCCGCTCAGAGAGTGGACGAGGTGGCGCGTCGTTACTGGGCGGGAGTCACATCTTTCCTTGCACGACCCGTTTGTCAGCGCTTAGAGGTGGATCATCACTTGGCACTACTCCTTTAAGCCAGCGAGAACCGCGAGCTTAATCGCCTCCGCGACGGTTTTCACTCCTAGCCGCCGCAACATGCGGGAACGATGAACTTCAACGGTTCGGACACTTATGCCGAGTTCGTGGGCAATCTCCTTGTGGGCCTGACCGTCGGCGAGCCGGACCAGCACCTGCCGCTCACGCTCGCTTAGCGTTTGCACGCGAGCTGCCGCCTCGTCGCGCTCGTCGGTGACCTCAGAGGATCCTCCCTCCTTTGAATCGGTCAACGTCTTTGACGTACTCGCAACCTCCTTGCCGACGACGCCAATCGCGACCGGTCCAGCCGGGGGAAGATCGAGGCGATAGAAATCGAACAGGAAAGGTCGGCTATCCTTCGACTTGGTGTGGAGCAGCCGTAGCACTCCCGTCCAACGCCCGTCGGAGAGAATCCGATGCCAAACGCCATAACGCAGCTGATCGCGGTCTCCGAGCGCCAGAAAATCGGCAATATGAAGCTCGGACGCCTCACGCAAATCAGCCAACCCGACGTGTTCAAGGCCAGCGTGGTTCACGAAGAGCGGCCGGCCCTGAAGATTCACGATGCCGATGAAATCGGACGATGCGGCGATGAGCCTTGCGAGATATGCGTTTGGAGCAGTTTTCTCGCGCCGTCGCAATTCCAACATGGCTTGGCTTGCGGCCATGCGCTGAAGGAGTGTTTCCACCTCAGTTGGGAAATCTGGCCGATCCGACGCGACTATCACGGTCGCCTCGCCGTGATTGCCGATGGGCGTTGCGTGGACAGTGACCTTGTTGCCGCTGACCGGGCTGACGATCTTTCCCCCGTCCGTAATGGCTGCCAATAGGGAGTTGCGGACAGTCGGAACGAATGGCGGCGGCAGTCGTCCGTTGGGCCCATACACGAGCTCAACGACGACTTGCAGCGTCGCTATCGACATATATACAAAGTCGGCGTTGAGGGTCTTCACAAGGACCGAGGCCAGGCTTTCGACGACCGCGTCCTCCTCCAGGTCCTTCCAGTCCGCTTGCAGAGCGGAGAGGCGAAAGAGGTCGTCGAGCGCGCGGACCAGCTTTTGATTTTCCTCCACAGGCATTTGCGTCTCCGCCGATCAGGGTCTGACAGATCCTGCGGATCGGCTCTTGCCTGCTACAATCAGGATCGGTTTTCGGCTACAGTTGGGTTCGTGTCAGCCGAGTGCAACTAGCCATAGCAGATGCAGCAGGCAGTTGTCAGGCTCGCTCCACGGACTAAATTTGCAGCGGCGGCTAGGTTCTGTCCAGACGGAGCGGTGAGAAGTGTGAACCCGAAAGTGAGACCATGAGGTTGGACACGAACGTGACTGCGAAGAAGCGACCCAGATATACCCTCCTCGATGATCCCGGGTCAGCTGCCGGGAACGAGATCATCGTCACAATTTTCGACTGGCAAGGGAAGGCCCCCATCCGGGCCACCCTCGGATGGATGGCGCATTCTCGAGAAGGCGCTCACATTGGCCCGGACGAGAGCGAGGAGGTCGATGTAGGCCTTGCGCTCGCTCAGGCGCAGCGCCTGCTTCAGCGTTACGGTTTCCAAAGGATCGTGATCGTGCTTGAGCACGAAGACCTATGGGATCCCGCGTGGGGCGATCTCGTCCGCCGCTAACGCCGGGCTAGCGACTATTGGGGCCGGACCGGGAACCTCGAGAGTCAAGCACCGGCGCGGCCCTTTTTGCACGCTGGAACGATCATCCCTTCCGGTGAAACCTTGGGCGGCGACCCCGTCTCGGCCGATGGGCGGTCGGGCTTTTGGTCATGCCCCAGCGCCGACAAATCGCGAAATAACTGACGGTCATCAGTGCCAATCCGGCGGAGAGTCGCCACGATCCCTTCAACGTCAGTAAAGGGAGTTGGCAAATGCTCGCTTATCCAGGAAATGCGGGGCGCACGTTCGATCCATTTCGGCAGATGCGACTCATGCAACAGGATGTGAAGCGCGTGATGAACAACCTGCGAGCCCCCACAACGTCTGAATTTCCCCCAATCAATATTTGGACCGGCCCCGACGGCGCCGTGATCACTGCGGAGATTCCTGGCGTCGCTGCCGATGACCTCGACATCGCGGTCCATCAGAACACCGTAACCCTTCGTGGAAAACGGGACATCGACCCGGTCGCCGAAGGCGCGGTTGTTCATCGCCAAGAGCGCGTTGCGGGTTCCTTTGCCCGCAGCCTCGTCCTTCCGTTCCGCGTCGATGGGGAGAAGGCCGCCGCAGCGTTCCGGAACGGGCTGCTTCGGCTCGAGCTCCCTCGCCCCGACGCTGATCGCCCTCGCAAAATCGCTATAAGCCGGACTTGAAGGAGACCCGTCATGGCCGCTCAGGACACCAGCATAAGCGAGGCCGCCGAAGCCACACGAGATGCGCCGGTCTTCGTCCCTCCAGCAGATATAATCGAGGACCAGTCCAGCCTGTTGATGGTTTTAGACCTCCCCGGCGCCGATCCCGAAAGCCTCGATGTGACGCTCGACAAGCGGCTCTTGCGGATCGCGGCGCGCTCGGTGCCGAGCCGCCCCGAAGGCTACACACTGCAGCACGCCGAGTATTGGGATGGCAATTACGAGCGGAGTTTTGTCATCTCAGAGCCAGTCGACGTGGCAAAAATCGAAGCGATTTTCAAAGACGGCGTTCTGCGGCTGACGCTGCCAAAGGCGACGCCGGCGCCGGCTGCCAAGATTTCCGTCAAGGCGGCGTGAGGCGACGATGAAAATCACCGACCTCATTCCTTGGAGCGGCACCGGGCGGGACGTGGGTCCGCAAACGGGACCGGTGGACCCGCTTCGTGCGCTGCAGCAGGACATTGACCACGCATTTGAGCAATTCTGGAGGGTGCTGCCATCGCCATTTCCGGAGTTCGCACCCTCCGCACCCGATTCCGTCCGGCTGGATGTCAGCGATAGCGACAAGGCGATAACGGTCACCGCTGAATTGCCTGGCCTCTCTGAGGATGACATCGAGCTTTCGATCAGTGAGGGCTCTCTGACGATCCGCGGCGAAAGGAGTACCGACCGAAAAACTGAAGACGGAGGACTCATCGTTCGCGAGCGAACATACGGCTCCTTCCAACGCACCCTGCAGCTTCCAGACAGTGTCGATGCCGACGCGGCAAGCGCGACATTCAAGAACGGTATATTGACCATCAAGGTCCCGAAAACGGCTGAGTCCATCGCCAGTATTCAACGCATCCCTGTGCAGGCGGGTTAATATCGCCGCTCCGAGCCCCACCCGCCTTGCCTGCCCGCCATCCTCCCCCGGGGTGGCGGGCACTTTTGTGACCGCACGAGCTCATCATTGGCCGGCGGTGATCCCGGTGAAATTCCGGATTCCGCTCCTGCCTGGTTTGCCGGATGAAGATCGAGATCGACGACATTGGAAATGACCGGCCGGATCGTGCCGCCCATAGCGGAGGTGTCATGCCAACATGTGCCATTGGCACGGATAACGACGGCACCGTTACCTCCGCCACGGAGCGACCAGCGGGGCGGCGCATCGTCGAGTGATGAAGGCGAAATGCTCATGGGTCACGAGCCGTAATTTAAGCTGAGACATTATCTCGGTCTGTTGCGGATTGATCGCCAAGACGCTATCCAGCCGGTGTCGGAAAAGGCAGACTTGGTTTGGTAAGCCCAAGTCCTTTCGGTAACGAAAGCTCTGGTCTTTGGCCTCGTGTCGGAGATCCCCACGACGAGCATGGGACGCTCCCCGGCGTCCCGATTGTTCGTCCGTGAGGTCGCTCATTCGAGGAACGCTCCGGTCGAACGTGATCGACACAGGAGCGTTTCATGCCCAATTCCCAACCCATCTACGAAGTCGTAATCGCCGGCGGCGGCCCGGTCGGGCTCTTCCTTGCCTGCGAGTTGCGTCTCGCAGGCGTCTCCGTCCTTGTCCTGGAGCAGGCTGCCGATCCGCTGTCTCCTTTGAAGGCATTGCCGTTCGGAATGCGCGGTCTGTCCGCGCCGACCCTTGAGGTCCTCGATCGCCGCGGCCTGCTCGACGACGTCAGGGAGGCGAGCCAAGCGAACAATGCCTCGGGCGCCACCAAGGCCTTCGCGCATTGGATGCAGCAGCAGCGCCGGCCTGCCGGCCATTTCGCCGGCATCCAGTTCTTTTACGAGGACATCGACGTCTCGCGGTGGCCGTACCGGCTGCCAAGTCTGGCCGGGGTCAATCTAGCCGTGGACATGCAGTCCCTGGAAACCGTCCTCGCTGCCCGGGCGACCGCAATGGGGGCGGAGATCCAGCGTGGCGTCGGCGTCGAAGCTTTCGAGCAGACCGACAACACCGTGATCGTCCGCGCTGGCGGCCAGACCTTCCGCTCGCGATGGCTAGTGGGCTGCGATGGCGGGCGCAGCGCCGTGCGCAAGGCTGGCGGCTTCGAATTCGCCGGCACCGATCCCGAATTCACCGGCTACTCGGTCGAGGTGGAACTGGCAAACCCGGAGACGCTCCGCGTCGGACGCACCTATACCCGGACGGGCATGTACACCTACGCGCAGCCCGGCACGATCGCGATGGTCGACTTCGATCGCGGCGCCTTCCACCGCACACAGCCGATCACGATGGAGCACGTGCAGGTTGTTTTGCGCCGGATCTCCGGCGCCGACGTCACCTTGACCACCCTCCGGCTCGCGACCACATGGACGGACCGAGCCCGCCAGGCGACGGCCTACCGCAACGGACGGGTGATGCTTGCCGGCGACGCCGCGCACACGCATTCGCCGCTGGGCGGTCAGGGTCTCAATCTAGGCCTCGGCGACGCAACAAACCTGGGCTGGAAGCTGGCGGCCACCATCCATGGGCGCGCCCCGGCCGGATTGCTCGATAGCTATTTCGCTGAACGCCATCCCGAGGGCGCGCGGATTCTCGACTGGTCCCGCGCTCAGGTCGCGCTTATGCGCCCTACGCCGAGCACCCGAGCGCTCGAATCTATCATCCGCGATCTCATCGGAACGCGTGACGGCGCGACCTACTTCGCCGAAAAGGTATGGGGCCTGTCGCTGCGCTACGATCTCGGCGGCGGTCACCCTTTGGTGGGCCGGAGCGCTCCCGATTTTACGCTGATTGATGGAACGAGGGTCGGGAAACTCCTGCAGGACGGCCGTGGCCTGCTGCTGGATTTTGCTCCAGGCGCGCCGCTGCGGCCGCTGGCCGACCGCTGGCAGAGGCGGTTCAACTATATTTCGGGGGACGCCGAGAACCGGCTGGGATTACGCGCCATCCTCATCCGTCCCGATGGTATGGTTGCCTCAGCGATTGAGAGCGCCGCAGACGATCAAGGCGTTCGCCAGGCGGCCGAGCGCTGGTTTGGTGAGCCTGACGGGCCGCCTAGCTAAGTCGTGCTGCGCGGCATGGCGAAGATGCGATCGAGTTCAACCAGATCTGCCGGGGCAAGTCGCAGATCGAGCGCGTCGCGGTTCTCCCTCACATGCCGTACGTTTCCTGCTTTCGGAATCGCGACAATTCCGTCCTGTCTCAAGACCCAGGCGAGGGCCAGCTGGGCGCGGCTACAGCCGTACCGCTCTGCCGCGCGGGCAAGCCGCCCGTCCCTAGCGAGATGACCTCCGCAGATGGGAGAATGTGCCATGATCGGAACACCCCGCTCCCTGCACCATGGAAGAAGGTCGCACTCGATGTCTCGCCGGCACAGATTGTAGGCGATCTGATTTACCTGCACCAATTTTCCCACGGGAATGGCCGCGAGGTCCTTCAAATCGCGGATGAGGAAATTTCTGACACCCCAATAGCGTATTTTTCCGGCGCTTCTGAGTGCCTCAAAGCCGTCGAGCGTTTCGGCGAGAGGGACGTTGCCTCGCCAATGCAGCAGAAAAAGATCAATACGGTCCGTACGAAGTCTTCTCAGGCTGCGTTCGCAAGACGTAACGACACCGAGGCGGGAAGCGTGGTGCGGATGAACCTTGCTCACAATGAACACCTTCTCGCGCTGCCCGTCGATCGCCTCCGCCACCACCTGCTCTGCTCCACCGTCCGCATAAGACTCCGCGGTGTCGATTAGCGTCATCCCGAGATCGATGCCCGTCTTCAACGCGGCGATCTCGTCGCGAGATGAACCGCTGTGCTCCCCAATTCCAGCTGTGCCTTGTCCGAGCACCGGTATAGCCTCGCCCGCCGGCAAGGTGGTCTTCCTGCTCGCTGACATGGGGTTTCCTAACTGGCACGGTGACAAGAGCGCGCACAAATTGAGGCTAACTGATCTCGTAGGGCTGGGAACTGACGACCGTCACGCTGGGTTAGAGACGGCGCCCGCGTGTATGGGTATTTTTGAGGACTGACTGCGCCTACGACCCTCGCCCGACATGTGGGAATCCCTTATCGTAAGAACCCGTAATGGCAGGTCTCGGCAGATGACGGCGGCAGGATCTGAGTAATAGTCTACGAGCGAACGCTCCGAGCCGGCAGATCACGCGCACTGTTCGGAGGTCGAATGCTCGGTACTCACCAAATAGTTGCGATGCCCTGGACCGATTGCGAATTCGACGCAACGATCCCATGCCTTAGACTGCCTCGATGATCACCTTTAGCGCTCGTGTGTCCGCAGCCTTCGAGAAAGTGTCATATGCATCAAGGATATCGTCGAGCTTAAAACGATGGGTAATCAACTGCTTAGGATCGATCTTTCCGGATCGTACCGTCTTGAGCAACATAGGCGTGCTGACCGTGTCCACTAAACGGGTAGTGATGGCGATATTATGAGACCAGAGCTTCTCGAGATGCAGGTCGGCCTTGAAGCCATGAACCCCGACATTAGCGATAACACCCCCGGCCGCGACGATCTCCTGGCAGAGCTCGAACGTCGGTGCGATACCTACTGCCTCTATGACCGTATCAACGCCTTTGTTTTCCGTCAGCTCGAAGACCCTCTGCTTCGCCTCTTCTCCGGTAGCTCTTATCGTGTTTGTCGCGCCGAAGCGCTTTGCAGCCTGCAGCCGATTCTCATCAAGATCGATGACGATGAGTTCCGCCGGTGAATAGAACTGTGCGGTGAGTAACGCAGCTAATCCGACCGGCCCGGCGCCGACGATGGCAACGGACCCGCCAGGTTGCACTTTGCCGTTGAGAACACCGCATTCGAAGCCAGTCGGCAAGATGTCGCTCAACATGACGAGGGCGTCTTCGTCGGCCCCGTCCGGGATCGGATAAAGGCTGGTGTCGGCGTGAGGAATATGAACGTACTCGGCCTGAGTCCCGTCGATCGTATTGCCAAGAATCCAGCCTCCTGTTGTGCAGTGAGAATACATTCCACGCCGGCAGTACTCGCACTTCCCGCAGGACGAGATGCAGGAAATCAAAACGGAGTCGCCCTTCTTGAACTGGGTTACACCCGCGCCAACCTGCTCTATGACGCCTACGCCCTCATGGCCAAGGATACGTCCAGGAGTGCACGACGGCACGTCTCCTTTGAGGATATGGAGATCGGTGCCACAGATAGTGGTCTTCGTCATCCTTACAATTGCGTCGGTCGCGCTGTCGATCACCGGGATGTCGCGGTCCTTCAACGTCTTTCGGCCCGGTCCCTCAAAGATTAGAGCTTTCACGGCAGTCTCCGCGTCTGACTTTCTTCAAGTGCGGTGGCCAGGATAGGTAAGCCTCGACCATCGTGCACTGACGTTGATCATTTTCCAAAGCAAGTCCCAAGGCCCACGGTCCGGGTCTCGCTCTGATGATCGGAAAAGCTACGGCAATGGAGGTTGGCTCGCTGAACAGAACCAGCCTGAGGCGGCGCAGGTGTGCCTCCGAGTGCGGTTCATAATCAAACAGCGGCGTCAGATTCTGAGGCGCCATGGTCGGGCTTCCGCAGTTTAAGGCGCGCTCATGGACAAAAGGGCGGCGAAGCTGACGAGCGTCAATGTGTTCGCACGGTCGAGGTCTCATCCTACTGGGCCGACCGTCGACATAGGTCAAACCGTTGCCACAGCTTGGAGGCGAGAATGATAAAGGTCTTGGTTGTCAGAGTTGACGGAACCAGTGGCGACGAATTCCGCCTCGCAGCCGCAGAAAGTTTGGCGAAACTCTTCGAAACGCATGTTGTTGGCCTGATCATCAATGTTTTGCCCGAACCGATCATCGTAGAGACCATGACCAGCGTAACAAACTGGTCAGAGAGCCTTGAGCAAGCACGCGCTCAAGGACGGCAATTCGAAGAGCGGACGAAGGAGCGGTTGAAGAGTCTCGCTCCATCGTCGGAGGTGCGTCGTATCGATGCATATTCCCATGAGCGGGCGTTCCTCACCGCCCGGGAATGTCGGAGCGCAGACGTACTCGTCGGTCTTCGACTGAGCGACGATGATGATACAATTGAACTGCATGACGTGATCGAGGAGACGCTATTCGAGGCGGGCCGACACATCTTTCTCGTGGCCGACCAGAAGACCTTCGATGGAGGCTTCGAGCATTCAGTTGTCGCCTGGAACGGGAGCCGCGAGGCAACGCGTGCAGTGGCGGAGGCCTTGCCGTATCTGAAAAAATCAAAGGCGGTAACTGTTCTGCGCATAGGCGCCGAAACAGAATCAATCCTCTCAGCTGTGCAGGATGACAGGCTGGTCGCATACCTCCGGAGACATGGCATTAGCGCTTTGCTGGAGCGAGTTCCGCACAAGGGGTTCCAGGACATTGCGACAGTGCTCATCGATGAAGTGGTCGCCCGTAAGGGCGATCTGCTCGTGATGGGTGGTTACGGTCATTCGCGCCTGCGCGAATGGTTGCTCGGAGGCACTACATACAGGTTACTTCGTAAGTGCCCGATCTCGCTTGTGATGGCGCACTGAGACGGCCTTGTACACTACCGACCGCATTGAAGAATGTTTCGAACGCTATGCGCGGTGTCGCTGTGTCCGTGAACAAGCAAACTAGTTCACGCATCCCTTTACTCATAGGATGTGCTGTCGCGTCTTTGCATTGGTAGCAATAGCGGGCGTCGGGAGTACCTCCGTCCCCGCGGCGTCGTGGGTTCACGCCGGAGGGTTGCATCAATGAAATGCAGGTCTGCCATACGGGTTGAGGCGCGGTGAGATGACCACTCTTGATGACGAAGAAATTCTCGAGACCCGAAGGGTGCGCGAGGTGGCGGGTGTGTTTCACAAATCGGATGTCCTTGAGGACACGATTGAATCCCTTTTGCTCGCGGGCTTCGACCGGTCAGACGTGGATATCATGGGTGAAGTTGAAGCCGTCAGACGCCGTCTCGGCCAGCTCTATATTCCACCAGAGGAGCTTGCCGATGTGCCGGGAACACCGCGCCGTGCATTCGTCGCGCGAGATGACCTCGCATTGGCGACCGCAGGTGTCGCTGGAATTCTTTTCTATGTCGGCGCTGCGGCCACAGTCATGTCTATCGTCGCTTCCGGAGGAAGCCTTGCGGTTATAGCAGCGGCTGCGATGGCCGCCGGGACGGTTGGAGCAGGTGTCGGCGCCGCAGCGGTGCGGCTGCTCGGAAAAAAGCAGGCGGAGGAACTCGATCTCCAGCTGATGTCAGGGGGAATTGTGCTCTGGGTGCGCGTACGAACGGCGGAAAAGGAAGCGGAAGCGCAGGAAATCCTAGCAAAGTTTGGCGCTGAAGCGATTCGTGTTCATGAGATAGATATCGCGAAGCGCCTCGAGGACGTTCCGCTTGCGAATGTCCACCCGGACCCCTGGCTCGAAAAGGACGTGCGGGGTTAGGAGACCGGCTCCCGAAGCGCCAAAGCGCGGACCTGTTCATGGCGCAGAGGACACATCCGCCAGACTGGAACGATGCGTTCCCGCCGAATAGGAGAGGCAGCAATCGGCCGGTTGTCAGCTGTCAGTTCCCGCGGTGCGAGCGCATTTTGCCGTTGGCCCGTGAAAGCACGCCGTCGCCGTCGACCCGACTATTGTCCCTGCATGGCAAGAGTGCCGCAAGACTGACGTCCGTCAACGTCGATGGTCTCGGGTGAGATCATAATTCTCAGCACGGATTAGACCGAGGTTCTCGAGCTACGGAGACATAGTATGGCAGGCAAGGTGATTGGTATTGACCTGGGTACGACCAATTCCTGTGTGGCAATCATGGAGGGCTCGCAGACCAAGGTCATCGAAAATGCCGAGGGTGGTCGCACCACGCCCTCCGTTGTAGCCTTTTCGAAGGAGGGTGAGATCCTCGTAGGGCAGCCGGCCAAGCGGCAGGCCGTCACAAATCCCGAAAACACCATCTTTGCGATCAAACGCCTGATCGGCCGTCGCTACGACGACCCCATGGTCGAGAAGGACAAGAAGCTGGTTCCATATAAGATCGTTCGGGCGGATAACGGCGATGCCTGGGTGGAGGTGCAGGGAAAGAAGTATAGCCCCAGCCAGATCAGTTCTTACATACTCGTGAAAATGAAGGAGACCGCCGAAGCATATCTCGGCGAAAAGGTCGAGAAGGCAGTCATCACCGTTCCCGCATATTTCAATGATAGCCAGCGCCAAGCAACCAAGGACGCTGGCAAGATCGCCGGACTCGATGTTCTGCGCATCATTAACGAACCGACGGCCGCTGCGCTCGCGTATGGTCTCGACAAAAAGAAATCAGGCACGATTGCGGTTTACGATCTCGGGGGCGGTACGTTCGATATCTCGCTGCTGGAGATCGGCGACGGCGTGTTCGAAGTGAAAGCCACCAACGGCGATACGTTTCTCGGCGGCGAAGATTTCGACCAGCGGATCATTGATTGGCTCGCGAGCGAATTCAAGAAGGATCAGGGAATTGATCTGCGCAACGACCGTCTTGCGCTTCAGCGTCTACGTGAAGCGGCGGAGAAGGCAAAGATCGAACTCTCATCGGCCCTGGAAACCACAATTAGCCTGCCGTTCGTCACGGCTGATCAAAACGGCCCAAAGCATCTTGAGATCAAGCTCCGGCGGGCCAAGCTGGAAGAGTTGGTCGATGAGCTGATTCAGCGCACCGAAAAGCCATGTCGGGACGCAATGAAGGATGCGAAAATCAAGGCCGAGAAGATCGATGAGGTCGTGCTCGTGGGCGGTATGACCCGCATGCCGAAGGTCCAGGAGACAGTGGCCGATATCTTCGGCAAGGAGCCGCACAAGGGCGTGAATCCCGACGAGGTGGTCGCGATCGGCGCCGCCGTTCAGGCCGGCGTGCTGCAGGGCGATGTCAAGGATGTGCTGCTTCTCGACGTGACCCCGCTGTCGCTTGGCATCGAAACGTTGGGGGGTGTGTTCACGCGTCTCATCGAACGCAACACCACCATTCCGGCTAAGAAAAGCCAGATCTTCTCCACCGCCGAGGACAACCAGACTGCGGTCACGATCCGTGTCTTCCAGGGCGAGCGCGAAATGGCAGCCGACAACAAGCTGCTTGGCCAGTTCGATCTCGTCGGGCTCCCCCCGGCGCCTCGCGGCCTCCCGCAAGTCGAGGTCACTTTCGACATCGACGCCAACGGAATTGTCAACGTCTCGGCTAAGGATAAGGCGACTGGCAAAGAACAACAGATTCGCATCCAAGCGTCCGGCGGTCTGTCACAGGCTGACATTGAACGCATGGTCAAGGAGGCAGAGGCGAACGCGGAAAGCGATAAGAAGAGGCGGGTCCTGGTTGAGGCGAAGAATCTGGCGGAAGCCGAGATTGCCGCGAGCCAGAAAGTCCTAGGTGACTCCAGGGACAAGACCCCCGCCGCCGATGCGAGCGCGCTTGAGAAAGCGATTGAAGACCTGAAGTCTGCGGTCGGCGCGGACTCGGTCGCGGATATCGAAGCCAAGACGAAGGCGCTGCGGACGGCGACATCGAACCTCGGAGCGAAGGTCCACGACAGCGCCGCCGGCGGCCCAGGTGCAGAGGGCAAGTCCAGCGATGAGGTCATCGATGCTGACTTTGAGGAAGTCGACGATGAACAGGGCAAACGCCCGCGACAGTCGGGCAGCGAAACGCCATAGAGGCATGCGCATCCGCTCCGGTACTTCTCCTGCTAGTTCCGACGAGGGCGCCCACGGAGGGCCCGCGAGCTCGCTCGACGCGTTGACGCGCCGCGGCCGCCGCTTGGGATAGTTGGTCCTTGCGATTTGCGCGGCCATGGAATCAGAACACGTCTACGGAGACGGAGTCGTGCCTAACGATCCAAGTTAAGGGTCTGGAGATAGGCGCAAAACATGTCCGCCATGGCCTGTGCGAACTCTTCGATCCACCGCCGTTTGAGGCCTTTCCGAAAAGCTTTTTCCAGCTGCGGTCAGCTACGCGATCGCCCAACCAGATCACGTGGATGTCGGCGACATCGTGATCTGACCAACGGTGCCCAACTGACTGCACATGGACGTGGTCCAGGTGACGGCTTGGGGCTCCGCGCGGCGTAGCCCCTCACCCTCGATCCGCCGTGTCAAGCGACGAACCGCTCAAACCACTCGAGCATCAGCTTGGGGTTGGTGGGCAGGTAGTTGTAGCCGTCGAAGCGCCGGTTCGTGCCGTCGATCCAAATCAGGTCCTTCTGGTCGGTCGGCATGGCGTCAAAAATCGCCTGCACATCAGCGGGCGTCGTCAGCGTGTCGTCGCGGACCTGAAGGAGCAGCGTCGGGATATCTACCGCGGATGCGTACTGCGGCATGTCCATGTCCTTCAGCTCCATGCTGGTCGCACGGCGCAGAGCGTCGGCGACCTCCGGCAGGGCGTCCGGCATGCCCATGTGGCCCAGGATCGTGCGGTAGAAGGAGCTGAGCGAGATCGGCTGTGGCGCGACGATGGCCCGGACGCCGTCGAACTCCTCGCGATGCTTCTCGATGCGATCCGCGCCCAGAAAGCCGTAGCGGCCAGCGTTGATAGCCCGGAATCGGCGTCGGCATAAAAATCAGCAGTCCGACGCAGCCAAGCGGAATAGCCCGCGCCTAGGCTCAGGACCTATTAATTCCGATTGAGTTGTGATTCACGGTCTCCGAGAAGGAGGCCTTGATGGGTTTGTTTTTGCTGAGCGAGCGCCAGATGGCTCGGATATCGCCCTTCTTCCCGTTGTCGCACGGCGTTCCGCGTGTCGATGACCGGCGGGTGGTTAGCGGCATCGTCTACGTGATCCGCAACGGGCTGCAATGGAAGGACGCGCCGGCCGGCTACGGCCCGCACAAGACGCTCTACAACCGCTTCATCCGCTGGAGCCGGCTGGGCGTCTTCGACCGCATCTTCGCCGGGCTCGCCGGCGAAGGGCCGAGACCGGAGCGCATCATGATCGATGCGACGCATCTGAAGGCTCATCGCACGGCGGCGAGCCTGCTTAAAAAGGGGATGTTCCCCGTCGTATCGGGCGAACCAAGGGCGGGCTGAACTCCAAGCTCCACACCGTCTGCGACGGTGACGGCCGGCCGATCGTCCTGCTCCTGTCGGAAGGCCAGATGAGCGACCACAAAGGCGCCCGCCTGGTGCTCGGCGCCTTGCCGCCAGCCTCTCATCTCATCGCCGATCGCGGCTATGACAGCACCTGGTTCCGCGAGGAACTGGAAGCCAGAGGCATCGAGCCGTGCATCCCGTCAAGCCGGAGCCGCAAAGTACCATACGCCTACGACACAGCCCTCTACCGCCAGCGCCACAAGGTCGAGAACCTGTTCGCCAAACTCAAGGATTGGCGGCGCATCGCCACCCGCTATGACCGGTGTTCCCACACCTTCTTCTCGGCCATCTGCATCGCAGCCACCGTCATCTTCTGGCTCTGATCAATGAGTCCTGAGCCTAGACATGAGCAAAGGAGAACTCGGCCTTGCAAATGCGCCACGCCCTGTTGCCCATCCTTGTAGGAATGTCCGCCATGAGCAGCATCGCCGAAGCCGCGCCTCGTAACCAGGTCGTCGGCACATGGCGTATGGTTGCGGCAGAAATTGAAAGGGATGGCAAAGTCGTACCCGCCTACGGGCAGCGGCCAAGTGGAATGCTGATTTTCGCGCCGGACATGCACTACGTCGAGGTGCTGACTGATGGCGATCTGCCTCGTTTCGCGTCCAACCTGCGTGGCCAAGGTACTGATGAAGAAAACCGCACCGCAATGGCGACGAGCATCGGCATGTTTGGCTCATATACGGTCGATGAGAACGGTGATTTCGCCGGCGATCGCGTTGAAGGTTCGACGTTCCCAAATTGGGTCGGAAGTGTACGAACGCAGAAGGACATACGCATCGTGGTCAACGGAGACCAGATGACAAACTACTTCACCCGTCCAGATGGTACAAAGATCACCATCATTTTTGAGCGCGCAAAATAGCGAATGGTTGACAAGACAAACGCGGATTGGACGACCCCGAGCTGCAACAGGGCGCGAGCCGCTCCTATGCACGCGATTCAGAGTAGTGCCGCTTCTTCGCGTCCAGACGTAGTTGCCCCCGATGACTTTCGCAGCTTCAGTCCGAGCGTGATGAGGACGACCCCAAGGATCGCGGCATAGATGCCGAGCAGCCAGCCCAGTGCGAGGAAGGTCTCAAACGGCCGCGTTACCAGAAGCCAAATGACGAGTATGCTGAGCGCGACGGAAAGAAGGCCGCTGATAAACAGCCAGACCTCGCCCTTAATCTCGTTTCTCAAGCGAATGGCCGCAGCTATTTCAAACACACCGGAGAGCATCGACCAGAACGCAATGCTCACCCATAGAAACGTTGCAAGCACCAGCGTGGCGACAAACGGCGATACCACCACGATAATGCCGGTCAAGACGCCAAGCGCGCCGCTGAAGGCAAGCCATCCCCATCGTTCCTCCTTACGGATCCGTCGAATGGCGGAGACGAGTTCGAACGCGCCGTCGACGAAGGAGTACGCACCGAATACGAGCGTCAGCGCGAGCAGAGAGTCTGCCGGCATTACGAAAGCGATTACGGCGATGATTAAAGCCAAAGCTCCGCGGAGTACAAAGACCCACCAGTTTTTTTGCAACGTGCAGATCAGAACTCCTGTTGCAGGCAGGGGAGGCGTGTCTTGGTTCATGTCGATTTCCTTTTTTGGATCGTCCTGAGGTTTCCCGGTGGGTTTAGCCAAGACTCTGCGCGGGGTTGCCCCATCCGCGGGGAGTGGGAGTCGCTTGGCCGGCCGTATTGCCGCTAGTTCCAGAGTACATCCCGCGGATGGGCCCGCTCGGTCCTCGCATGCAGCTCCGCCGCCTCCTCCGCTTCGAGCAGTGTTTGCCGCTCGAAGCTATTGGGAGGTCTCATTCCACCCGGAGCCAGAGTCCGAGCGAAGTGCTGCTCAAGCTGCGGGCGGCCGAGCCGTGTACGAATCTGCGGACGGGTGGAGGCGTCCCGGTCTGCCGAGCCGACGTTGCATCAAAACAGGTCTGAGACCTGCTTCTTGATCCTGTCGAACCAGCCCTTGCCGCTCTTCCCACCACTTGACTTCTGTTCGATCTCTTTGATCTGCTCGAATATCGGCTCGAAGTCCGCCTTCTTGCCGTAACCCAAAGCCTCCGCCATTCTGATCTGCTTCCGGGCTTCGTCGAGTTGCGCGGCGAGCGATTTGTTGCCCTCTTCCGAGCGCTTATCGTCTTCCGCGAGCTTTTCAGCATCTTTTAAAAGAACCTGCGCGCGCAGTACGGGCAGTGGCACGGCCACCTCCGTAATGACCAGCGTGTTCAGCGCCGCCTGAAGGGTGTCTTTTGCTTCATCCACCTTGCTCTTGGCGATGAGGCCGGCCGCGGACTTGATCGCCGTAGGATAGGCAGCGAGTGGCAAATTCGTGGTCTGGAACACCACCTCGCTGGCGAGGTTACTGACCAACGGGCGTGCCTTTTGAACTTCTCCGTCGCCGAGCAGTCTCCGCGCCTCCTTGATCGCGTCTTTTACGGCATTGGGATCCGCGTATAGATCGCGGATGACGACCCCGGTGTCCACCGGCGCTAGTGCGAGCTTGGGGTCCCGCGCCAGGATAAGTTCGAGCTTCCCGGTAGCGACTTCAAGCGCCTCGAGGGCCTCTTGTGTCTTCTTGTCGCCGAGCAGCGCCAATGCCTTCTTCGTTTGGTCGAGCGCTGTCTCGGCGTCGACGACGATCTTCTTGCGTTCTTCGTCTGCCCGTTTGGCGACGTCAGCATCCACTTCGGGTTGTGCTGACTTCGCCGTCGGCGATTGCTCCTGCGCCGGGTTCGCCTGAGACTGAGACTGTTCCTGCCCACGGGCTGGAACCCCATGTGCGGCGACCAGGCTCAACGCCGCCGCGGAAAGCAGTATACTTTTAAGATTGGTTGTCATTGATGATCTCCCTTGTTGCAGCGTGGTTGAATCAGCGCGGGCTCACGGTTGCACCGGCAATCGCTACGGATCTGCACATCGGCCTCAACCTGATGCGTCAGGTCCAGCTCACGGGCCCTTTCTCTTGGCGGGCAAGCGCCGCGGAGCTGTCGGCAGACAAAGAGCATTGATGGCAACTCCGCCTCCGACCGACACTGACAATCGACAGTTTTTCGCGAGATACGGCGCTCGAAGCGCGGACGGCTGTTTCCGAAGGACCGCTCACGCGGCGTGACAGGGGCGCCCCACGGGTTGCAGCCAGCCTGCCCATGAAGGTCGGACGTTTGTTTTCCTGCCAAGTGGCGGTTCGTCGCGTGAGCAGCTTCGTGCTGAATCGGCGTCCACATCGAAAACTGACGCCTGTCAGCGCGCGCCACCATGCCCGGCGTAGCGTGGTTACGCCGTAAGTTGCGGAGGACCGACCAGGGGCCGCGCAGCGCGGCCATGCTCAATTGGCAGAAGGAAATAGAACAATGAGATCTGACAGTGACATCAAGCGCGACGTGGAATTCGAGCTGAAGTGGGACCCCGACATCGACGCCACCGACATCGGCGTTGCGGTCAAGTCCGGCGTCGTGACGCTCACGGGTTTTGTCCGCAGCTATCTGCAAAAGTACGAGGCAGAGCGAGCGGCAAAGCGTGTGTCCGGCGTCCTCGGCCTGGCGAACGACATCGAAGTACGGCTGCCCTCCGAAAGCCAGCGCACCGATCCCGAGCTCGCGCGCGAAGCCGTCGCCGCGATCAAGACCGAGCTTCCTTACGCGCACGAAAACGTCAAGGTGTTGGTGAAAACCGGCTGGGCGACGCTGGAAGGCTCCGTCGAATGGGATTACCAGCGCACACGCGCCGAACGCGCGGTCCGGGCCCTGAAAGGCATAAAGGGCATCTCAAACCTGATCACGCTGAAGCCGCGCGTCGCCCCGGCCGAAATCAAATCGAAAATCGAGGACGCCTTCAAGCGCAGCGCCGAGATCGACGCCAATCGGATCGTTGTGACGGCCAGCGGGGGGGAGGTCACGCTCACCGGCACGGTTCGCTCTTGGGCCGAGCGCCAAGAAGCCGAGCGGGCCGCATGGCGGGCACCAGGGGTCACGAAGGTCGATAACCGTATCACCATCGCTCCTTAAACCGGCGCACATGAGACAGCGGAGGGCGGAAGTGTGCACTCTGCTCTCCGCTTTATCGAAAGGTTTCGCGTCAAGGGGAAAGCGACCAATCGTGACTCTGTGAACAGCCAGGCAAACGCGACAGAAATCCCAAGCTAGAAGCCATTCTTGCGAACGCATTTCCCCGGTGAGACAGGGGCGAACGTGCGCAATACCGAACAAGAGGCGGCTCTACCGCAAGCATATAGTTTCCAATCAACCCGAGTTAGTTGTCTCGACGCGAGCTCGCACGTCGTATCCCATCCGATCATCCGAAACCCAACTCTACCGACGACCTCCGAACGGAACGTTGGGAGCTATCGCCAAGGGAGATGCACAAAATTTGGAGGAGCGCAGGTGCCGGACCGATTCTACCAAACAGTGGGTTTCATTGAAGCCGTCGAGAAAGCGCAGAGCGCGATCGAAGTGGAAGAGTGTCTGCTCGCATTTGCTGCAAGTTTCGGCTTCACGTCTGTTTTTGGCGGTATTGTTCCGTTGCGCCCCGTTCCGCTGGACGAAATGCCTTCACGCATCTTGTTTCAGCGGTTTCCAGAGGGGTGGGCGGAGCGATACAACGACAACGGCTATGTACTTCGTGATCCCATCGTCTCTCGATTGATATATGATCGGGCACCCTTTGCGTGGGCTGACGCCTATAAAACCGATCGTGAAAGACAGAACGTCAAACTCATTAGTGGAGAGGCGTCCGAGTTCGGGCTCCGGGACGGCTACGTCGTGCCGATTCCCACGATCGAAGGTGACGTCGCCGCGGTGTCTTTCGGTGGCCCGGCGTACGCTGTGGAGCCAAGTGAGGTTGCGGCGCTTAATTTCGCCGCAAGCTACGCGGTCGGGAGCTATCTGCATCACAGAATCGCACGCAGGCGACTGTCTGCAGCCTTGACGCCGCGAGAGTCGGACTGTCTCGTGTGGGCGGGTGAAGGAAAAACGGATTGGGAGATTTCGGTTATTCTAGGCATCTCCCGCGCAACGGTTTTGAAGCACGTTGCCGCCGCGCGGGAGAAGCTCGGAGCGGTAAACAAGGCGCACGCCATTGCGACGGCGATCAGAATCAAACTCCTCGCGTAAGCTCATGGCAGCGTCTGAGAATTGATAAGACGCACGGCTCAGCGAAATGAATTTAGCGACGTAAGGGAGCTTTTGAGACTGTAGCTGCGCGGGCTCTTAGAAGCATCTAGCGTCCCTCGCGGCGCGCTCTCTAGCCGCCTCAAAGCCTCAGCGCTCTTCTCCGAACTCACTATGTAGATCTTTAAGGGTCTGCTCTACCTGGCGAAGTCTGGGTCCAGGTGCGTCTACTACGATATTGATCATTGCCGCGAAATCGTCAGCCTCGTCCCGCCTCGCCGCAGCAAGGATATCCCGCACATTGCAGGTCTCTCCTGAGGGAGCGGGGGGGCCAGCGCCGAGCTCGAGAGCCTTGCGGGGCTGCGGCGCCGGCGCCGGCGCCGTGGTCAGAACAAGGGGCGCACGGGCTTCCTTTGCGGCGGCGCTGGGCCTCTTCGCCTTCGGCGCACTGGTTTGAGCCGGCCGGCGGGGCGAGACTTTGCCAGATCGCGCCGGTGCGCGGGCAGCGGCCGCCTCCGTTGGCTCCAGATGTGACGTGTCGGGACCGGGGTTAATCGCTCCCTGAAGGGATTCATCCTGCCAGACCCGCAATCTGGGCAGAGGCGGCGGGACGCTTCTCGCGCGCTCGTAATAGCCGCGATATGGCTTGTCCAAGTAGTGCCTGATCTTGGTCAGCTCGAACGACGGAGAATTTTTTACCATCAAGATGGAAAGGCGCGCCGACATTTCCCGTAGCTCGAGCGGGCTGCGCAGGGGGCGCGGTGTGTAGTGCGGCGACCAGACTCGGGGCGCGAAGATGCCCTGGCCCGGCCGCTGGATCGGCGTCTTATAGACCTGCGTGGTCTCACCAAGCATTTCGGAAACGAAGTCCGAAGTCTCAAGATCGTTGATCTGGATGAACAGCTTGATCTGCGAGCCAGAGACTGTGGTGATGCGGGTGTTCTTGCCGTAAAGCTCGTCGAGCTGCGCGAGGTCCTGCATGACGATTGCCATCCGGAAGCCATATCCGGCGCTGATCGTGATCTTGGAAATCAGCGAATCCATTCGGCCGACGTGATAGAACTCGTCGAGCATCAGCAGAACCTGATGCGGCTCGTCGTCGCCGGGAATCTTGACCATTAGAAGGTCGTGGATTTGCTGGAACAAGATGCGAATGAGCGGCCGGAAGATTGAAAGCTCGGCGATCGTGCATCCGATGAAGATTGTCATCGGCGTGCGCCGCAGCTCCCGGATGTCGAAGTCCGAGGTTTCCGTCGCGGCCGAGATGAGACCGTTGTTCCAAAGGCTCATCGCCATGTTGACGTTGAAGACCGCGCTGTTGCGCGTCTCCGGCTCGAGCGCGATGTATTGATTGAAGCTGTCGACCACCCATGTCGGCAGATTTTGTCGCTCGGTGCGGACGATGGCCCGCAGCACCGTCGAGATGTCCTTCCCGGTGGTCGTCATACGGGCCACCGTGCGCATGTGCTGAGCGCCCTCGATCAGCGGCGAGGAAAGCACATAGCCGATCAGGGCGGAGAGCAAGAGCCGACCGGCGCCGGCCCAAGTGTCGTCGGCCTTTTCTGGAATGACGAAGGAGGCGACCACGAGACAGTCGGTAGCCATGCGCTCGTCGCGGCGCACGAAGTCGAGAGGATTGTAGCGGTGTGTGTCGTTCGATCCCGGCGAGAACATAAAAACCTTATTGCCCATCGCCGTGCGATGGTTGGCGAGGGCCTCGAAGTTCTCGCGCTTCGGGTCGAAGAAGACTGCCGAACCTTGCCACACATAACCATTGGGCAGGACGAAGCCCGTCCCTTTGCCGGACCGCGATGGTCCGACCACGAGGATATGCGCAGGTTCGTCGGAACGGATGGTGACACCACTGAGCAATCCGAGGACGATTCCACGTTTGCTGGTCAAACCCCGCTTCGCCGCTTCCATCAGATTGCCGAAGCGAGCCGCGCCGTACGGCATCTGTCGACGGTTGATGTAGGCGAAGAGCGCGCCGGCCAGGCCAAGGGCGACCACTGCGGCGGCGGCGTATCCGGCACGGATGAGTGCCTCGGCGCGCGTCGGCGGATAGACCAGCCGCTCATAAAAATGACGCCATGCCACCAGGAAAAAGTCGGCGGAGCGGTCGGCATTCTGCATCGCGAACAGCGCCCAGCGGCTGGCGCCCTCGCTCGGGAACCGGTGGGGCGCCCAGCGCAGCGCGACCACCACCTCATACGCCAGGCTCCACAACAAGCAGAACGCCAGAAGCACGAGCAGCCCGATGCCGATGCGGAATGCGATGATGCGGCTCATCGGTCATACCTCGCGGCGTGCTCGCGTCGCCAGTCGGGCATGCGCGAGAAATAGATCTCGGATGTGCCGCGCCAGCCGCCAACCTTGGTTTGTTGAACCACGATCGGAAGAACGGACTTGATGTACGCGATGATCTCGTCACGCCGCAGACCAAGCCCGGCCTGCATCACCATCAGCGCCAGCTGTTCGAAGGCGCCGGCCGAACTGTCCGCATGGACCGTCGTGATGCTGCCGGGATGTCCCGTATTGATCGCGCGCAGAAACGAATAGGCTTCGGCGCCGCGGATCTCGCCGAGAAAAATGCGGTCCGGACGCAGCCGCATGGAAGCCTGCAGGAGCATTTCGACCGTAACTCGGGCTTCGCCCTGGTCCCCCTTCGAGGCCACCAAGGGAAGGAAGTTCTTCTGGATCGGATTGACCTCACGCGTGTCCTCGATCGTGATGATGCGCTCGTCGGCCGGCACTTCCTTGAGTATCGCGTTCAGGAACGTCGTCTTTCCGGAGCTTGTCCCTCCCGAAAGCAGGATCGAATATCGACTGACAACGGCCAGCTTGATAAAGTCCTCGATGCGGCCCGCGTCGAGATGCTCGCACAGGCGGCGATCGACGTCGGACAAGGCGCCCTCTTCGGTCATCGCGACCTTGTCGAACGATCCCATGCGGCGATAATCGTCGAGCCGCATCTCCTTGATGACCTGCTTGCGGATGGCAAACGCACCGCCCGAGGTCGTCGCTGGGGGAATGACGCCTTGGAAGCGCTCCCCCGTTGGCAAGGCCGCGGACAGAAGCGGATGTTCTTCGTTGACGCTTTGCCCCGAATGACCCGCGACGCGCTCGGCCAAGTGGCGGATCGCGTGTTCGCTGAGCGCTGGCACCTCGTGCCTTTCCATCGCCGATTGTCCAAACCGTTCGACCCAGACTTCCCCAGGCCCATTGGCGCAGATCTCGACGACCTGATCGTCCTCGAGCCAAGGTCGGATCGGCTCCAGCGCGCGATCAATGAAGACCGTCAGGCTTCGCGCCACTACGCTCACGCTTCAGCTCCCTGAGGGCTTCCTTGACCGGATCGGGATACAGTGCCGAGAAATCGAGATCGCGCCGCACGAACACGATGATCCGCGTTCCCTGGTCGAGGTAAATCGTCGGTGGAATGTTGATCGAGTTGCGCAGGGCCTCCTGAGCGATGTTGGTCAGAGTTTGGGAAATGTTCTGTGCGGCGATCTGACGGGCCTGCAGGGAAAGCTGGTTCTGGTTCACGCCGGTTTGGGTCTGCGTCACGACGCCGGTCACGGGGTCGGTGGTCGTGATGACCGTGCCGTTGCCATAGCCGTCGGTGTTTTGTCCGTATGCGCTGAGGAATTGTGCTCCCCCGCCGACCAGCGACAGCACGATCGCCGAGCCGAAGCGCTCGAGATAATGATTGTCGACGAAGCCAGCGTTGCCGGCACGGCCGAGCTCGTCGGCGCCGTTCGAACCGAGTTGCACCGACACGCCGTCGGACCGCAACATCCGGGTCCAGACGATGAAGACCCGGGTCTGGCCCTGGGCGATGCCGGACCGATACTCGCCGATCAGGCGGCTGCCCGACGGAATAAGCACGCGTCGGCCGTCGAACGACCAGACATTCTCGGTCACGACAGCTCGCACCATGCCGGGCAGATCGCTCTGTACGGCCGTTTCCAGCACGCCGCGGATCAGCGTGCCCTGCGCCACCAGCGCGTCGATGCGGTCGTTCTTTGATGCGCGGGCCACTTCGACCCCTGCGGCGGAGACCGATGCGAGGAAGCGCCTATTGGGATCGTCTTCGTTGCCTGCCGCACCACGAGGTCCGTCCTCGCCATTCGTAGCGGCGGCCGCCGAGGCGTTGTCAGCGATCACCTGTGGCGCGCGCAGCCGCTCCCAGCGCCGTCGCTCTTCCTCCTGGCGTTGCCGCTCGAGCTCCGCGAGCCGCCGCGCCTCGTCATCGTTGGGCGGTGCCGCGACAAGGGGCGGTTCCGGTGCCGGCGGCGGCGGCAACGCCAGGGGCGGTGCGACCGGAGGAGCAGGCGGAGCGGGTTCGGGCGGCGCCGGCGGCACGACGATCGTGCCCTGATCGGTTTGGGGACGGGGCGTCGAAAGCGACGGCGCCGGAAACTGGGTGGTCGTGAATTCTTCTTTGTCCGGCGTCGTCAAAGTGGGAGTCCGGCGGGCCAGCGATCCGTAGATGAGCCAGGCGGCAATCGCCAGCGCCCCAAGCGGTATGGCGATCTTCAAGAAACCGCCGAGAGCGGTTCGCCCCCGGGCGACAGAGCTGGCGGCGGCCGCCTCGAGCTCCAGTGAACGATAATCGTCGGCCGTCGGCATGCGCGCTCAACCTCCCGAGGCGGTGGCCGTGCCCACGCGCTGCGGCGCGTAAGGCTCAAGGCCTGTCGGCTCATGCACGTTGGTCAGACGGCGGTTGAAGATGCAGGTCGATTCCTGGCCGTTGCGCAGGGTCCATTGCGCGGAGACCTTGTCGACGACGACATAGGGTCCCTCTGTCCGGAAATTGACGAGGCTCTCATTGCGATCCGCGTCGACGATGAAGATCGCCGGTGTCTCGCCCTCGAACCGAAACCAGGTCTTGGTGCCGTCGTCGAAGACGGCGACCGGCTTGTTGGTGGAAGACCCCTTGTAGCCGTAGTTGCTGTTGGCGTTCGCGATGTTGAGCGCTTTCAAGTTCGGATTGGCGGCGCGCTCCTTGGCTTCGGCAAGCAGCCGGGCGCTGGCTTCGTCATCCGGGAAGCGAAACCGCACGGCGTAGATCTGATTCGATGGCGGGCGCGTGTTCGAGCGCAGCAGGAACGAGTAGACTCGCTTGTCGGTCACCACGTTGAGATTGGATTGCGCGTTCTTCTCCACGGGTTTGATGAAGATGATGTCGCCTTTTCGGTTCGGCTCGACGCGCCAGGCAATGGAATCGCCGAGCGCCAACGTCTCGATCTTTTCGTCAGGCTGCAGCTGGATCATCGTCGACGTGCCGTAGGTGGCGTCGATTGCGGTGACGTTGTCCCGGTTGTAGACGACGTCGCGCACACGCGGGTCGAGGCGGCCGGGGCGCGGCGTCGATTCGGCAAGCGCCGCGCCCGTCGACAGTAAGAGGGTAAGAAGCGCAACAGCGGACGGCCGCATCATGGCTGCTGCCCCACGCTGCGCGGAGATGGCGCCGATTCCTGGTCACGCCGATATTCGAGCACCTGGAAGCCCAGCGGATTGTCGAAACGCCATTCGTTGCGCATGGGCGCGGACGTGTAACGGAAGCGCACCAGAGAAACCCAGTGCCGAGTCACGATGTTGGTGGCCGACTTTTCGTCGGTGGAGAAGCGGACCAGAGCGGTGCGGTTGTTCGGAAAGGTCACCGACTTGATGGTGACGCTGACCTCGGTGTTCGTCCCGTAGATCTTCACCGGGTTATTGGGATTGGCGGGCGAGTAAATCTCGGTGAGTTCGCGCGCCGCGTCTCCGGCGGCGAGGAGTTGGGCGAGATCAAAATTATCCTTCAGCGCCTTCGGATCGTAGGTCTCGCGCGCTTTGATGTAGCGCACGACATTGAACATCGTGACCGCCTCGTCCTGCGTCAGCGGTCCCTCCGCGGTCGGTCGCTTGACCTCGACGAACCCCGTCGTTTTGTCGACGACGACCATATAAGGCTCGTAGGTCTTGAGTGGCACGAGGAGCGCCAGCACGGCGAGCGCGGTGACGGCAACCATGGTCATCACGGTGGCGACGATCCAGGCTAGCGCGCGCGAGTTGCGGTTGCGCCGGGCGATATCATGCTCCCAAGTTGCGCCGTCGGCATAATAGCGCGGATCAACCCGGTCGGACTGGGTCGTGGTATCCGTCACGGTCTTCCTCCCCCGCTCTGCGCGGGCGGTACGCCGGAGTTGCGGAGTTGGTCGGCGAGCCGACGGAACTCTGCGGACTGCGTCCAGCTCGCGGCGCGGAGGCCGACGCGCGCTCTCTGCCGCGCGGCCAGCTCCTCCCGCCGCGCCATCGAAGCGGGGTTGAACGGATTGCGGAAGGCGAGGCGCGCTCGGTTGGCGGCCGCCCCCATCCGGTAGCCGGAGGCCGTGGCCAGGACCGCGCCGAGCCGGGGCGCGAAGATCGGGACGCCACCTGCGATAGCGGCCGCTATGTTATTGATCTGGCTCAGCAGGAGGATGCCGATGATGGCGAGCAGCACCACCGGTCCGATTGTTGCCCATGTGGCAGACTTGCTGTTGGCGACGCCGTTCAGCGTGTCGATCGATTGCTGGATCAGCGAGACATAGAAGGCGAGGAAGGCGTATACGAGCACCTGCACAAGGAAATACTGCGCGAGTGAGCTCATCCAGCCGCTGAAGAACCGCGACGTGACGCCGAACAGAAGCAGGATGATGAATAGCGGCGCCAGGGCAAGCAGAAGCCACATGAACATCTTCGACAACACGATCAGGAAGATGGCGAAACCGATCAGGATCGCCATGACAACGTAGAAAACGGCGGCGAAGATGTAGGGTCCCCAATTGGTAATGCCGGCATTCTGTAGAAACGCCTCGGTCGCGCTATTGGTCGTGTCCCACATGTTCTGCAAGGCCGACTGGACGGCGTTGACCGAGGTGAGATTGGCCGAGGTGCCGGTATTGTTGGCGGAAGTGACGGCGCTCAGCAGCGCGTTGCCGATGGCGGAAGGACCGTCATTCAGGATCGTATACACGAAGGTTTGGAATTCTCCCCAGCGGGTCGCCAGGACATAGATCATCATCGCGCGAAAGAGCCGGAAGGCATAATCCGTCGGGCCGCCGCTGGCCGTGCCCTGCCAGATCCCGACGCCCCAGAAGATTACGTAAAGCGTCAGGAGCAGACCGGCGACGCCGGTTGTCCCGCCCGATGTCGCCGCGTTCGCGAGGGCCTGATATGCCGTCGAAACGTAATTCTGGCCAAGCTGGTCGACGGATTGCAGTAGCGAAGTGATATTGAAATTGTTGGCCATCGCGCTCCTCAGATCGGCCGCATCGGGCCGCAGGCGTCAACGGCCTCAACCGCGGCTCGAGCGGGCGGCGCGGGAGGGAGCTGCGCATAGGCCAGCGGCGCGCCGCCCTCGTCGGGTGAACACGGCGCTTTCAGCGGCTTATAGGCACAGCCGCCGAGCGCGAGCGTGAGTAGTACGCTGGCCATGAGGAGCGATACCGATCTCACTGCGGCGGCGCCTTGGGTTGCGTGAATGTCATGGCCCGCGAGGCGGATTCCGCGGCATCGTTCCGGTTGGGGGACGTTTCAGCGGTGCTCGTCGCCGGCCATGAGGATGGACGGAGCGCGTAGCGTCCGACCGCGACGCCCACGGCGAGCGCAACCACGGCTGTCGCGATGACAATGGCCTTCGACATGGGGGTCCCCCAGATGTTGTGTTGCGCCGTCCCGCGCGGCGTGCGCGAAAGCTTTTCGCGGCTCGCCGCCCGCTCCGCTACTGAGTGAATTTCATGGCGCGCGCCGCGGCCGACTCCGCCGCGATGCGATCGAGATTGGCCTGGTTCGCCGCAGCGGCTGCATTGTTCGCAACCCCGTTCAGTTCATTGATCGTCAGGCCGGTCTGAACCTGCACCTGGGTATTCTGATCGATGCTGCCTTTCAGATCCTGCGCCTGGCCGATCTGCTGGCCGCCCTGCTTGAAAGCGCTCGATCGCTGCTGCACCGCGCTCTGTGTCGAGTTGATGAGCCCCGAGAGCGTAGCGGCGACGTTCACGGAACTCTTGTAAGCCGTGTCCACGGGGTGGCTCTGGCCGCTGGTGAGACCGGTGATCGTCTGTACGAGCTGCAGGCCATTGATCAGAGTCGACACGATGTTCTGCGAATTCGAGCCCATGCCGGCGAAAGACAGCGCCCCGCCCGAGATCACCGATCCGAGGGAGGGCGCCTGCGCCATGGAGAAGCCGCCGCCGAGGGCCATTTGTGCGAGCGTTCCTTGCGCCTGGGACGAGCGATCGCCCGTCACCGCTTGCAGCGTCTTCTGGGTGAACTGCATGATCTGCTGATCGGCGGTCAGGATCTTCTGGGTGCTGGTTGCGATCTCCTGGGCCTTTTGCAGGTTGGCGTTGTCGATGACCGGGACTTGCGCCAACGCTGGCGACAATTGGGCGGTCACGATGACGGCGATGAGGGCAAGGATGGTGCGCATGAAAATCCTCCCTAGCGCGTGTCGTTGTTGATCGCGGCCAGCGCCGCGGCGACGTCGGCCACGGTCAAGCCGGGCCCGGTCGAAGCGCTGTCGTTCGTCGGTGTGCCTTGCGCCTGTGCGAGGTAAAAGATGACGTTGCCGTCGGTGTCGACGTAGCGGGCGCTGACGCATCCAGGGTCGGGGTTCGTGCCCGGCGGTGTGGTCGAGCATCCCGTCGGCGTCCGGCAAGGGTCAGTCGGCGAGCCGGTCCCGATCATGCCCGCGGGACAGACCGGACCGGAGGCGGGCCGTCCCCCCATCACCGTCGCCGCCCGCATGCCCCCGGCCGCCCGGCTCATGTCGCTCGTTCTGGCGAGGTTGAGCGCGTTCAGGGCGGTGACCCAAAGGTCCGTCGAATCAATGACGCCGTTCCAGGCAAGGTTGTTCTGCAGCCGCGCCGCGCTGTTCATGTCCATCGCCGCCATCACGGTCGAGCCGGTGCCGACCTGCTGGCCCGCGACCTGAAACCCTGACTGCGCGGCGCCAAGCGTCGAGCGACTGGCATCGAGACCGGCAACGACATTGCCGCTCGATTGAAACAATGTCTGGCTGTTCAGCGCGCCGCCTTGCGCCCCAGGATCGGGAGCGGCGGGCATGTCCGGCGCATAGGAGCGAAGGGCCTGGCTTCCGGCGCCCGCCTGCGGCTTAACGGTCGGATCGGTGACGTTGGCCTTCTTGCCCGTGGTCACCGCGCATTTGACGCCGCTATTGGCGTCCTTGCGCTGCGTCGTCACCGGTACGAGTTTGACCGTCGTGCTGGCTGTCAACGAATGTTGGCTGAGCTGTGCTGCGTCGTCGACCGGGATGGCCGCGTGCGCCTGGGTGGCCAAAGCCGCCGCCGCGACAATGATCAGGATGGTCTTCATGAAGGGTCTCTCCCCAGGAAGATCGGCAGCCACACCGCTGGATCGTCGCCAACGCGCGCGCGCAGCGCGTCGAGCTCGGCCACGGTCTCGGTCCGACCGGACAGCACCTTGATGAGGTCAGGCATGCTCGACAGGTTCAGCCGGGCCACGACGCTGTCCCGGCCGTGCTTGATCAGGAAGGACCGACTTTCGGGGACGGTGCTGCGAATCCAGTCGACCTCGCGGCCCGAAAGGCGGAAAGCCTGACGATAGCTCTCGTCGTCGGCTTTGGGATTCGGAAAGAAGATGTTGGTGCTGGTCTGCTCGATCAGCGTGTTGGACGCGCGTGAGCGGACGATATCGGCCGCAGATTGCGTGCCGAAGCCGATGATGCCGTTCTGCTTGCGGATCGTCTTCAGCTTATCGCGTATGAAGAAGGCAAAGACCTCGTCGTCGAGCAGCCGCCAGCCTTCATCAAGAAAGATCATCACCGGATCGCCCGTGAGCAACTCCTCGGTGCGGTGGAAGATGTACATGAGCGCGGCGGTGCGAATGACGGGATCGTCGAGGACGCGCGTCATGTCGAAGCCGAAGATGCTCGAAATCGAGAACTGGTCCTCATCGTTGTTGAACAGCCAGCCCCGCTGATCCGGCCGCATCCAGCTTTCCAAGCGCGCGAGGAGATCCCCCTCCCCCGCCCGGATGCGACCGCGCAGCAAGGTCGAGAACGCCTTCAGCGTCCGCCCGTCCGGACCCGCTGAAAGCGCCGCTGCGATTGCGTTTCGGATCACCTGCTCTTCGGAAGCGCTGAGATCGCCGCCCTTGGCCGGACGCAGCATGAAGGCGAACAGCTGGTACAGAAACTCGCGGTTCGCTGCCGAGTCGGGCAGCGACAGCGGATTGAACCCGGTGGGCTCGCCGGGAATGAGCGCTTCATATTGACCGCCGAGAGCGCGAATAAAGATCTCAGCGCCACGATCCTTGTCGACGAAGACGAGTTTGGGGCGCGGCTGGATGCGCTGCGTCTGCGCCGCGATGAACGATAGAAACACGGTCTTGCCCGACCCGGTCGGCCCGACGACGGTGAAGTTGCCGATGTCACGAACGTGGTGATTGTAATAGTAGGCCGTCTGCGACGTTGTCTCGAAGACCGAGATTGCGGGGCCCCAGTGGTTGCCGTCGGGGCGCCCGCTCGGATAGTTGTGCAGCGAGGCGAAGCCGGCGAAGTTTTTCGACGAGATCACAGCCTTGCGGGCGATATAGGCGAAATTGCCCGGCAGCTGCGACCAGAACGCCGGTTCGCAATTGAGGTCTTCGCGCACCCAGATCACCGACCGATCCGT
This sequence comes from Bradyrhizobium campsiandrae, assembly GCF_014529705.1. Taxonomy (GTDB): domain Bacteria; phylum Pseudomonadota; class Alphaproteobacteria; order Rhizobiales; family Xanthobacteraceae; genus Bradyrhizobium; species Bradyrhizobium campsiandrae. The sequence goes on from NZ_JAANIH010000010.1 coordinate 50,950, forward strand.
CAGCGCGGCACCGGCCGCTGTCACGGCCGCGCCTACCTCGGCGAGATCGCGGCCGAGGCACATCACCGTCATGTGGTGCTCGCCATAGATCGCCTCGGAAGCCAGCAATTCGTCCCGGGCCTCGTCAAGATGCTCCGCGACGATCGAACCGGCCTCGTCGGACATATCGACTTGCCGCGACACGCGATCGATCTGCTTGGCGGCGACCGGCCGATCGACGATGGCGAAGGTCTGGGTGGCGATAAATTCGTGCGGCACCCGCAGGAGATTGTCGAACGAACCGGGACCACTTTGCGCCGGATATTCGCGGATCGAAATCATCGCGCCGAAGCGCGTGTCGTCGCGGCTGGCGCCGCGGATCTCGATGGCGTTGCGGCCGAAGAAGAGACGCTTCGTCGAGAGCGCGTCCGCAAGGTCCATGCGGGGCAGATGCATCGGCCGCGGTAGGCCGCCGTTCACGATCTGCACGAGGAATTCCAGCGGCTCGGAGAACCAGATGCCGTCGCGCCGGACCACGCCGAGTTGCCGCGCGCCATAGGCGGCCAGGTTCTCGCGAACCGCCGTCGCGGCATCGCGCAGCTCGTTGAGGGCGGTCTGAATGGCCACCGACTCGCCGGCCTCGTCCTTGCGGCCGAGAGCCTTCGTCATCAGGACGTCGAAGGTTCCGGCCTGGCCCTGGAGCGGACGGCGCACGATCGTGAGATAGATGTCGTTGACGAACATTCGACGCTTCGACAGGGAGGCGTCGTAGCGCTCGTCGATCTCGCGGCACAACGCGTTGTCGAAGGTCGACGCGATCCGTGGTTGCACCTCGCGCCGGACGATGTGCGCGGCGAGCGCGAAGCGCGAGTTGGCGAGTGTGCGGACGATGTCGTTGCGGCCGAGCAGACGGGCGTTGACCTCGCTCATGTCGGATGTCTCGAACGAGTAGCCGTCGAGCTTCAACACCGTGAGGAGCAGGCCGTCTCGCGTCTTGAGGATGTGATCGTCGACGTGGCGGGTATAGGGAATGTGCGACGCCACCGGTCGCTCACGGCGGGACACGGCGCCGAAGGTGAGCTCGTCGAGAAGGGCGCGGGCGACCATGGCAGCCTCACGGGGCGTAGCTGTCGGCGCCCCAGAAGGAGCGCGAGCGGGGCGGACATCTTGTCGAGCGGACGAACAGGATCTCGAAGATACGGTCGTCGCGAAGAGTCATCACGTAGCCGAACAGATGGAGCGGAATCGCGACCAGCAGCATGAAGAGATTGTGGGTGACAAGGAAGCACACGCTCGAGACCACGCCGTTGAACATGAAGTACATATACGGCACGCCCATCAGCGTCGGCGCGCGAGTGAGGGCTTTGACCAGCGGGGTGATAAGCGGATCATCGAGCTCGGCTTCGGTCATTGGCCGACCGCCGACTGGAAGAATTGGACGATTTGCGCCGAGCCGAACACCAGAACGATGCCGAAAATGACGCTACCGGCGATGCCCCACGTCAGACGGCCGGACCAGGCGAACAGACCGCACGCGATGACGGCCAGTGTCGCCAGCGCGGTGGCGATCGGGCCTGTCAAAGCCTGAACCAACTGCGTGAGCGTGGATTGCACGGGTTGCAGCGTCCCGCCCGACTGTGCCGCGGCGTCGACGACGCTGAGCGCCACAAGGCTCAGAGCGAGGGGCGTGCGCGAAATCCATCGAGTCATCTAGTCCTCCCTGTCAATCGACGTGCATGACGAAACCATCGTTCCAATGCCTTCCGGCTTGGGGACGCGCCGCATCGGGCCGCGTGGCGAGTTCGACGACGTCAGGCTGGGCGGACGCGAGAGCGCCAGCGCCGCGAGGATCCGGCCAGCTGTAGAAATCGTTGATGACTTGGGCGACGAACCGAACGGTCTCGGGATAGGGAGGAACACCACGGCTCTTGGCGACGGCTTCCTCGCCGGCGTTGTAGGCCGCGAGGATAAAGAACGGGTTCTTGTATTTGTCTTGGAGGCTGCGCAGGAAGCGGATGCCGCCGCGCACGTTATCGGCGGGGCTGCAGAGGTCGACGTTGAAGCGCTGCGCGGTCTGCGGAAGCAGCTGCATCAGGCCGAACGCCCCCTTTCCGGAGAGCGCCATCGAGTTGTACTGGCTTTCGCTCTTCGCCACCGACTGAGCGAATTCGGGCGAGAACTTCTCCTCTGTGGCGATGCGTGCCACCAGCGCTCGCGCCTCGTCGGGCGCCATCGCCTTCGCGCCGCCGCACGGCCGCGCCGCTTCATTCGCGTCGAGGCGGAATCGCGGCGTGTCCAGTGGAATGACGCGGCCGGAGGCATCGACGGTCGCGAGGTGCGAAACGTTCGCTGCGTCCTGAGCGTTTGCGCCGGCGCAGGCCACCATCATCCCCAATCCGATCGCCGCGATTCGCTTCGACATGCCCCTAGGCTCTCCACTTTTCAATAGACAATATATTAGATGTTGTTACCTTGGCAACAGGTTAGTGAATGACGTCCCCAGCTCGATCCGGAGGGATGGAATGAAACGCTGCTCAGTCCTGCTGGCCGGCCTCAGCCTCGGCCTCGTGCAACCCGCCCCACCTGCGGCGGCGCAGGACGCTTCGTTCGGGTGCAAGGTCTTGCTGTGCGCGGCGGCCAGCAATCCGGGATGGTCCAGCATCCCCTACTGCGTGCCGGTCATGCAGGAACTGTTTCGCCGGCTCGCCCGCGGCGGCGGCTGGCCAACCTGTTCTGAAGGGCATGCCAGCGGCCCGGGCTATGAGCCTTACGAAGCCTGTCCGGTAGGCCTAACACCGGTCGCAGGCTTGCCGGGCGGAGAAACATCGCCATCCGCCAACGGAGAGCTGTGCGCCGATCTGTCCAAGCCCGAGCGCATGTGCTCAGGAAGCGATGGCGGTTGCACGACGACCTATCCGACGACGCCGCGCCAGCGCCGCAGCGAGCCCTACTACGTCGACATCAGCTCGGCCAACGGCGTGCAGCGCTTCTATTTCTCGCTGCAGGGCTACTAGAATGGGCCGGGCATGGCTGATGGCCGCGATTCTGGCCCTGCCACTCACCGCAACAAGGGTAACGGCGCAATCCGCGTCGCCCTGGTTTCCAGTTCCAGCGGACGCCATCTATCTGACAGGCGACAGCTGGTCGGCCGGCGACGTGACCTATCGTCTTTATGGCGTCCAGGCCTGCCTGCGTGACACGAGCTTCACCAACGGCCACGGCCTCAAACGCGACTGCGGCGAGGCTTCGCTCGCCATGCTTGTCGCACTGGTTCGCGATCTCAGACCGCAGTGCTACGACGCGGCCGAATCGCCGCAGCTGCGAACCGTCTTCGTGTTCTGCCTAGCCAGCCCGAGCAAGGGCGCCGCGGCGGGCTCACGCATCGATCTCGGCACAGCTCTGATTTCAACCGGCTTCGCCTTCGCCGCGCTCAAACCGGACGGCCAGCCGGTTCACGCGCCGTACTTCGTGGCCCAGCTTGTCGCCCAGAGATCCAAGGCGGGATTGTGGGCGTTCGCCGACCTCCCCGATCCGAACGCGATCATTCTGCGCGCCCTGCGGCAGGCTTCGCCTGCTCCCGCGTCCGGGATGCCAGGAGCAAACCCAGCGACCCCATAGGACTCAACGTCAGCACGAGGAGCGACCATGCGAACCACAAATCTCTTCATCGTCCGTGGCTTTGTCGGGCAGGCGCCGAAGGCGTTTAACAAATCCGCCAAGATCCACATCGCGACCGACCGCGGGTGGACTGACGCCAAGGGCGAGCGGCACGAGGAGACCGACTGGGTAACGGTCAGCGTCCTCAATGAAAAAGCCGCGGCCTGGGTCATCGCCAATGTCGCGAAAGGCGATCCGGTCTATGCCGAATGCCGCATCGCCGACGGCTCCTACAAGAAGGACGGCGAGACGATCTACACGACCGACATCATCGCCAACGTCTTCCACAAGCTCGATCTCGGTGCGCGCGACGATGCCGCGGCGTGACACCGTGTTTCTCGCCATCTCGCTCCTGGCGGCCGCGACGACAACCAAGGCTGGCGCGCAGCCGGCCGATCGGAACGAGGGCATTTACGCGCCGCAGCTGCCGCTTCAATCGCCGCCGCTGCGGGTCGAGGTCATCAATGGGGTGCGGTTCCGCGATATCGAGACGGGCGCGGCCTACCGGCTCTACGGCATTGATACCTGCGCGCCGGAGCAGACCGCGCGCTTGGGCAGGCAGCCCTGGCCGTGCGGCACGATGGCGACATCGTGGCTCGTCACGGCGACCCTCAACGCCTGGCTCGCCTGCAGGACATTGCGGGACGAGGCGTCAGAGCACCTGGTGCGGTGCGCCACGGCGGGCCATCCCGACATCGCTGCCGATATGTTGCGCGCCGGCATCGCCGTAGCGCTCCCCGGAACGGACAGGGACCCGGCGATCCGTGCCTACGTCCAAGCCGAGCAGGACGCGCGCAAAGCCTATCGGGGGCTCTGGTCGAGTACATTCCAGATGCCCTGGGAGTGGCGTGCCAAACGCCCGGCCGCGCCGCCGCTCGCCCGGTTCGAGGCAACGCCATGAGCCGTACCGCCGTCGTTCTCTCTCTTCCCATCATGCTCGTGCTGTCAGCCTGCGCCGCGCCGCAGCCATGGCCGGTGACGGACTATGGGCCGCCCGCGCGCGAACCGATGTACACCCCCGCCGCCGTCAAGCCCGGCCGTCTGGAATATGCCCCCGATCGGTCGACGTTTGCCCCCATCCTTACCGAGCGTTTTCCCTATCCGACCCAGCCGGAGGCGAACGCGGCCTATCGTCGGCTTCTCGCCGGCTCTGCCCGGGAAGGCAACTTCCCCGCATCGGTGTGGCTGTTCGGGTGCAAGCCGGGCGCGCTGGACGAACAAACCGCCCGTGTGATCCGCTACCGCGGTCCCGTCGTCCATTGCGCGACGGATTTTCTGGACGGCAGTGGCCGTCGCCTTCGCCGCGAAGCGGTAAATTTTTATTACTACGGCGACGTCTGGAACATGCAGCCCGTCTACCCGCCGCGCAGCGTGGTGCCATGGCGCAATCGGGAGCGTTCGCCGAAGGATTTCTGGCGGTGGCTGCCCGGCCGCGACCGCTACGAATAGCAGGCGGCACAATGCGCGCGGCAAGGCAGTTGAGTCATTATATTAGATGTTGTATTAAAGGCACATCGCCGGCCTTTCGCAGCTCTGCCATTTTTGTCCTGGCGATGGGGATCGCAGGGATGATGAACACCCAAGCCCGCGCGCAAACGGTGACGCCCGATCCGGGGACGTGGCGACCGATGGCATATGCGGATCTTCAGCTGCCCTCTCGCGCGACCGCCACCTACACCGACATCTGGAAGGACGCGATCGAACGCAACAACCAAGGCTATCGGCAGCGTGGGGATCATCGCTTCGCGGGCGGCAATGCGCCCGTCACCGAAGCCCATTTCGTCATCTGGAGCCGCGGTCGTTCCGTTGTCCTCAGTATCCTCAACACGGCGATTGGATGCACGATCAAGACCGCAGTGCCGCAGGCGCGCGCGACGGTGAAGCTCTGCCCCATGCGGATTGCGATTTACGAGGGGATCCAGGTGCGCACTCTCGAGGGCGGCCGCGCTTGCTTCCTTGAGCTTGAGCCAGGCGCATCGCCCGATCCGACGGTGTCCGCGGCCTATGCATCCTACGACGTTCCGAACCGGACGTTGAAGACGGGCATGATCGTCAACCATAACGCTGTCGACGGCTGCTCGCTGGATGTGCCGCTGAACCGCCGCGACGCTGATTGAGGAGAACAATAGAAATGCACTTTCGGATGATCTGTCTGCTTGCTGCGACCGCCCTTGTCGGCGCGGTGCCAGCAGCCGCGGCCGACGCGGCTTTCAGCTACAAGACCTCGTATCGCAACGTGACCCAGGACCCCGACAAGGTCTGGACGGGTGATGCGCTCGCGGCCGGCTCGTCCGGCACCGTGACCATTCACGAATATGAATTGCGCACGCCGCGCGGCGACTTCTTGATCTCGCAGATTTGGAACGACGACTGCACATCCGGCACCTGCCCTACCCGCCTTGTGCGCGTCGCCCCCCATCAGCAGCCGACCGTCCTGGTCGACGATATGATGCATCAGATCGTGCCTCCTGATGATCCGCGCTTCGCCGCGATGGCCGCCGACAAGGCGCAGGCGGCGTTCGCACAGCGTCCCTTCGCGTTGACCGACGACGGGAAGACGCTCGTCAACGGCGATTTCACCTTTGCGATTCCGGAGGGCAAGCCATGACAGCGCGCGCTGTTCGCGGCATCCTGGCCGATGCGGGTCTCCTGCTGTGTCTGTCGGGGGCGGCAGCGTTCGCCGGAGAATCAGCCGCCAATCTTACTGCGGCGGGCATCCCGTCGAACTGTGCGGATTTCGCTGCGAAAGTGTCCAGCAGCGAAGGAAATTTCGGCACCACAAATCAGTTCGGCTGCCTCGGAGCATTCCAATTTTGCCCCGGCACCTTCGAACGCTATTACAGCGGCAGCGCGCAAAGCTTTCTCGACGATCCCTCCGCCCAGGTCGCCGCCTGGACCCGGTACGAACAGAATGAGTGGTCGAAGGCGCAGAGTAACGGCATGACCTCGCTGATCGGACAGCAGGTATGTTACGGCGGCCACTGCGCCACGATCGACCAATCTTCCATCCTCATGGCCTGCCAGTTCGGCTGCGGCCAGCGCGGGAAGCTCGCGAACTACGCTGCGAGCGGCGACTGCAATGCCCGCAACGTCAAGGATGGCAACGGGGTAAGCGTGTGCAGCTACCTCATCCGCGGCGCCGGATATGACGCCTCCTGCTTTACCGGAGACCAGTCGGCGGTTTGCCAGCAGACGCCGACCGGGCCGGGCGATTTTCCGACCTCGACCGGTATAGCCGCCAATCCGCCACCGCCATCGACAGCGTCGATCATCGTCAATCCGACAGACGTCTAGGTACCGCCCAGATCAGTTTTTCTCGGAAGGGTCGCGGATGATCCAGGGAGCAAAATAATTGAGTTCCTCCTCGGTCGAGGAACAGAGATCTCCGCCACGATAATGAGCATGAACCAGGGCCCAAAACACAACCTCGTCGGAGCGCCCGGCGAACAAAGCTTTTTGCAAGGTGCGACCGATCAGCGTCACCGCCCGCGAATGTTCATATCGGGCGTGAAGTTCGTGAGCGATGATCTTGGTATCCGCAGTTCTTATCATAGAATAACTCCATGCTGATACGGACCATCACGCAACTGACGGCCAGTTAGACATCGGCAGCACCGACTCGTTGGAGCCTCGTGCGGCCCGGATTGTTTCAAGGGTCTCGCGGTTGAAGGACATGCGCAGGGCAATAACTTCGTCGCGGCCAATACGCTGGGGAAAACCGAGTGATCGGACGAAGAACCGCAATTGCATCGCGATTAACATCAACCGCCAGTCGATCGCGACCGTGACTGTGTCAACCTGATGCTCAATGCCCCATTCGACGACGCCTTGGGCGAGTTCGAGAAAGGGACTGTCACCGCGCGGTCGGTGTTCGCGATAGCTACGCGCAACGCTGAAGCGTGTCCACTCGAACACATGTTCGCCGCGTGGCGGCGTGTGCCGGCACAGATCCGTCAACACATCGCTCAATAAATGCGGGCGAGTGGTTGGTAACAGCCGCTGATAGCCGACGATCTCCTCGTCGCGCAGACAGATGTGATGGATTGCATGCCGATCGTCGAATCGATCGCGCTCGCGACCGCCCGGCTGGCGCAGTTCCTCCCAGCCCTTTTCTTCGACAAAAATTGAATGCCGAAACCGAAAGGCGCGGTCCATCAATGTCTCGTATCGACCGACGTCCGAGCCTGGAATGACCATCAGCATGAAATGCACCTCGACCAGATGACAGAGCCGAGTTGGTCATGTCCATCGCCAGCGCGGTATGGGCACAAAGGTCCATTGCAATCAGACTAGCGCGCGCATTGTCTGTTCTTGGAGATATTTCAATAAATGAAAAAACGAAACGCCTATTAGTACGGCGACTCTTCGGCGGACTTAGCTCAGGTGCGATCGCGGCGACACTATCATCGCTATAAAGGTCGCCAGGTCATCTGCCTTTGTTCTTGATCCGCTTCTGGTCGTGCTAAGATTTCGACCATGAAACCCGCCGAATAAACACGGCGCTAGCCAATAACGCTACGCCGGGGCATCACAAAGCCAGATTTTGCACCACGGCCCCGTTCTTTGCGCCAATCAATTCTTTCGTCTTCGCGGAACCGCTCCACAAGACGCGTGAAGAGGAAGCGAGGTTTTTGCCCCTGACGGCATGTAGCCCAGTTCGTCGCAGCGTTCCCGAAAAGTCATCCGCCGCCGCTCCTTTTGCGCCTCGGCCAATTCGCACTGGATGCCGTGCTCTTCGTCGGTGAGACCCTCGGGGCGGCAGACCGAGCAGGTGCCGAGGTGAAAAACCCGTTCCCACTCCACCAACGCCTGCACATAGGCGCGATGAGCCTCAATCGTGCGCGATTCAAGAGAAGTGCGCCCTCGCGCCTTGGCCCTGATCACTCGATCCTCCGTGGGGAGGTGCCTGCGGTACGCCCCCGCAAACGAACCCTCTCTGACTCTTGGTGATCGGGGAGTTCGAAACCGTGCTAGACGGCCCTGTGGCCTTTAGTTCGGGTGAACCTGTTGCATACGCCACAGGCTCCCCGACCATAAGGTCAAGGAGTGCGGTGCCGTGTCGGCCGGCACCAACCGCTAGCAGGGGTTTCGACGCCCCAGGGCAGCGCGTACTGCCCCACTCGACTCATAACCGTTCGTTCGCTCGGCTTCTAGATCAATTTCGGTAAACCATCGATTGCCAGGCAAGGAGCGTTCGCGTCGTCCGATGAGTCTGAAACTTGAATTCGTCGATTGTGTGTGATCTCCGTCGCCGCCGCTGGCGAGCGAGAGCGCATATAGGCCGCAAGACGGACCTACCGCGTTCGCCGACTTCGCCACCACACCAGACGCCCGTTCGCTCGCGTCCACCCAAAAGGCCGCCGGGCTTCGCTGATCTCGGCTTCTCATTCCGCATGCCAATTCCGACCAGAGCGCAGGTTGCCGGCAAAGTACGTGGTGCCTGTTTTTTCGAATTGGTGATCGATGCCGCTGGCGCGTTGCTGGATGCAAGGGAGGCTTCGCCGCGGTCGAGATCTCGGGCCGCGACGGCTTGCCAGCGCGCCCTTGCATCCGGCACGCTTCGCGGCAGACGGGCGCCGTGCCCTCGGGATAAGGCGAGGCAGGTCAACCGAAGAAAGGACCGGGGTATGTGCGATGCGCGCCCGGTGAAGGCGATGGAGAAAAAGGAAATCGAAGAACTGCGAAGCAAGGTCGGTTGCGCCGCGCTGCTTCAACAGGACGGCTGGAAAATCGATCTAAAGGAGAGCACGCGGCGCGCCATGAAATTCCGCCGCGATGCCAATATCATTATCGTCATTCACAACGATCGCGGCTGGTTTGACCCGTTGTCGACCGCGAAAGGCGACGTGTTTGATCTCGCCGAGCATCTCGGTGCGCAGGGCTTTCCCGAAGCCTGCGCATGGGTCGCGTCCCTGGTCGGGTTCGTGCCCACCCCGCTCGCGTGGCAGCGCGAGGTCCGGTCCTCCCCGCTTAGCTCCATCGCCGACCGCTGGGCGCGTCGGAGTCTCCCGCGGTCGGGCTCGGCGACCTGGCGCTATCTCACCGAGACACGCGGGCTTCCCGATACGATCGTCGCCGTGGCGGTCGGCCAAGGCATGGTCCGCGAGGGGCCGCATGGCAGCATGTGGGCGGCTCATCGCAGCGAGAACGGCATCGTGGTCGGCTGGGAGGAGCGCGGCCCCCAATGGCGCGGATATGCGACCGGCGGGGCCAAAGAGCTGTTCCGGCTCGGCCCGTCGGCCGCCGCGCGCGTCTGCATCACTGAAGCGGCGATCGATGCCATGAGTCTCGCCGCGATCCAGGTCATGCGGCCCGATACGCTCTACGTCAGCACCGGCGGCGGCTGGTCTCCTGCGAGCGAGGATGCGATCCGCCGCTTAGCGGCACGGCCGAACACGCATCTCGTGGCGGCGACCGACAACAATCGCCAGGGTGATGTCTATGCCGAGCGCGTCCAGGCGATCGCGGTCCAGACGAGCGCGACCTATGCACGCGCGCGACCGCGCGCCGGCGATTGGAACGAGGACCTGAACCTGCTGCTCGCCCGGCTCGCTGAGCCGCTTGCGGCCGCCGGCTGACCGACCCGCTCTCAACCCTACCGCTCGAAGGGTCGACGAAGCGGGCAAGAGGGTATCGGCGGAAAGAGGCAATGGCGTCCCTGCCGCATGCCCGGCCGGCGCGTCAAGGGGGGCTTCGCCCGCTTGGCCAGCGGCCCTTGACCCGCCGGACCGGAGAGGCGGCCGCCCCGAGGGTGTCTTCAACACCCGAAGGGAAGGACGACTCCGATGCCCATCTTCACGATCGAAACCACCTATCGCCTGCCGGTCTATCGGCAGCGCAATTACGAGGCGGAGAGCCTCGCCGAGGCCTGCCGGCTCGCCGTCGAGGACGACGACTGGGACAACGAGAAGCACGACTACGAGACCGCCGGCGAGACCTATGTCACCGGCGTCTGGGAAGGCCGCGACAGCGCCTATAGGGGCCCGTCCGTGCTGGTCCCATCGCACTATCGCGAGACCGTGCAGCGCAAGGCCGATCACTTCGAGGTGCTGCTCGGCCTGGTGAAGGTGCTGAGCGGCGCCGAGGCGTCGGATCGCGCCTATTGGCAGGACCGCGCCGTGTCCGCGATCGCCAAGGCCGAAGCCATCCTCGCCGGCGCCCGCGATCCGGACTGATCCGGCGCCGGCATCCACCATCCCCGCAATCACGCCCGGCCCTGCCGGGCTTTGTCATTTTCAGGAGGCCGACATGGCCAGCTACTTCGTGCCGACCGTCGTGCAGACGACGATTTCCAACCCCGACATGACGCCGCTCGAGCGGCTCGTGCTCTCGCATATCTTCGAGGCCGAGCCTGATGGCGACGGGCTCTATTTCTTCGCCGAGGAAAGCCCCGCCGAGTGCATCGAGGTCGACGCAGCCGAGCTGCGCGCCGCGCACCGGGATTCGGCCGGCGTCGACTGCGTTCTCGACTCCATCGCCGCAGAGCGCCTGGCGGAGACCGCCGATGCCGACACCCACATCGAGCTCGACCTATCCATGACGTCATGGGCGACGATCTTCCAGGACATCGTGCGGCGATCGCCAACGCTCGGGGAAATTGTCGTGACGTCGGCGTTCACCTGCTCGCGGATGCGTCCGGACGGATTCGGCGGCATGGCCACCCTCATCACCGCCGACGCGATCCGATCCTGCGCTACCGACGAGATGATCGCGCAATTCCGCGACGAAGCTGCCGCGGCGGCCGCGCCGCCCAGCCATGTGCTCCTGCGTTTCGACGAAGCCGAAGTGCGCACGATGATCGGCGAGATCATCGCCTTTGACGGTGCGCTGACGCGCCTGTCGCCGGATGCGGTGAGCGACGACGACATCCACGCCGCGAGCCTCGCCGCCGTGGCCGCCACGGATCTCGCGGAGGAACGAGGCTCGGCGCTCTTCAAGGCCGCGCTCGGCGCGATCGGCAATGCCGAGCGGCGTCTCGCGGAGGAGCAAAAAGAAGGGAGGAAAGAAGAGGAATGAAGGCGCGATGCCGCATGCCCGGCCGGCGCGTCAAGGGAGGCTTCGCCCGCGTGCCGCGGCCCTTGACCCGCCGGACCGGAGAGGCGGCCCGCGGAAAGGCGTGATGAAGGGCTGAAATGATGAGGGATCAGGCGATCGCTCGCGCTTCGGCCCGCAAGGCTGAAAGGAGCCGCCATGCACGCCGTCCCGACAATCCGCAAGGTCTTCCAGGGCGTCGCCACGCGCCGTGAGATGTACCGCATGTTCAATCGCCATCGCGGTGATCCCGCATACAGCGCAGGCGACTGCGCGCAGCTCTTCGCCGGAGAGTGGTTCGAGATCGCCGAGGCCGAGCATGATTACATGCTCGAGATCCTGCCGCCGCTGTTCATGCGCGGCGATCTGTTCGCGCTGCGCGAGTTCATGACGGACAGCGTGACCAGCATCTTCTTCGCACTCGTCATCGACGGTCGCCAGCGCTGGTTTCACGGCTATTGCGACCTCTCCGATCGCGCGTCGCCCGATCGGATGAAGGCCGCGATCATCGAGCGCGAGTCGCGGCCGGTCCGCGCCATGACGCGCGAGGAGCGGCTCGAGCACATCTGGTCGAGCACGCATGACGACTATCGCGGCTATGCCGGCGAACGCTGGCCCGCCTCCATGCGCGGCCGCCGCACGGTGCTCGTCTATGCCGGCGGGCACGGCACCGTGCTGAAGCTCCTCGACGAACTCAGCGACGCCGAGATCGCGGCGAAGCTGCCGGTTCAGCTCCGGCATCTGCCCGAGACGATCGCGGCCTAGCCCCGCGCCGTCCTCTTCGACCTGCGAACAGCCCGGCCGCATGCCGGGCTTCGCATTTCCGCAGCCGGCCGATCGCGCCGGCTCTCCCGTCAATCCCGCAACGCCGTGCCGTCCGCCGCCCTCCGCGGCGGCGGCGCGGTCGCGCGCGCCCAGCAGAAGGACTTTCCCAATGGCGCAGGACGACCCTTTCACCCTCGACCTCTTCGGAAACACGGCGCTTTCGTCGGGCCTCGGCCTCGGCGTCACCGCCTTCGCTGCCGACATCACCGGCGATGACGATCCCGACGATGATCCGCCGCCGCCGCCGTCCCCCGCGGCGCCGGCGGCCGCATCGGCGCGGCCCGCTCGACCCGGTTCACGCAAGCGGGGCGCCAATTTTCATCTCGCCGGCGACCGCGGCCTGGCCAGGGGCTGGAAGCAGCGCGCCCGCGACAGCATCGCGGCCGTGCGGCTCGCTGCAGAGATCGAGGCCGATGAACGGCCCGCTACGCGCGACGAGCAGGAACGGCTGATACGCTTCACTGGCTTCGGCGCCTCTGAGCTCGCCAATGGCGTCTTCCGCCGCCCGGGCGAGACCGGCTTCACGAAAGGCTGGGACGAGATCGGCGCCGAGTTGCAGGACGCCGTCGACGATGCCGATTACGCCTCGCTGGCGCGCTGCACGCAATACGCCCATTTCACTCCCGAGTTCATCGTCCGCGCCATCTGGGCGGGCGTGCAGCGGCTCGGCTGGCGCGGCGGCCGCGTGCTCGAGCCCGGCATCGGCAACGGCCTGTTTCCCGCGCTCATGCCGGAGGCGCTGCGCGACGTTAGCCATGTCACCGGCGTCGAGCTCGATCCCGTCACGGCGCGCATCGCCCGGCTCCTGCAGCCGCGCGCTCGCATCGTCACCGGCGACTTCACGCGCACGGAGCTGCCGCCGCGGTTCGATCTTGTCATCGGCAACCCGCCCTTCTCCGATCGAACCGTGCGCTCGGATCGCGCGCTACGCTCGCTCGGCCTGCGACTCCACGATTACTTCATCGTCAAGGCGATCCGGCTGCTGAAGCCGGGCGCTCTCGCAGCCTTCGTCACGTCGCATGGCACGATGGACAAGGCCGATGCCGGCGCGCGCGACGAGATCGCGAAGCACGCCGATCTCGTCGGTGCGGTCCGGCTGCCCGAAGGCAGCTTCCGCGCCGACGCAGGCACCGACGTCGTGGTCGACATCCTGTTCTTTCGCCGGCGCAAGCATGGCGAAGCCGAAGGCGACCTGTCCTGGCTCGATCTCGAGGAGGTGCGCGACGCGACTGCGGACGAGGGCGCCATTCGCGTCAATCGCTGGTTCGCCAGCCATCCCGACATGGTGCTCGGCGCACATGCGCTGACCTCCGGCCCCTTCGGCGAGACCTACACCTGTATGCCGAATGAAGGCGACGACCTCGCGACCGCGCTCCCCGCCGCGGTCGCTCGCCTTCCCGCCGCTCTCTATGACGGCGAGCCGGAGCCGATCGACTTCGAGGCGGAAGACGAGGTGTCGTCCACGCAGACGACAGGCGCTACGGGTCTTACGGCGCGGGAGGGAAGCTACCTCCTCGATAATCGGCACGGCCTGATGCAGGTCCTCGACGGCGGTCCCGTCGCCGTCGCGGTGCGCAAGGGCCGCAGCGCCGAGGGCGTTCCGGAAAAGCACGTCCGCATCATCAGCAAGCTGATCCTGATCCGCGAGGCCGTGCGAGAGGTTCTGAAGTGCCAGGAGCTCGACCGGCCGTGGAGGGACGCGCAGGTCAGGCTGCGGATCGCCTGGTCGAATTTCGTGCGCAGCTTCGGCCCGATCAACGCGACCGTCGTCTCCACGACGGAGGACCCGGAAACGGGCGAGGTCCGCGAGACGCATCGCCGTCCCAATCTGCAGCCCTTTCTCGACGATCCCGATTGTTGGCTCGTGGCGTCGATCGAGGACTACGACCTCGAATCCGATACGGCGCGGCCGGGCCCGATCTTCACCGAGCGCGTGATCGCGCCGCCGGCGCCGCCCGTCATCACCAGCGCGGTCGATGCGCTGGCCGTCGTGCTCAACGAGCGCGGCCATGTCGATCCCGACCATATCGCGGAGCTGCTGCATCGCGATGTCGAGGACGTGATTGCCGAGCTCGGCAGCGCCATCTTCCGCGATCCGTCGGACGGCTCCTGGCAGAGCGCCGACGCCTATCTCTCCGGCGCGGTCCGCTCGAAGCTCGTCGCGGCCGAGGCCGCGGCGGCTCTCGATCCGGCCTATGAGCGCAATGTCGCGGCGCTGCGCGATGTGCAGCCTGCCGATCTTCGGCCCTCGGACATCACGGCGCGGCTCGGCGCGCCGTGGATTCCGGCCGACGACATCATGGCCTTCGTCAAGGAGACGATGGGCGCGGACATCAAGATCCACCACACGCCGGAACTGGCGTCGTGGACGGTCGAGGCCCGCCAGCTCGGCTGGATCGCCGCCGGCACGTCGGAATGGGGCACCGACCGGCGGCACGCCGGCCAGCTTCTCTCCGACGCGCTCAATTCGTCCGTGCCGCAGATCTTCGACACGATCAGAGACGGCGACAGCGAGCGCCGCGTCCTCAACGTCGTCGACACCGAGGCGGCGAAGGAGAAGCTTCAGAAGATCAAGACCGCGTTCCAGACCTGGATCTGGAGCGATCCGGATCGCACGGATCGGCTGGCGCGGGTCTATAATGATCGCTTCAACAACATTGTGCCGCGCGCCTTCGACGGCTCGCATCTGAAGCTGCCGGGCGCATCCGGCGCCTTCGTCCTCTACGATCATCAGAAGCGCGGCATCTGGCGCATCATCGCCGCGGGCGCGACCTACCTCGCCCACGCCGTCGGCGCCGGCAAGACCATGACGATGGCGGCCGCCATCATGGAGCAGCGCCGGCTCGGCCTGATCGCTAAGGCGATGCTCGTCGTGCCCGGCCATTGCCTGGCGCAGGCCGCGCGCGAATTTCTGGCGCTCTATCCGAACGCCCGCATCCTCGTCGCCGACGAGACCAACTTCAGCAAGGATAAGCGCGCCAGATTCTTGTCGCGGGCGGCGACCGCGACCTGGGACGCGATCATCATCACGCACTCGGCCTTTCGCTTCATCGGCGTGCCGTCGGCTTTCGAGCAGCAGATGATCCAGGACGAGCTGGAGCTCTACGAGACACTGCTGACCAAGGTCGAGAGCGATGACCGCGTCTCGCGCAAGCGTCTCGAGCGGCTGAAGGAGGGGTTGAAGGAGCGCCTGGAGTCGCTCGCCACGCGCAAGGACGATCTCCTCACCATCTCGGAGATCGGCGTCGACCAGATCATCGTCGACGAGGCGCAGGAATTCCGCAAGCTGTCCTTCGCCACGAATATGTCGACGCTGAAGGGCGTCGATCCCAACGGCTCGCAGCGCGCCTGGGACCTCTATGTGAAGTCCCGCTTCATCGAGACGAAAAATCCCGGCCGCGCGCTTGTGCTTGCGTCGGGCACGCCGATCACGAACACGCTCGGCGAAATGTATTCGGTGCAGCGCTATCTCGGCTACGCCGCCCTCCGCGAGCGCGGCTTGCACGAGTTCGACGCCTGGGCCTCGACCTTCGGCGACGTCTCGACCGAGCTCGAGCTTCAGCCCTCCGGTAGATATAAGCCGGTCACGCGCTTCGCGACTTTCGTCAACGTCCCCGAGCTGATCGCCATGTTCCGGTCCTTCGCCGACGTGGTGATGCCGGAGGACCTGCGCCGTTACGTGAAGATTCCGGCGATCTCGACCGGCAAGCGCCAGATCGTGACGGCGAAGCCGACGCCGGCGTTCAAGCGCTACCAGCTCCAGCTCGATGCGCGCATCAAGGCGATCGAGATGCGCGACCGTCCGCCGGAGCCGGGCGACGACATCTTGCTCTCCGTCATCACCGACGGCCGCCATGCCGCGATCGACCTTCGCCTGGTCGACCCGGACAACGACGACGAGGCGGACAACAAGCTGAACCTGATGATCGGCAACGCGCTGCGCATCTGGCACGAAACGGCCGCTGACGCCTACGTGCGTGCCGACGGCAAGCCCTATGAGCTGCCCGGCGCCGCGCAGATGATCTTCGCCGATCTCGGGACGATCTCCGTGGAGAAGAGTCGCGGATTCTCGGCCTATCGCTGGATCAGGGACGAGCTCGTCCGCATGGGCGTGCCGCCAGGCGAAATCGCCTTCATGCAGGACTACAAGAAGTCGGAGGCGAAGCAGCGCCTGTTCGGCGACGTGCGCGCCGGCAAGGTCCGCTTCCTGATCGGCTCCTCCGACACGATGGGCACCGGCGTCAACGCGCAGCTCCGCCTGAAGGCACTGCATCACCTCGACGTGCCCTGGCTCCCCTCGCAGATCGCCCAGCGCGAGGGGCGGATCGAGCGCCAGGGCAATCAGCACGACGTCATCGACATCTTCGCCTATGCGACCGAAGGCTCACTCGATGCCACGATGTGGCAGAACAATGAGCGCAAGGCCCGCTTCATCGCGGCCGCGCTGTCGGGCGACACCTCGATCCGCCGTCTGGAGGACCTCGGCGAAGGCCAGGCCAACCAGTTCGCGATGGCGAAGGCGATCGCATCGGGCGACCAGCGTCTGATGCTCAAGGCCGGACTCGAAGCCGACATCGCGCGGCTCGAACGGCTCCGCGCCGCCCACATCGACGACCAGCATGCGGTGCGCCGCCAGCTCCGCGACGCCGAGCGTGACATCGAGTTCTGCATGCGGCGCATCGCCGAGATCGGCGAGGATATTGAGCGCCTCACACCGACGAGCGGCGAGGCCTTCGCGGCGATAATCGCCGGCAAGCGCCATGTCGAGCGCAAGGAGGCCGGCCGCGCGCTGATGAAGGAAATCCTGACCCTCGTCCAGCTTCAGCAGGAGGGCGAGAGCATCATCGCATCGATCGGCGGCTTCGATCTCGAATATTCCGGCGAGCGCTTCGGCCGCGACGGCTATCGCTACGGCACCATGCTGCTCCGCACCGGATCGGAATACGAGATCGAGCTTCCGGTCACGGTGACGCCGCTCGGCGCGATCTCGCGTCTCGAGCATGCGCTCGACGATTTTGAAGGTGAACGCGAGCGCTACCGCCAGCGCCTCGCCGACGCCCGCCGCAGGCTCGCCTCTTACCAGTCGCGCGACAACGGCAATTTCGCCTTCGCCGTTGAGCTGGCAGAAAAGCGCCGGCAATTGGCGGAGGTGGAGGAAGCCCTGGCGAGCGATGTTGAGGGAGGCCGCGAACAGGCCGCCGCGGCATGAAGATGAAAAGGTGATGAGAAAGGCCCGCTCGCAGATCGGCCAGGCCGGCAACGCTTGAGCTCAACCGCCGCCTGCGCGAGCCCGGCCCGTCGTCCTTCGCAGGGCTGTTAGCCCCGCTCGTCCGGCCGGGCAGGGCTGCTCGGCCGCAGTTGTGCCGGCCCGACCGCTCCGCGGGCCGGGGGGTGTCTTCGGAAAGAAGACGAGGAAGGGCCGCGAGGCGCGGTCCGCCAACCCCGAAAAGGAGCATCCCATGTATCTCTTGAAAGTCGATCCGCGCGCGCTCGTCGAGAATCCCGACCATTCGCGCCAGACCAAGTCGACGCCGCAGGCCGACGCGCTGTTGCTGGCCTCGATCAAGGCCGTCGGCATCGTGCAGCCGCCCGTCGTGTCGCAGCAGGCCGATGGCGGCAACGGCTTCCTCATCAACGCCGGCCGGCGCCGCGTGCGCCTCGCCATCGCCGCGGGCCTCGAGGAAATCGACGTGCTCGTCGATGACGCCGCGAACGACAACGGCGCCATGCGCTCCTTTGTCGAGAACATCGCGCGCGAGCCGCTGAACCCGGTCGATCAGTGGCGCGCGATCGAACGCCTTGTTGCGCTCGGCTGGACGGAAGAGGCGATCGGCGTCGCCCTCACGCTGCCGGTGCGGCAGGTCAGGAAGCTCCGCCTGCTCGCGAATGTGCTGCCGGCGATGCTCGATCATATGGCCAAGGGCGACATGCCCGACGAGCGTCAGCTCCGCACGATCGCGGCGGCCTCGCCCGACGAGCAGAAGGAAGTCTGGAAGAAACACAAGCCGTTCAAGGCCGATCCGCAGGTGTCGTGGTGGAGCGTCGCGCAGGCGCTGACCAAGGCCCGCATGTACGCACGTCATGCGAGCTTCGGCGACGACCTCGCCCAGGCCTACGGCATCCAGTGGGTCGAGGACCTGTTCGCGCCGGCCGATGAGGATAGCCGCTACACGACGGACGTCGAGGCCTTCCTCGGCGCGCAGCAGGAGTGGATGGCGGCGAACCTGCCGAAGAAGGGCATCATCGCCGAGGCGACGAACTATGGCGAGGTGAAGCTGCCGCCGAAGGCCGAGCGCGTCTATGGCAAGCCGTCGAAGAGCGATTGCACGGCCATGTATCTCGACCGCGACGGCCGCGTGCAGACGGTGCATTACCGCATGCCCACGGCGAAGAAGCCGAAGGGCAAGGGCGCGTCCGCCGGCACTGATGCGGCGGATGAGACCGGCGCGATCTCGAAGCCGCGTCCGGACGTGACGCGCAAGGGCGTCGAGATGATCGGCGACTTCCGCACCGACGCGCTGCATGAGGCGCTCGCCCGTGCGCCGATCGAGGACGATGCGCTGATGGCGCTGCTGATCCTCGCCTTCGCCGGTCAGAACGTCTCCGTCGCGTCCGCCAGCGCCGGGACCTATTACGGCAATCGCCGGATCGCTCGCCATGCGGTGAACCTGTTCGATCAGGAAGGTCAGCTCGTGCTCGACAACGACGCGCTCCGCGTCGCGGCACGGTCGATCCTCGCCGAGGTGCTGTCGTGCCGGGAGAACCGTACCGACAGCGGCATCGTCGCGCGCGTCGCCGGCGATGTCGTCGGCGCCGACAACTTCCTGCCGAATATGGGCAGTGACGACTTCCTGTCGTGTCTGTCGCGCGTCGCGCTGGAGGGCTCGTGCAAGGATACGCCGGTCCTGCCGCGCCAGAAGGTGAAGGACACGCGGGCCGCCCTGGTCGAGCACTTCAAGGAGGGCCGCTTCGTCCATCCGGCCGCGTTGTTCGCCCCGGACAGGACCGCGCTCCTGAGCTGGATCGCGTCGAACGCCGTCGCCGAAGACGACGAGTCCGACGAGCCGATCGAAGACAGCGAGGATGGCGGCGAAGCCGCTGACGACGAGGCCTTCCGCGAAGCCGCGGAATAGCGCCGACCTTCTTCTCTCCCGAACGACCGCCGCCGCCGGCCCATGCCGGCGGCTTCATTTCCACCATCCGCAAAGGAGGACATCATGTCCGCACAGTTGATTTATGACCTCGCGCCGCTTGGCTCGATCATTCGCTTCTCCGACGGCGCGCCGCGCCCGCCGGAACGCCATCGCAGGAAGTTCTCCGCCTGGGAGAACAACAACAGCGCTGGTCGCCTCATCCGCAAGCAGGCCGAGCGCCGGGCCGGCAATACGGTCATCGGCGCAAGCATCACCTTGCATGCAGGCGACTATGGCAGCGCCGGCGTCGTGGTGCTCCGTGTCCACCGGACGTTTTCGGTCGACAGCAGTCTGAAGGTCGTCGTCACCGAACGACCGAAGGTCGGTTCGGTCCAGGTGCTCGACCGGCGGGGCGACGACGGCGAGCTGGTCTATCTCGCCAGCCATCGCGGCGACGCGCAGGAGTGGCTGACGCGGCATGGCTACCCGAACGCTGTGCTGCGCGAGATCTCGGCCGACGAGGTTGCCGCCGCCGTCGTGGAGGGGAGGACGGCCGCATGAGCACGACCGCACCCTCCACCACGATGATCGCGGATTCTGCGACCGCATTTCCGCCGATCGCGTTCGGCCGCACAGCAGAGGGCATTCTCGTCGCCTGTGTCGCCGACACCGCCTTCGCCATGCTGCCGGCGCGCGATGGCCGGCACTATCTCGCCACCGGCTGGCGCATCGGCCGGCCGATGGCCGAATGGAAGCGATCCGACTTTTACGGTCATGCCGGCGAGCTCGCCGACGAGGTGGCGTTCCGCTGCAAGGTCGCGGAAAACGCGGAGCATCAGCGCGAGAAGCGCGCGCTCGGCCGCCGCGAGATCGGCTCCACGGCGAATACGCCGTGGGGCCGCTCGCAGGGCGCGGCCCTCTATGCCGAGGGTGTCGTCTGCCATTCGACCGCCGGTCATGGCGGCTTCCACCTCTCGGCCGAGCGCAATCGCAAGGTCCATTCCATGCTGCGGTCGCGCGGCGGCTGGTACGAGGAAGATGCAGGCTGGGCGATCGTCGCGCTCACCTTCCCGCATCTCTTCACCAGCTATGAGCGGCGCTGCGCCGAGCGCACGATCAAGGATAGCTGGCCGGACGCCTGGGAAGCGATCTTCGGCACGATCCTTCAGCCCGGCGAGTCTCTTGAAAAGGATCGCCGCGCCTTCGAGCAGCGGCACGCCGACGACTGGATCGTCGTATCGGCGATTACATCGGATCAGCAGCCGGGCTTTGTCGAAGTCGTCGCCACGCCCGGCGGCCGCCGCGGTGCGGGCACCGAGGAACGGCGCTTCCTCGTGCCGTCCGGCGAGTACCAGGTCGGACGCTTCGGCTTCGTCGTCGATGAGGCGCGTCATCCGGTCCATTCCGGCCCGTCGAGCTTCATCGGCTGGCAGGGGAGGGCGCGATCACAGCTTCCCCGCAACGCATCGCGCAGCTCTCGCGCATGGAAGAGGCGCGCCGCCAGACGCAGCGCCAGCTCGACATGATCGACCGGCAGATCATCCGTCGCATGACGGCGCTGATTCCACAGCTCGGTCGCAAGCGTGCCGCATATCGCCACGGCAAGCCCGCCGATCCGAGCGCGTTCCTCGAGCGCTACCGCTCGAACCTCGCCGCCATCACGGCCGAGCGCCAGCCCGAGATCGACGCCCTGTCGCGCAAGCTCGCCCGGCAGGATGCGGCGATCGAGGCATTGCGTGAACGCTGCGGCGCCGGGCCATGCGGGTCAAGGCCGGCACAGCCGGCAGACGCCGCCGCTGTCGAGGATGGCAGGCGCGCTTGTCGGCCGGGAGAGCAGCGCGGCGGGCTGATCTAGCCGCATCGCGCGTCATCGCCATGCGCATGCAAGCGGCACGGCGTGTCGTGAGCGTGGTGATCGGCGTGGCCAGGTCCATCCTTTCCGGCATCGCCAACCCGGCCCGCACCCTGTCGGCCCGCCCCTCGGGTTTGCTGCGGTCTGCGCCCCCGGCGGTCCGCTTCAAGACCAAGCCGCAAGCGGCCGGAGCCCGCCAATCTCGACAAGGCCCGGCCGCGGCCTGCGCAGGGCTGGAGCCCCGCTTGTCCGCAACCGGACCTCGCTCGCCTGGCGGCTTCCGGGTCTTGAAGCGGCCCTCGTGCCGGCGGCGCCGGGCGACCGCACCCGAAGGGGGTCCGGCAGGGGCCGGATCGACCCCGACGGCGCAACCAGGAAAGGACACTCCCATGACCAAGACCGCTCGCGCATCCCGCCCCAGCGCCCGCGTTGTCCAGCTTCGCCGCGGCACCACGGTCGAAATGATCCGGCTCGTCTGCCCCGACGCAGCGCAGGCCACCCGCATCGCCGAGAGCTTCGGTCTCACCATCCTCGACAGTGACGGCATCCGCGATCTGCATCAGCGGCTCATCACCGAGACTGCGGACGTGCTCGGCGAGGGCCTCAGCGAACGCGCCATGCAGATCCACCTGCAGCGAATCGTCGGCTCCTATGTCGGCTCCGCCCACGGCGCCGGGCAGTTCTACAGCCGGGCCGTGACCGACGCCCGCGAGGCGACGGCGCGATTGGCCAACGACGCCCGCGACGAGGACCTCGACGGACCCGTCGGCTTCGACTCCGCGGCCCAGCGCAAGCGCGAGTTCGCCGCCGAAGTCGGGGTGCAGGCGCACGCCCTGCGCATGGCGGCCGAAGGCGCGATCGCCGCTTACGAGCACGTCGTCGGCGAGAGCTGGAAGCCGTTCGAGCGTCAGCCCGAGCATCCCGGCGAGACCGTCAGCCGCAAGGCGGCCGAGGTCCAGATGGCGGCATTCGAGTGATGCCGCCGGCGGGGCTTCGGCCCCGCCTTTCTTCCTCTCCGACCAATTCCGGCCGGTCCTTCGGGACCGGCTTTTTTCATGTCGCGCAGCGCGGACGCGAAAAGAAGGGCGGAAAGGAGAAATGCGGGCGGCCATCGCCGCCCGTCTCGGCTTTCGGTCCATGCTCCGGCCTGCGCGGCAGCGCAACGGCGTGGCCGTCCTCCACTGACGTTCCGGTCCGGCGCGTCGCCAGTCATCTCGCTCATGAACCTCAACCGGATGCGCGGCCGTGCGGGCCTCCGCGGCGGACCGCCGTGACGGGCCGCGATGGGCGCGGCCTCCAACGGAGGTTCGAATCATGACTGGTAAGGAAACAAAGTCCCGCGTCGACGCCTATGCGCGGATCACAGATCGCATCGTCGCCGACCTGGAACGCGGTGTTCGCCCGTGGATTCAGCCGTGGAGCGCCGCGAACGGCGGCGGACGCATCACGCGGCCCCTGCGCCACAACGGCCTGCCCTATCAGGGCATCAATGTCGTACTGCTCTGGTCGGAGGCCGTGGCGCGCGGCTTCGCCTCGCCGATCTGGATGACGTTCAAGCAGGCCCTCGAGCTCGGCGGCAATGTCCGGAAGGGTGAGACCGGCACGACCGTCGTCTACGCCAATCGGTTCACGAGAACGGAGACCGACGAGCATGGCGACGAGGTGGAGCGCGCGATTCCGTTTCTGCGCGCCTACGCCGTGTTTTGCGTCGACCAGATCGAGGGCCTGCCGGAGCACTTCTACGCCCGGCCGGCGGCGCCCGCAGCGCCGGCGCAGCGCATCGCCCATGCCGACGCATTCTTTGCCAACACCGGCGCCGTCATCCGGCACGGCGGCGACAAAGCGTTCTTCGCGCCATCGCTCGATCTCATTCAGATGCCGCCCTTCGACTCGTTCCGCGACCCGGAAAGCTACTACGCCACGCTGGCTCATGAGACGGTGCATTATGCCGTAAGCTGGATTATGCCGCATGGCCGAGTTCGGCGGCCGTTGCGTCTGCTGTCGGCCATGCGGCAGTTCGGCATAATCAGAGCGTTTCGAGGAAAGCGAGCAGCTCATCGCTTGGGCGATAACGCCCGGTATGCGTTTCTGGGCTGGCAACCTGCGCGAGCGCCTTTTCCTTCAGCCGCATGTCGGCGTGGATATAGATCTGGGTTGTTTCCACGGATTCGTGCCCAAGCCATAGAGCGATCACGGATTGGTCGACACCATGATGCAGCAATTCCATCGCCGTGCTGTGCCGCAACGTGTGCGGCGTGACGCGCTTGCCTGCGAGGCTCGGGCAAACTCGTGATGCTGCTAGGCAATGCTTGCGCACCAGGTGTTCCAACGCATCGCGACTGAGCCGCTCGCCCCGGATCGACGGGAACAATGGCCCATCGCTGTTACGGCGTTCGCCTATCCAGCCCTGAATCAGCTTAGCTGTATCGCGACGAAGAGGAGTGCTGCGTTCTTTCCGCCCCTTTCCGATGCAGCGGATGTAGGCGCCAGTCCCAAGAACCACGTCCTTGCAGCGCAGATTGATCAGTTCTGACGCTCGCAATCCGGTCTGAAGCGCAAGCAGCAACAGAGCGTGATCACGGCGTCCCACCCATATCGTTCGATTTGGTGCTGCGAGCAGCGCCGCGATCTCTTGAGCGTCAAGGAACGTCACGCTTCGCTTCACATACCGCTTGTTCGGCATCGAGAGAATACGCTGGCAATGAAGAAGCCAGCTCGGATCGGTCATTGCGACGTAGCGGAAGAATGATCGGATCGCGGCAAGGCGTGTATTGCGGGTGCGCGCCGTGTTGCCGCGCGCCGTTTCCACATGGGTCAGGAAGTCGGCAACGAGATCGGCGTCGAGATCCTCGATCGTGAGCTTCGTCGGCGGCTTCCCGCACCTGGAACTCGCATACCGGATCAGCAACCGGAATGTGTCCCGGTAGCCAGCGACGGTGTGGCGGCTCGCCTCCATTTGCGTAGAGAGCCGGTCGGTGAAGAAGCGTTGGATCAGCGCGGGGAAGTTGGTCGCCTTCATCGGATTCCCGCCTCCGCCGCCACGCCAGTCATTCGGGACGAAGCCAGTTCCAGCAGTTCCGGGACCGCTTCCAGATACCAATAGGTATTGGCAGGGCTTGCATGACCCAGCCATGTCGTGAGCTTGATCATCTCGCGGCTGACATCTTTGCCCGACCGGTACCAGTTCAGCATGGTCCGCACCGCGAAGGTGTGGCGAAGATCGTGAATGCGCGGCCCACGGCCATGTCGAAGATAAAGCTGCGGCTCTCGTAGCCCAATCTGCTGGCACACATGCGCGAAGTTGTAGCGGGCGCTGCAATCGCCAAGACGATGCCCCTCGCAGGTCACGAAGAATGCTCCCGGCCTGCGCCCGAGCAGCCGGTCCCGCTCGCGGCCGTAGCTTTCGAGCCGTTGCACGACGCTATGATCCAGCGGCAGCAATCGCTCCTTGCCGAGTTTGCCCTGCCGGACGTGAAGAATGCCGGATTCAACCTCCAGGTCAGCAGGATCGAGACCGAGAGCTTCGCTGATCCGAAGTCCGGTCACGGCGATCAGCCCGAAGAGCGTCGAGCAGGTCAGGCCACGCAGGCCGTAGACCGATGGTAACGTCCGCGCCTGATCGATGATCGCAACGATTTCAGCTTCGCTATAAATATATGGATGCACGCGTTGAAGGCGGCCAGGCACCAATCCTCGGGGTGGAGCCTCGTGCCTCGGATCAATGCCATGCAACCATTCCGCAAATTGACGGGCCACCCTGAAGCGTGTTGCCCGGGTTCCGGGACTGGCGGATGGCAGGCTCTCGAGCCAGCGCATGACCAGATTGGTGTTCACGTGCTGCGCGCCATCGCGGTCGGCGAAGGTGGCGAAGCGACGGAGTATCCGTGCATCGGTACTCAGATCGGCGCCGAGGACGCTTCTGAGAGTCACGTAGCGGTCAAGTTCGGCAAGGAAGCTCATCGTGCCTCCTCCGCGACGGGCCAAGATTGGGCGATGGAGCGTAGGCCATCCGTGTCGAGTTTCGCGTAGATCATCGTCGTCGCCCGCGACCGATGCCGTAGCAGATCGCCGATTTCCTCAAGCGATGCGCCGGAGCGCACCATATTCGTCGCTAGGCTGTGGCGCAGAACATGCGAGCCCACATAGGGCGTCGGCGGCTTCACGCCCGTCGCCGCGAACGCTTCCTTCAAGATGTCGTTTATGACCTGGCTGTCCTTGAATGGGCGGTTTGGCGCTCGGTGCGTCACGAACAGCGTGCGCGTGGTCGTTGACGTTCGCTCCTGCTGCAAATAGCCGATGATGGCTTCGCCGACGTCGGGCGGGATTGGCAACCGATCATGACGCTGGCCTTTTCCACGGACCAGCAACTCGCCGGCCCGCCAGTCCACGTCATCAAGCTGCATCGCGATGACCTCCGGTGCGCGCAAGCCGAGGCGGGCCATCAGCATCAGCATTGCGTAGTCGCGGGCGCCGCGCCGCGGATTGACCCGTACCGAGGCCAGAACTGCCTCCACCTCATCGGGAGACAGATGACGCGGAAGCCTGGCGCCCCAGGGCTTATGCGTCCTAGGCACGCTGAGCGACAGGTTGGTCGTCGTCAGGCCCTGTGCGAACAGATACTGGAAGAAGCTGCGCAGATGCGTGGCCGGCGTCTTGTCGCGGAACGGGTGCTTGCGCGCGAGCAGGTGCTCCATGAACGCCACGACATCCCGGATGTTCATCGCCGGAAGATCGAGCATATTGTCACCAAAGCGATGATCGAGGAAGCGATCCGCGAACCGCAGCACATGATAAATCGTTCGCGGGCTGAGGCCGCGCTGCTGCAGAAGATAGGTTTCAAAATTGCTCAGCAACTCTGCACGTTCGGCCTGCGCAGGTGTCAACGGTGGCCGTGTCGCCACCCCGATCTCAATCAGATGCGCGACAAACAGCCTGGCAAGATTGGGAACCTTGATCTGGCTTTTTGGTGTGACCGGCAACCGTCGCCCTAGTTCGACGGCAAGTTCTGGCGTCAACGCCGAGGGTGCAATGCCCTCGGTTTCGAGCAATCGCCCGAAGCGGCGAAGCAGGTATCGGTAATTCGCCAGGGTATCGGGTTTGTAGTTCTTTGCAGAAAGACTGTCCTCGAACGACGCGAAGTAGGGATCAAGGGAGGTAGTCTGATCTGATATTTCCATTTCTTGCGCTCCATGTTGTTGGAGCGACAACCTTCACGACAAAGACATATCTTTCGACCATATTTTGCGACAGCTTCCGACCCCATTGTCGGCGTTCGGAGCGCCGCGTTCGGCGCCCGAAACCTGCCGTTCATTCACTTCCACCCGACGGCAAAGTCGGGGCCGTCTGCTGAAGAGGTCATCAGGGAAATCAAGCGGCTCTTCAAGATTGAAAAGAACCCACCCACTGTTACCCGCGCCGAAGGTCGCCTCACGCGGCGCGGTGGCTTCTTGAAGAGTACGGCCTCGTCACCGACGACTATCACCGCACACAATGGGTGTGGTTCGCTGTGACCTTCACCGCAATCTGGCGCAATTTCTCCAGCGCTAAGTGGCGGATTGCGGGCGAGATCTCGAAGAAAAGTAGAACGGACGTTCGAGCGTGATGCCGCGAAAGTCTGGTCTGAGCCCAAAGTGACGAATGCTGCACGATGGGCGAATGTCGATTACCGACCTCACTACGCCAGCGTGCGCGTCATCTCACGGATCAGATCATTTGTCTCTGGTCTCGTCGTTTGGTGCCGATATCGAAGGGCCAAAACAGTTCTTGATATTTCAAGGCCATCGATGGGTTTCGACACCAGGCCCATGTCCGAAGGAATAGCGGTGGCTGGCAGGATCACCGCACCTGACCCTTGCCGAGCAAGTTCAACTAACCAATCCACGCGATTTGACCGATAGGCCGCGTAGAGTTCGTGACCATGATCCGCGCAGGTTCCATGCAAAACATCCCGCATTTCGCAATTTAGGCGGTCAAGCATGTCAGTTTTAGCAAGAGCCGAAAGAGAGATCGCATTTAGTTCAGCCAACGGATGCGACTTTGACACCACGACCTTGTAGTCCTCTTCATAGAGATGGTCTATACGATAGAGGTCTTCACTGACCTTCTCTGCGGTGACTACAACGTCAAATTCACCATCTCGTAACCCGGCAAGAAGCTCGGAGGTTGACGCAACGATCAATTCGATTTCGGCTTGCGGCAATCGCGTACGAGTACGCTCCATAGCTGCCGAAATCCTGTTGTGGCCAATCGTTTCGCCGACACCGACAGAGATTGGAACCCGCTCCAAGCGCATATGACGGACCGCCTCTGCCTTAGCCTGTCGCGTCTCATCGTGAACCTTCTGCAACCTTGGCTGCATGAGTTTACCGAGGGACGTAGGCCTGCATCCCGCACGGTCCCTGACAAACAGGTCACCTCCAAGCTCGTCTTCAAGTTTCTTGATCGCAGTCGTCAAGGAAGGTTGGGAGACATTGGAGGCACTGGCTGCGTGGGTGAAGTTTCGGTGCTCGCAGACGGCGAGAAAATACCTGATCTGGTTCATTTCCATCGCCACATTCTCCGTCACATCTCATTTCAGGCCATCAAAACAAGTTCGATAGTCCACGTCTATCAAAGAATAGAATTTCGGAATTGGAGCCCGGCGCACCCAGCATGGGACAAGAGTGCATCGAAACCAAACACGATGCACTTCAAATCAGGAGACGACCATGAAAGCGCAAATCCTTTAGACATTCGCCGCACTGGCTCTGTTCACAACTTCTGCAACTGCACAGGACAACGCAATGGAAAATCATACTGCCAGCTACATCGCCATGCCCGCCGCCGAAGGCCAGACCGGAGCCTTCGCGGAGTTTCTGGCAGGTGCCGCACCTATCGTGCGGGAAACAGAGACGGGAACTGTACTCTGGTTTGCTCTGCAAGCCGACGATATGCTCGCAATCTTTGACATCTTCGCAGATGAAGAAGCACGCGACGCTCACTTCTCAGGAGCGGTTGCTGCGGCTTTGAAGCAAAACGCCGACGCGCTGGTCGACGGAGGATGGGACGACGGTGTTGTCGCGAATATCAACAACTCCGATGTCCTGTCGGTAAAGGCGCCGGTTGATCTCTACACGGCAACGACCGCAACTTACATCAAGCTCGAAGCTGCTCCAGGTAAAGGCCCCGAATTGGCAGCCTTGCTGACCGCCGCCGGCCCCATCGTCGCAGAAACTGAACCCAAGACATTGTTCTGGGCGGCGCTGCAGATTGACGGGAACAACTTCGCCATCTTCGACATCTTTGCCGACAACTCTGGCCGCGAAGCGCACTTTGCCGGACAAGTCGCCGGACTCCTGAATGAAAAGGCTTCAGAATTGATCTCAGGTGGATGGGACGACGGTGTGGCGGCAAACGTCCACAATTTCGAAATCCTCGCTACCAAGTAATCTCGAGGTGACTTGAGAAAGAAGTGCCCGGTGCAATCCATCGGGCGCTTTGCTGTTTGAATTTAGATTCACACCAAAGCGGCCGTGCCGGAACTGGCAAGCGAAGCTCGCACTCGCCTCCGGCTTGGAAAGGGCGGCTATCGGCGGGAACATGTCCGCGCCTTCGCCCAACACGCCGAGATCGCGGACGACGCGATCTACATCGAGGGCAGCAAAAAACACCCTATTGAGGACGCCGGTAGCCACCAAAGGAGGAAAGTCGGCGGGAATCGGCGTTCCCGGTTTTTACCAAAGTGGCGGACCGGGTGGGATTCGAACATATACGCCGAAGTAATCGGCTTGCGCTTGGCTACGCCGTGAGCAATGTCGGCTTTCGGGACGCCGCAAGCGGCAGTCGAACGGCCGGAAAGGTGGCGCATTGCGGTCAAAGTACAGTAGCCTGCTGAACGGCCGCTTTCCCGGCTTGGGCGCCCAGAAGCGGTCGGGCAGCTTGCCACCCCATACTCGCCTTCTTCAAAGCGCTCTGATTATGCCGAACTGCCGCATGGCCGACAGCAGACGCAGCAGCCGCCGAACTCGGCCATGCGGCATAATCCATCTTACGGCATAATGAACCTTATGCCGATATCGGCATAACGGTCACTGGGCAGGCGCGGAGCACCGGCTCAACCGGGATCTCTCGCGCTATCATAGCGACCGCAGTGAACGCGCTCGCGAAGAGCTGATCGCGGATCTGGGCGCTTGCTTCGTCAGCGCCGATCTCGGTATCGTCCCCGAGCTTGAGCCGCGCGCCGATCATGCGAGCTACCTCGCATCCTGGCTCGCGGTCCTCGCCAACGACAGGCGCTTCATCTTCTCGGCCGCCGCGCACGCGCAGCGGGCCTGCGCCTATTTGCATGGTCTGCAGCCGCAGGCGGTGACTGTGCCGGAGGCGGCCTGATGCTCTCCGATCCAGCCTTTGACTGGGGCTGGCATTCGTCATTCAATTGCATTACATTTCCTTGGAAAGGAGGCGATCATGGCCACAAATGCGCTTGTCCAGACCCGAATCGACGCTGACGTACGAGACCGCGCGTCCGCCGTGCTCGAGGGCATAGGGCTCACGGTGTCGGACGCCGTGCGCATCCTGCTCACCCGAACCGCCAATGAAGGCGCGCTTCCGCTGGAACTCGTCACCAACAGCGAGGCGCATGACGCCTGGTTCCGGATGAAGGTGCAGGATGCGCTGCAGGATACGCGCCCCGACGTGCCTGACGAGCAGGCCGAGACCCATTTCGCCGCGCGCCGCGCGGACGCCCGGCGCAAGGCCGCCGGCGGATCGTGAAACTCGTCTGGTCGGCCTTCGCGCTCGCCGATCGCGACGGCATCTTCACCCATATCGAAGCGGACAATCCGCGCGCGGCGATCGCCGTCGACGAGCGGATCGCCACCGCAGCGCGCCGCTTGGTCGACTTTCCGGAGAGCGGCCGTCCCGGCCGCGTCGCCGGCACGCGCGAGCTCGTCATCACCGGCACGCCCTATGTGGCAGCCTACGCCGTGACCGCTGAGACGATCCGAATTCTGCGCGTCCTGCACGGCGCCCAAAGATGGCCGGATGAGCTGCCGCAAGGCTGAGCCGGCATCATCACCCCTTTTTCTGGGGTGGCAGTTGGAGGCTGCGAGGCAGATCGTAGGGCAGCCGCGGCGACATCATGCTTCTGGATGAACGAACACCGGCGATTTTCTCAGCCCCGCCCGCAAAGGCAAAGCCCTTCTCGCGTCCCGATCGCCTCACCTCAGACGCGATTCGCTCAACCGCTCTTGACTCTCGCCCCAACAACACAGAACAAATAGAGAACATGATGCAAGAGCCATCGCAGGAGGTCAAGGATCAACGTGCGGCCGCAGCCCGCCATAGAGTCGTTGCGCGCGCAAATCGAGAAGATCGAGGGTCGAACCCCGCGCGCGAAATCGGTGCTTCCATTCGGAATCGCCGAGGTGGACTCACGACTTCCCGGCGGAGGGCTGGCACTCGGCGCTCTGCACGAGGTGGCGGGCGGCGGATTCGGCGCCGTTGACGGCGCGGCCGCAGCCCTCTTCGCCGGCGGCGTCGCAGCGCGGACGAAAGGCAAGGTCCTGTGGTGTATCACGCGCCCAGACCTTTTCGCGCCCGCACTTGCCCAGGCAGGTTTGCCGCCCGACAGGGTGATCTACGTCGAGGCGGGTGACGACAAGTCGCTTCTCGCCTGCATGGAGGAGGGTCTTCGTCATGGCGGACTGGGCGCCGTCGTTGGCGAGGTCGCGCGTCTCTCGATGACTGCGTCACGGCGACTCCAACTCGCCGCTGAAGGAGCCGGTACGATCGGTATCGCGCTCCGGCGCTGGCGGCGCCAGACCGAGGCAGCCGATTTCGGGCAACCGACCGCAGCCATGACGCGCTGGAGAATTTCGGTGTTGCCCTCGTCGCCGCTTCCGGTTCCCGGTGTGGGCCGTCATCGATGGCTCGTCGAATTGATCCGCGCCCGCGCGGGCGAGAGTGCAGATTTCGAGTTGGAGGCTTGCGATGACACGGGTTGCCTCGCTCTTCCTGCCGAGCTGGTCGACCGACCGGCTGCGGCGGAAGGGCGGCGACGCGGCGCCTCCGCTTGAGGCCCCGCTCATCCTGATCGGCCGGGAAGGAAGCCGGCGCGTGGTGGTGTCGGCGGATGCCGCCGCGCGAGCGGCCGGCCTGCGGCCTGGCATGGCGGTCGCGAAGGCGCAGGTCCTCGTACGGGACTTGCTCATCCAGGATGCCGATCCGGTCGCAGATTTCGAGGCGCTCGAGCGCCTCGCCTTATGGGTGCTGCAACGCTTTGCCCCCATCGTCGCGGTGGATGGCGACGACGGCATCGTGATCGACACCACGGGCGCCGACCATCTCCATGGCGGTGAAGAGGCGATGCTCGATGCGCTCGTCGGGCGCCTTGCCATGTCCGGCATCGCCGCGCGGGCCGCCGTCGCCGACAGCTGGGGCGCCGCGCACGCCTTCGCCCGCTATCTCGCGCAGCCAGCTTTCGTGGCAGCACCCGGGCATGGGCCGGCGACGGTCTCGCCGTTGCCGCTGGAAGCGCTGCGCCTGCCCGCCGCCACGACCCACGATCTGCGTGTGCTCGGCTTCGAGTGGATCGGGGACCTCCTATTGCAGCCGCGTGCGCCGCTGACGCTTCGTTTCGGTCCCGAGCTCGGGCTGCGGCTCGATCAGGCGATCGGCGCGGCGGCGGAGCCGATCGATCCGGTTCGGCCGGCCGATCTCATCGAGGTCCGGCGCAGTTTTGCCGAACCGATCGGCGCCGCCGAGACCATCGCGCGTTACATCAGCAAGCTCGTCGTCGCGCTGTGCGAACGCCTTGAGGAAATCGACCTCGGTGCGCGACGGCTAGATCTTCATCTGCGGCGCGTCGACAACCAGCGCCAGGCAATCCGCGTCGGCATGGCTGTGCCCGTTCGCGACGCGAAGCGCCTCACCCGCCTCTTGTGCGACAGGATCGAGACGATCGATCCCGGCTTCGGCATTGAAGTCCTGACCCTCGTCGCAAGCATCGCCGAACCATTGGTCCGCAAGCAGACCGTCAGCGCGCTCATCGAAGAGGCCATCCCCGATGTGTCTGACCTGATCGACACGCTGGCCAACCGCGTCGGTGAGCGCGCCATCTACCGCGCGGCGCCGCTATCGAGCGACGTGCCCGAGCGGGCCGTCGCTCGAATTCCTGCGATGGCGCCCGATACCGGCGCCACCTGGCCGGGCCATTGGCCGCGACCGGCCCGCCTGCTGCCGCGCCCCGAGCCGATTGAGACCGTCGCGCTCTTGCCCGACCATCCGCCGGTCACTTTTACCTGGCGTGGTATCCGCCGCCGTGTGCGACGGGCCGACGGGCCCGAGCGCGTGTTCGGCGAATGGTGGAAGCGTGATGCCGAACTCGTCGCGGTGCGCGACTATTTCCGGCTCGAGGACGAGGCCGGCGAGCGATATTGGGTGTATCGCGCCGGCGACGGCGAAGACGCTGCGACCGGATCGCATCGCTGGTTCATGCACGGGGTGTTCGGATGAGCACCCATCGCTATGTCGAGTTGCAAACGACATCGCACTTCAGCTTCCTGCGCGGAGCCTCCTCGGCCGACGAGCTCTTCGCCCAGGCGGCGGTGCAGGGCATCGAGGCGCTCGCGATCGTCGACCGCAACAGCCTCGCCGGCATCGTGCGCGCACACGAAGCTTCGAAGGCAACCGGCGTGCGCCTGATCGTCGGCTGCCGCCTCGATCTCTCCGACGGCATGTCGCTCTTGGTCTATCCGAGCGACCGGTCCGCTTATTCGCGGCTCTGCCGATTGCTCTCGCTAGGCAAGCGACGCGCCGGCAAGGGCAAGTGCAGCCTCGGATGGGCCGATGTCGTTGCTTACGGCGAGGGCCTCATCGTGGTGCTCGTGCCGGACACGGCCGATGATGATTGCCGATTGCACCTGCGCCAGCTGCACGACGCATTCGCCGATCGCGCCTATATGGCGCTCACGCTCCGGCGCCGGCCGAACGATCAACTGCGGCTTCACGCGCTCTCGAACGCCGCTGCGGCCGCGAAGGTCCGAACCGTCGTGACCAATGACGTCCTCTTCCACGCGCCCGATCGCCGGATCCTGCAGGACGTTGTCACATGCATCCGGCACAACGTCACGATCGACGCGCTCGGCGATCGGCGCGAGCGGCATGCCGATCGCTTTCTCAAGCCGCCCGAGGAGATGCATCGCCTCTTCACGCGTTACTCCGACGCTTTGGCGCGCACGCTTGAAATCGCCGATCGCTGCCGTTTTTCGCTCGACGAGCTCGCCTATCAATATCCGGAGGAGCGCGACGATCCTTCGCTCTCGCCGCAGGAGACGCTTGAAAAGCTCACCTGGGAGGGCGCGGCGACGCGCTATCCCGAAGGGCTGCCCGACGAGGTGCGCGCTGTCCTCCAGCACGAGCTGCGCCTCATCAACAAACTCGACTACGCGCCGTATTTCCTGACGGTTAACAGCATCGTCAGGTTCGCGCGCTCACGCGACATCCTGTGCCAGGGACGCGGCTCGGCCGCGAATTCCGCCGTCTGCTACGTTCTCGGCATCACCTCGATCGATCCCGGACGCAACGACCTGTTGTTCGAGCGCTTCGTCAGCGAAGAGCGCCGCGAGCCGCCCGACATCGACGTCGATTTTGAACACGAAAGGCGAGAGATCGTCATGCAGTGGGTGTTCGAGACCTACGGCCGCGATCATGCCGCTCTGTGCTCGACCGTGATCCGTTATCGCACGAAAGGCGCATTGCGCGATGTCGGCAAGGCGCTCGGCCTGCCCGAAGATCTGATTTCGTCGCTCTCCGGCCAGGTTTGGGGCTGGTCCGAGGAAGGCGTTGAAAATCGCCATGTCGAGGAGCTCAACCTCAATCTTGCCGATCGACGGCTGCGATTGACGCTCGATCTCGCGCGCCAGCTCATGGGCGCGCCACGACATCTCTCACAGCACCCCGGCGGCTTTGTCTTGACCCACGATCGGCTCGACGATCTCGTGCCGATCGAACCGGCGAGCATGAAGGACCGGCAGGTCATCGAGTGGGACAAGGACGATATCGACGCGTTGCGATTTATGAAGGTCGACGTCCTCGCCTTGGGCATGCTCACCTGCATGAAGAAGGGTCTCGATCTGCTCGCGCACCACAAGGGCGTCGAGCTCGACCTTGCGACGATTCCTGCCGAGGATCCTCGTACCTACGCCATGATCAGGAAGGCCGATACGCTCGGGACGTTTCAGATCGAAAGCCGTGCGCAGATGTCGATGCTTCCGCGCCTAAAGCCGCGAACCTATTACGACCTTGTCGTCCAGGTGGCGATCGTTCGGCCTGGCCCGATCCAAGGCGATATGGTCCATCCCTATCTTCGCCGCCGCGAAGGACGCGAGCCCGTCCATTATCCCAAGCCCGAGCTCGAACAGGTGCTCGGAAAAACCTTGGGCGTGCCCCTGTTTCAAGAGCAAGCGATGCGGGTGGCGATCACCTGCGCGGGCTTCACGCCCGGCGAAGCCGATATGCTGCGCAAATCGATGGCCACGTTCAAGTTCACGGGCGGGGTCTCATCGTTCAGGACCAAACTGATCGACGGCATGGTCGCCAACGGATACGAGCGCGATTTCGCTGAGCAGACGTTTCGCCAATTGGAAGGGTTCGGTTCGTATGGATTCCCGGAAAGTCATGCAGCTTCGTTCGCGTTGATCGCCTATGCGAGCGCCTGGCTGAAATGCTGGCATCCGGATGTCTTCTGCGCGGCTTTGCTCAACAGCCAGCCCATGGGTTTTTATGCGCCGGCGCAGATCGTAAGAGACGCGATCGGGCATGGCATCGAGGTACGGCCGGTCTGCGTCACGGCCTCGCGCTGGGATTGCACGCTGGAGCCAACCCGCGACGAAAGCCGCTTTGCGGTCAGGCTCGGCCTGCGGATGGTTCGCGGTCTCGCCAATGGCCACGCCGCCCGGATCCTCGCGGCCCGCACCGATAAACCCTTCGCCTCGGTCGACGACCTCTGGCGCCGCTCCGACGTGCCGCAAGCCGCACTCGTTCTCCTGGCCGAGGCAGATGCATTTCGGCCGGCCCTCGGTCTCGCCCGGCGCGAGGCGCTGTGGGCGATCAAGGCTCTCAGGGACGAACCTTTGCCGTTATTCGTGGCCGCCGCGGCGCGCGATCACGGATCGAGCGCCGAGCTCAACGAACCCGCGGTGGCGCTGCAATCGATGAAAACGGGCGGCGAAGTCGTCGAAGACTACCGGCATGTCGGCTTGTCATTGCGCAGTCACCCGGTCTCGTTTCTTCGCAGCGACCTGCATCGTCGGCGCATCGTCTCCTGCGCGGAGGCGATGGAATCGCGCGACGGCCGCCGGCTCGAAGCAGCCGGCATCGTCCTGGTCCGCCAGCGGCCCGGGTCAGCGAAGGGCGTGATGTTCATCACATTGGAGGACGAGACAGGCATTGCCAACCTCGTCGTCTGGCCGAAGGTCTTCGAAACCAATCGCCGCGCCATCATGGCGGCGAGCATGATCGCCGTGCACGGCCGCATCCAGCGCGAGGGCGACGTGGTTCATCTGGTCGCGCAGCGGATCGTCGACCTGTCGGGCGAGCTGGCCAGCGTCGGCGAGCGCGAGGCCAGCTTTCCGCTGCCTTACGGTCGCGGCGATCAGGTCCGCAACGGCGGTTCGGCCCCCGATCCACGCGAGCGGGCGCCGAGGGCGGTGCGAACGCGCGACATCTATGTGCCAGACCTCCATATCGACACCATCAAGGTGAAAACGCGAAATTTCCACTAGCGGCGGCCGCGAAACTAAATCCGTTTCACAGTTGAAAGCATTCGAGGGCCGATCAACAATACCGCTGCAATTACCATAAGGATCGGAAATCAACGCAACGGACCGATCCAGCCCCAGGGAGATGCAAATGGCCGACGACAAATCGAAACGAGGCAATGCCGACCGTCGGCGCGTCGCCGGCGGCGAAGGGTACGAAGTCAGTTATTTCGCCAAAAAGCACGGCATCACGAAGGACCAAGCCGAGGGCCTGATCAAGCGGATCGGCAATGATCGCAACAAACTCAACGCAGCCGCCGAAAAGCTGAAGAAATAAACGCAGCGCGGCGAAAGGCTGTTCATCCAGGACAGTTACGCGATCAAAGGACAGGTCGTTCGATTATGGCGACGACGCCCAAAACAAAAGCAAGATCGACCGCACGCGAGACGAAGTCTTCGTCGGCGCGAACATCCGCGGTGGCGCCGGCATTCCGTCCCGTTCAGCTCGCTACGCTGGTCGACGCGGTCCCGGCCGGCGACCGCTGGATTCACGAGATGAAATATGACGGCTATCGCACGCTCGTCGCCGTCGGCGGGGGCGAGGCGCGTGCCTATACCCGTTCGGGCCTCGACTGGTCCGGCCGCTTTCCCTCGATTCTCTCCGATGCCCGTAAGCTCAAGGTCCGCTCTGCTCTGATTGACGGCGAGGCGGTCGTGCTCGATCCCGAGGGGCGCTCGAATTTCCAGAAGCTGCAGGGCGCGCTGAAGGGCGCGCCGGCGAGCATCGACTATTTCGCGTTCGATCTGCTCGAACTCAATGGGGATGATCTCACCAGCCTTCCCCTTCTCAAGCGAAAAGCCAAGCTCAAGGACATTCTTCCCGCGAAGGGCACCCACATCCGCTACTCGGATCATATCCAGGGAAACGGCGAGAGACTGCTCAAGAGCTTTTGTGCGGCCGGGCTCGAGGGTGTCGTCTCTAAGCTCGCCAACTCGCGATATGTCGGCGCACGCGCCGGCAGCTGGGTGAAAACCAAATGCATCAAGCGGCAGGAATTCGTCATCGCCGGCTGGACGCCGTCCGACAAGAGCCGCGCCTTCCGGTCGCTCATTCTCGCCGTCCATGACGGCGGCACGCTCCGCTACGCCGGAAAGGTCGGCACGGGCTTCGATACGGCCGAACTCGCGCGCCTGATGAAGATCATGGCGCCACTCGAACAGAAGGCAGCGACGGTCGAGGCACCACGCGCCGAGGTCCGCGGCGCGCATTGGCTGCGGCCGAGGCTCGTGGCCGAGATCGCCTATACCGAGATGACCAACGAGGGAACGCTTCGGCACCCCAGCTATCTCGGGCTGCGCGAGGACAAGAAGCCCGAGGCCGTCGTGCTCGAGACTGAGCATCACGCCGCCGAACTGCCGGCGCCGGCGACAAGCACGGTCGTCATCACAAGCCGCGACCGCGTCATTTATCCGGAAGCCAATATCACCAAAGGCCAGCTCGCCGACCACTATGCGGCTGTCGCCGAGATCATGCTGCCCTGGATCGGCAGCCGGCCGATCAGCCTTGTCCGCTGCCCACAGGGCCGCGCAAAGCAATGCTTCTTCCAGAAGCACGATGCCGGAAGCTTCGGCGAGACGGTTCACCACATTGGGATTGTCGAGAAGGATGGCCACGAAGAGCCCTATCTCTATATCGACGATGCCGATGGGCTCATGACCTGCGTGCAGATGGGAACGATCGAATTCCATGGCTGGGGCGCGCGTATCGAAGATGTCGAGAAGGCGGATCGGCTGATCTTCGATCTCGACCCCGATGAAGGGCTCGATTTTGAGGCGGTTCGCGAGGCTGCCTTCCAATTCCGCGACATCCTGAAATCGATGGGCCTCGAGACGTTTCCGATGGTGACCGGCGGCAAGGGCGTGCATGTCATCGCGCCGCTCACGCCGAAAGCCGAATGGCCGCAAGTCAAGGACTTCGCCTATCGCCTCGCGCAGGCGGTCGCGCAGAACGATCCGAAGCATTTCACTGCGGCGCTTGCAAAGTCCCGGCGCAAGGGGCGCATCTTCGTCGACTATCTGCGCAACCAGCGCGGCGCGACAGCGGTCATGCCCTACAGCGCCCGCACGCGCGCCGGCGCCTCGGTTGCCGCGCCGATAAGCTGGGGCGAGATGAAGACCATCGACTCGCCGGCGCATTTTCACATCGGCGATGCACCGGAGCTGGTGCGCCGCACGAGCTCCAAAACCCTGGCAGGCTGGGGCCGTGCCGAACAAGTTTTGCCCGATATCTAATCCATGAAAATCGCGACCTACAACGTCAATGGCATCAATGGCCGCCTCCCCGTTCTCCTGCGATGGCTCGCACAATCGCAACCCGATATCGTCTGCCTCCAAGAGCTGAAGGCGCCGCAGGAGAAATTTCCGGACAAACCGATCCGCGATCTCGGCTACGACGCGATCTGGCAGGGGCAGAAGAGCTGGAATGGCGTCGCCATTCTCAGCCGCGTCGGACAGATCCACGAAACCCGCCGCGGCCTTCCCGGCGATCCCGACGACAGCCACAGCCGCTATATCGAGGCAGCCGTCAACGGCATCCTGATCGGCGGACTCTATCTGCCGAATGGCAATCCAAAGCCCGGTCCGAAATTCGATTACAAACTTCGCTGGTTCGACCGGTTGATCGCGCATGCCGGCGAACTTCTCGCCACGGGCCAGCCGGTGATGCTCGCAGGCGACTTCAACGTGATGCCGACCGATCTCGACGTCTACAAGCCCGAGCGCTGGCTCGACGACGCTCTCTTCGCTCCCGAAGCGCGCGCAGCCTATTTCCGGCTACTCGAACAAGGTTGGACCGACGCGCTCCGTACGCTCCATCCCGACGAGGCCATCTACACCTTCTGGGATTATTTTCGAAATGCGTTTGCACGAAATGCCGGGCTGCGCATCGATCATCTGCTGCTCAGCCCGCCGCTTGCCGAACGCCTCGTCGACGCTCAGGTCGACGTTGCGGTACGCGGATGGGAAAAGAGCAGCGATCACGCCCCCGTCTGGATCGAGCTTGCGGATGCGACGACATCCGCGAGGCGCGCAGCGCCCCGTCGGCGCGTGACGCCCGTCCGCGCTTGAGGCGTCGTCAACCAACCTGTGCGACAGACAATGTCCCCGCAGGCAGCGGCTTGATCAGCGACTTCGCCGAGATCGCGGGATTGAGCCAGTCAGCCCACGCGGAGCGTTCAAGAATGACGATCTGCCGATCGTGGTAGGGCTTGATATCGGGCCCCGGCTCCATCGTCAGCATCGTGTAGGCCTCTCCGACATCCTTGGTGTCACGCCAGATTCCAGCGATGCAGAAGATCGCCTCGTCGCGCTTCGTGAAAAGCCATTTGTCCTTCTTCTTCTTTCCCTTTTCCGCCGGATCAGTAAACTCGTAGAACCCATCCGCAACAATGAGACAGCGGTTGCTGGTGAACTCGCGACCATCCGAGCGGAAATTATAGACCGGCCGCTTGTTCTGGCCGGGCCAGCTCCACCGGCGCTGCACCAGGTCGGCTTCGTCGCTCGCGCCTTCGACCGGGCGGATGATCGGACCCAT
This sequence comes from Bradyrhizobium campsiandrae, assembly GCF_014529705.1. Classification (GTDB taxonomy): domain Bacteria; phylum Pseudomonadota; class Alphaproteobacteria; order Rhizobiales; family Xanthobacteraceae; genus Bradyrhizobium; species Bradyrhizobium campsiandrae. The sequence continues at coordinate 90,757 of NZ_JAANIH010000010.1, forward strand.
GTCGGTGATTTTAATATCTTCGCGAGCCTCGATGTTCGGCGAGCCTTCGCTGAACCGGATTTTGATCTTGAGATCGGCGAAGTCCTCGACGATCGAGGCGACATCCACCATCAGCCGATAGTCATTGCACATCGCTCCCCTTTCCTGGCATTGCACTGGCGTGGTGTTCCTATTATGTTCTAAAATGCCATGACCGTGAAGGCCTTCAATTCTGATGCACCACTCGACGAACGCCGCGTCATCGTTCGACGCTCCGGCGACGAGGTCGAGATGGTCGAACTGCCGTGGGGCCTGAAGCCGGGCGAGACCGGCGCACGCCCCTGCACCGTCGTACGCGGCGAGGGGCGAACCTTTCCCAATCATCGTTGCCTCGTCCCGGCCACCGAGTTTCGCCATCGTAGCAATGGTAAAGACTACAGCTTCAGGCTTGCGAATGGTGACTGGTTTTATTTTGCCGGAATTTGGCGGCCGGCGACGCGCGACTGGCCCGAGGCCTATGCGATCATCACCATCGAATCGAACGGCGATATCGCGCCCTATCACGACCGCCAGATGGCGGTGCTACGTCGAAATGAGCGTATGGGCTGGCTCGATGCCATGCGCCCCGAGGCGGACATCTTGTGTCCCCTGCCGGCCGGAAGCTTTCGTGTCTCTCGTTTTCACTACGCCCGCGACCAATCCATGCTCGCGCTTTGACGACGTTGTGCCGTGGCAACGGAGTCGGACATCATCCAGCGCAAGATTATCCATGTGGACATGGACGCCTTTTATGCGTCGGTCGAACAGCGTGACGATCCGCACTTGCGCGGACGACCCGTTGCCGTCGGCGGGTCGGAGGCGCGTGGCGTCGTCGCGGCAGCGAGCTACGAAGCGCGTGCTTTCGGTGTTCGCTCGGCGATGGCATCGATCACGGCCAAGCGCCGGTGTCCCGACCTCATCTTCGTGCCACCAAGATTCGATGTGTACCGTGCGGTGTCGGCGCAGATCCGCGAGATCTTCGCCGAACATACCGATCTGATCGAGCCGCTCTCACTCGACGAAGCCTATCTGGACGTGTCGGAGAACAAGCACGGCATTCCGATCGCGAGCGAAATCGCGACCATCGTCCGCGCGCGCATCAAGGAGGTCACGGGCCTCAATGCCTCCGCCGGCATTTCATATTGCAAATTCCTTGCGAAGATGGCGAGCGACCTCAACAAGCCGAACGGCCAGGCCGTTATCACACCCAGCAAAGGCCCATCTTTCGTCGAGGCGCTCGCGGTGAAGAAATTCCACGGCGTCGGGCCTGCGACGGCGGAGAAGATGGGCCGGCTTGGCATTCACACCGGCGCTGATCTCAAGGCGAAACCGCTGGCCTTCCTGCAGCAACACTTCGGAAAAGCGGGAGGCTGGTACTATCGAATTGCCCGTGGAATCGACAATCGGCCCGTCGAGCCCGATCGGCCGCGCAAATCGATCGGCGCGGAAGACACTTTTCACACCGACCTGTTCGACAGCGCGAGCGTGTATTCTGAAATCAGCGCTCTTGTCGCGAAGGTTTGGCGTCTCTGCGAAGCGAAGCAACTGCGGGCGCGCACGGTGACGCTGAAGGTGAAGTACGCCGACTTCCAGCGGATAACGCGAAGCCGCACCGTCTCGCAGCCGTTTCAAAGCGCGGCGCAAGTCGACGAGCTATCGCGGGCGCTGCTCGATCCCTTGTTCCCGGTCGAGAAGGGAATCCGGCTCGTCGGCGTCACGGTCTCCTCGCTCGAAGACGCGGCCGAAATCTCTGAAGGGCAACTCGCGCTGCTCTAAAGTGCGAAGGCGCGAAAGCGCCGGCTGAAACGCTTCCGGAGGGAGAGCGTGGCCGTTGGCCGCGCGGTCCCGGTTGGGATCGGCAGCCCGCCTGCCGGCCGGGGACGATCTGGATCGGCGATTGCTGCGGAGTGTGACGGCGGCCCATCGCGGGAAGCCGCGGCGTTCCCAGCAGCTTCCGGCGAGGGAAAAGGACGTAGCACACAGGTCGTCTTGCCCGCCGCGAACCAATCCCGCTCTTCAGCGATGGCGTCCTGGCCCTCCTCCGGATCTTCCACGATCAACCCACAAGGGGTCGGCTAGCAAGCTGCCGCCACTGCGGCTGCGCCTTCGCGGTGATCGCGACCGGAGGCGGTCCATCGAGGAGCCATCGAGCGGGAATTGGCCCGCTCCGGATGGAGCCTTCGAGATGTCGCACGATCTTTCACTTGCCCAGAATCACGCGTTCCAGCTTGCCCGCACCCTCATGGTCCCGGTGACGCTCTTCAAATCCGGCGATGCCTATGGTGCCCTCCCCTCCGACGAGCTCGACGACGCCGACGATCTCGAACTGATCCACGAATTCGACCCCTACGAGCGCGGCCCGGCTCACTGAGCCGGTTGCGCTGGCGCCGAGCAGCGCGGTGCCTCGACTATCGGCAGAGCCGATCCCGCAGCGCGCTGCAGAACCAAGAAAGAATGGGCCAGCCATAACGTCGAGCCACGGCCATCTCTCTCTCATTGATGGCCGATCATACCGGCAGTCGGGCCGCGTCAAGGACGCGCGGTTGCCCCCAATTTTCCGCCGCTGCCCGTTGGGCGCCGTCAGAAAATCGGCACCCCCGCGCGCCGGCTCTGCCGGTCGCCTCGCGATCCCTGACCCGTCCCTCCAACACCTGGTGCGTGCCTCCGTCATCGAGACGAAGGAGGTTCATATGGAAGACATTCGTGACATCTACGCCGAAATCGCAGAACTCCGCGCTGAGCTTGCGCATTGCATCCTGACGCGCAGGGAGCGCCGCGAAACGCAGCTGCGGCTTGTTCAGGCGCTCACCGAAGCCGACCATCGGCAGCGCGAAGCGGAGGTGACTTAGGCTCCTTATTGTGTCGGCGTTGGCACCGGGTGTTGCCGCATCCGGAAGGAAGCGCTTCCGTCTCTCGGGTGAAGGCCCCGCCTCTCGGCGGACCCGTCGTCGATTAAGTGTAGAGGTGGCGGGTCAGAGCGACACGCAGGAGCCAGCCTTCGCCATCCGGCCAGCATGTCAGGTGTTGTGGGTGTGGAGTCTGGATTGTCGAGTGGGACGGCCGAGAAATCGTGCGAACCGGACATCGCGCGCCGGGCGGCCGCGGTGCCGCGATATTCGCGCGAAGGCGGGTGGTCGCGGAGCCCTTGCCGGAGACGGTTGCGGTCGGCGCGATCGACGCCGGCCTGAAGGGGCAAGTGCACCGTGATGTTGCCGTCGAATGCGATAACGGTGTCGATATGTGAGCCTGTCATCATTCCCGAGGTGTTTGCGAAAGCCACCCCCAACACGAGCCCGATTGGCCTGGTCTGACCGAAGGACGAGCACGCAAGCGTCCTCTCGATCTTGTCCCCGCAACGTCCTGCGACGACTTTTTTCCGCCGCCTTCGGCTTTGCATCGCGAGACAAAAAAGCCGTCTCCGGCCGCCTTCCACTGCGTTGCAGCCCTTCGGGTGCGGGTCGATCGCCTCCGGCCTCACGACCGCCATCGGGTCGCGATGGGCGCGGCCCTGAAACAAGGGAACGAGACAATGGCTAACATCGGCACCTTCACCTCGAACGGCAACGGCTTCACGGGCACCATCCGCACCCTGACCTTGAACGTCAAAGCTCGGCTGGTCCGCATCGAAAACCCCTCCGACAAGGGCCCGCACTTCCGCATCTTCGCCGCAGCGAATGCCGAGCTCGGCGCCGCTTGGCAGAAGCACTCCGACCAGACGGACCGCGACTACCTCTCGGTCAAGCTCGACGATCCGAGCTTCCCCGCCCCGATCTACGCGACCCTGGTCGAGGTCGAAGGCGAGGAAGGCCTGCAGCTGATCTGGTCTCGGCCGAACCGTGACTGACCCGGGCGACGAGCGGGCCCCGCCGTGAGGCGGGGCCTTCGCCATGCTCGCGTCGCGCCTGGCAGCCGCTAGTTGCGATCTGCAGCGCCAACATCGTGATAGCCACGCCGCCTTTTTGCACGCTCAAGCTGGCCTAGAGCGACGGAGGCTTCCTCGGGCTGGTCGAAGGTCTCCATCATCGACTGGCCGGTGGTTCCGATGCGCCCCCAGTTCCGGATGACCGACGCGCCGCCGAACAGCGTCGGTTGAAGCGCGAGCGCGTAGAAGCGCCGCATGTTTCGGGCCGGCTCGACGCGATGCAGATGGAGCTGTTCAGGAACCTCGTTGGCCATGACGTGAGTCTCGCTTCCTTTAGAAGCGGCGTCCAACGCCTTTCATGAATCAATCTGCGCTGACCGATTCATCAGCCTGATCAGTCAGTCGCACCAGTTTCGACGCGGGCCGCCCCAAGGGCGAGCGAGCCCTTCGGCGATCAATGGCGCGCCAAGCGAGTGGCCAGCCCGCCTTACCACGCGCAGCTTGCAGCCTAAACGGTCTTCGTCCCGGTCCGCGGCGACGAGAGAGAACGGACCGGCATTGAGTAAATCGAGGAGTCTGCGCTTGGCCGCCTCTCCCTTCATCCGCTCTGTCTCGCAGTGCGGCGGGCTCAGTTCGGGAGCATCGATATCCGCTATGCGGATCTTGACCCGCAGATGCCAGAAGGTGTCGCCGTCGACGACGCAGGTCGCGCGCCGCGCTTCGCCGCATATCGAGAACGTCGCCGCAAGGCTGTCCGGATAGGAGGCGGGCAGCGGCCGTTGTGTCGGACTGGCCCGAAAGGGTGGATCCGAGGCGAGCGTCGTCGCCGCAACCAGCAGCATTCCCGCGGCCAGCATCATCTCGGTCTTTATGAAACTTCTCCCTTGATCGATCGAAGCCGGCGATCTCCTCTAGTCTCGGGTCCTTGCTGGAATGTCGATCATGCAGGTCAGACCCTGGAGGCATTCGCCCTTGCGCTTGGCTTGGGCGATCAAGATTTTGGCGAGCCGCCTGCGGCGGACGGCTCTATTCGCTTCGCTCACGGAGCCCGCAGGCGGTCTCCGCCGGGTCCGGTGACGATCCTCTCGCGAGACCATTTAAGCCGAGGTCAAGCCGATGCCCCTTTTCGGCGGCCTTACGGCGCGATCGCCTCCGATCAAGTACGCACCCATCGGGGTCGCGATGCCCGCCGCCCGAGAAGGGCTACGTTTATCGAGGTCGAATGCCGGACAGCCCTTCGGTCATCTGCTCTCGTCCGAACCGCGACTGAGACGCCACGTAGAAGGTCCCGCCGTGAGGCGGGGCCTTCCCAGACAAGTCAGCGACGATGGCCAGCGTTGGATCGGCAAGACACCGACGGATGCGGCCCGTGCCTTAGGCGGCCGGTAGGTTGGTCAAAATCGCCACTGCGCTGGCTTATGCCTGCGCAGGTTCGGGATGAACAAAAGCTCCACCCCCGCCGATTCTTGGCGGTATGGTGGCCAGAGCGGGACAAGGCGGCGGATCGTCGTCGTCATCGCGCCGGCGGCGGGATACGATGCGAGACCATTTTCTCAGCGCGGAGCGGCGACGCCGCTCCGGCGGCATATGCCCCAGCCCAAAGGCTGGGTTCGTCGAAAGCGTGAGGCTGTCGAATGTGTCCAGCGCCTTCAGAGCGCGCAGAATCTCGTCCACCTCGACAATAGAGCCATCCTCTAGCTGACGCAGCGATGGAGAGCCCGGAACTGCGCGGGCGTCAGACGCCCAGGAGGCTAACAGGGCCCGCTTCTCAGCACGGCTCATCTCCGGATCATTTATAACGTCATCAGGCTGCTGGAATATCGGATGTCCAGCGCCGCGGCGTGCTTTATGGCGATCAATGTTTGAAAAGCTGCTATATTCAGTCATCTCCGTTTCTCCGCAATTCGTGACACCCGGATAGATCGGGAGGCAAATCGCAGGGTTTAGGTTTGGTCGACGGGCTCAGGCAGCTTTGCGCTGCGGCTCCGTATCCTGGCTGATCTGCTTCGTCTTGCCGTTGTCTTCCGCCGATGGGGCGCTGCGCGTCGAGCCGATGGCGATCCGGCGAGGCTTCAACTCCTCGGGAATCTCCCGCACCAGATCGACCGACAGCAGGCCATTCTCCAACGTAGCATTGGCGACCTTGACGTGGTCGGCAAGCTTGAACGCTTGTTTGAAATCGCCGATCGCCAACCCTTGGTGAAGAATCTGCCTATTCTCCTGGCTCGGCCTTTTCTGTCCCGTCACGATGAGCTCAGGACCGTCCTGGGTGAGCTCCACCTCATCCGGGCTGAAGCCGGCGATTGCCATGGTGATGCGGTAGTCGTTGTCGCTCTTCTTCTCGATGTTGTAAGGCGGCCAGTCTGAGCGCACGCTGGTATCGAGCATGTCGAGAAGGCGATCGAAGCCCACCGTCGAGCGGTAAAGGGGCCTATAATCGAAGCTTCTCATAGCCATATCCTCCGTAAAGCAACATGGATTACAAGCAGCGTCACAGCGTCTCTGCGACGCCTATTGGTCGGGCCGAAGCCCCGACGCAGAAGGATTTGGGAGAACCAAAAACTCAGTTCAAGAGAGCAAACCGAGATTTTTTGAACGATGTTTACGTTCAAGCAGCCGGATCGATGACGTCGGAGCGGATGCCGTAAACTACACCCTCCGACGGCGAGCCGCCGTCCGAATGGGCTCGACAAACGACACACTCAGCCCCGCCGGGAGCCCGGACGGCCTTGCCGCTTCGCTCATCAAAGCGCCCACCATCTCGAATCAGGCGCCGTCCCAAGGCGCGGCTTTGGGATTGACGTCATTTTACCGCCAGGACGATCTTGCCTTGAATGTGCCCCTTGGCAGCTCGCTCGTGCGCAAGCCGCGCGTCGGCAAGGGCATAGGTGCTATCGAGGACGACCCGGATCGTGCCTGCAGCAAGCAAGCTTCCAATCTCCGCCAGCTGCGCGCCACTCGACCGGACCTGAGTCGCCGAGACCGTGACGCCCAGCTTTTTCGCATCCTCCGCGCCGGTGAAGCCAAGAGGAAAGACAGGAAACAGTGCGCCGCCCGGCTTCAGCGTGCGCAAAAACCGTCCGGTGCCGGGTCCGCCCACGGCGTCGACCACAAGATCGACGTCATGCGCCACGTCCTCGGGAGGCGTCTTGGTGTAGTCGATGAACGCGTCGGCGCCGAGTTCGCGCAGAAGCGCCTCGTGCTTGCCCGACGCCACGGCGATGACATGGGCGCCTTTCAGCTTGGCGATCTGCACCGCGAAATGTCCGACGCCGCCAGCCGCTCCATTGACGAGAACGGTCTTGCCTTCCAACGGTACCGGCACATGCGGATACGGTTGTAGCGGGTTGGGCGCGTCGTGCCCCAGATCGACCAGAAACTGCCACGCGGTGAGCAGCGACATTGGCGCCCCCGCAGCGTGCGCATGGTCGATCCCGGCCGGCTTGATCGCGACTTCGGAAGCCGGCACGCTGACATACTGGGCGTAAGCCCTGCTGTCGCCAGCGAGGCCCGAGGGAAATCGGACCATCGAATAGACCTCGTCACCCACGGAGAAACCTTCGACATCGCCGGCCACGGCCTCGACGACGCCGGAGATGTCGGTCCCGAGGATGAGCGGGAACGACACCCGCGGCTGCCATTCGGGCGGAAGCATCTTGTAGCCCTCACGCAGATACCAGTCGGGTGGATTGAGGCCGACGGCGTGAACCCGGACCAGCACTTCGCCTGGCTTCAACTCAGGCTTCGGGGCATCCTCATAGACCAGCACCTCGGGACTGCCGAACGCGTGCTGCCGGATCGCCTTCATTGTATCGGTCATCATAATCTCCTTTCGCCGTTCGGTGCTCAGACAGCGATATAATTCCAGTCCCGGCATTGATAATCTGCTCCAATGGCGCTTCAATAGTGCCATGAAGGAACAAATGCTTTTGGAGCGGTTGACCGGCCTGATCGCGTTTGCGCGTGCTGGCTCGATGGGTAGCTTCACCGCCGCTGCGCGCTCCCTGTCGATCTCGCCCTCGGCCGTCAGCAAGAGCATCCAACGTCTTGAGCGGCATCTGGGGGTTGCGCTCTTCACCCGCACGACCCGGTCGCTGGCGCTCACGGCGGAGGGTCGCGATCTGCATGAGCGAGCGCTGCGGCTGCTGGGCGAGGCGGAAGCGATCGAGCAGGCGGCGATGAGCGCGCGCTCGGAGCCGTCTGGCACCTTGCGGGTGGCGGCGTCGCTGCCGATCGGACTGCATGTGATCGCGCCCGCTCTGCCTGCGTTCCGAAAGCGTCATCCCAAAGTGACGGTCGATCTCAGACTGACTGACCGGATTGTGGACATCATCGAGGAAGGCATCGACGTCGCAATACGCATCGGCGATCTTGCGGATTCGCGCCTGTTGTCGCGGAGCCTTGCCCCGTATCGACTCTGCTGCTTTGCGTCACCCGCTTACCTTGCGGCGCGCGGCGCGCCACAGCACCCCGACGATCTGGCGGGGCACGACCTCGTCAACCTCCGCTATCAGAACACGGGTCAGAGCTTTTGGTGGCCCTTCCAGATTGGCGGCGAGGAGATCGAATTGGCGCCCACCGCCGGCATCGTCATCGACGTGAGCGATGCGGTCGCCGTCACGCTCGCGGCCGGCGGCGGCATCGGCATCAGCGCGACCTTCATCGCAGCGCCTTATGTCGATCGCGGCGCGCTTGTCCCTGTGCTTGCCGCCTTTGCGGTCGAGCGACACAACATCACGGCCGTGTGGCCCGAAAGCCGCCGCGCAAATCCTGCCGTGCGTGCTTTCCTGGACCTGTTGCAGGACGTTTTCCAAGAGCGGCTGACGGCCACGGCGAGCCTGTCGGAAGAAGGGCGCCACGCTGCCGGCCCACAGGCGACAGCGAACGGTTCTTAGGGACGAACATCGCGATAGACGCTAACCCCTACTGCGGCCCACATGGGTATACTGCTGGACGGGTAGCCCAGCACTACCGGCTTGGTTATCCACGACTGCGAGGAGCAGGCCGAGCGCCTCGATGGATCCCGGCGCTCGCTTTTTTGCGGCCTGCTCGGGAGCGGTGTTTTGTTCGCAAAGCTGTCAGGCGACCTCCCGTCTCACCTCGGCCTCGTCAAGGCGATGTAACCGAGCCGTCGGGCACACGCGTTGAACGATTTCGCAAAGGTGCTGGTGATGCGTGAGGTAAATCACCTGGCCGACCTGGGCCATTTCCGCGAACAAGCGAAATGCCTCCTCCGCGCGGAAATCATCGAACGTCTCCATGATATCGTCGGCGACGAACGGCACCGAACTGCGAGCGCGGGCAAACTCGTGATAGCCGGCGACGCGTAGCGCGAGGTAAAGCTGGAAGCGCGTGCCTTTCGAAAGCTTATCGGCGGCCTTCGAACCGCCCTCTGCTGAAATCGCAATCAGCGTATCGCCGTCCTTGCCGGGCTGGGCGATGAGGCCGGTATAGGCGCCGCGGCTGATGGTTCGGAACGCCTCCGACGCACGCGCCATCATCGAACTGCGATGGCGCTCGCGATAGCTGGCGAGCGCCTGCTGCGTGGCTGAGATGCCGGCACGTAGTTGCAGATATCGCGTGGCGCCATCCTCAATCTCGAGCAGGGTCGTCCGTCGGCGCTCCTCGATGATGGCGACCCTGGCGTCTCCACCGATCGCCTCGACCCGATCCTCGGCGGCGGACTTCGCCGCGAACAGTTCATGACAACGCTTGTCCTGGTCTTCCGCTCGGGTCGTCAATTCCGTGAGCTCGGCCTCGAGTGCCGGCCTGTCCGCTTGATCGAGCGCCGCCTCCGCACGCTGGATATCCGATGCACGAAGAGCCTCGATGATATCCTTTTCCGCCTCACGAGCTTGGTTCATGAGGTCGGTTCGTCGCTCGATATCGGACAGCTTCCGGGACACCTCCTCCAGAGAGCCAACCGCGAAAAACGCCGTCATCCGCTGCTTCTGTTCGTCATGAACGGCTTGCGATTCTGCAAGCTCACGCTGGCGCGCTTGTGCCTCCCCGGTCCGCTGCGTCAGGCTGGAGCGCTGGTCGCGGGCCGCCGTGGCACTCCGGACCGTTTCGACGACACGCTGGGCCAGCTCCAGGACGGCGTCGGGACCCGGTTCAATCCCGAGAAGCCCCGTGAGTGCCGCAACCTCCTCGCTGAACGCGAGCTGGTCCCGTTCCATCTTGTGGATGCGGTCGAGAAGGGCAGCACGCTTCTCAATGGTCGGGGAAAGCTCAGTGATCGCGGCGAGCACCTCGCGCACTGCGCCGACCGCCGGGGTCTCGGGTCCCTCGCCGAGCCAGCATCCACGGCATTCCGCCGCCCACGCCTCTGCCCAGCCCTTCTCGTCCGATGTGGCACGCTCCGCGGCGCGTTCCCGCGCAACAACATCTCGGCGACGCTCGTCGAGCTCGACTTGGAGACGGCGCAGTTCGGCTTCCCGATCGAGCGAGGTTTGGGCCATCCCGAGCACGGCATCAAAGCTCGCGTCAGGAGCCGGCGCGAGATCCGCACCCGCCATCGCGGTCGTAAGCCGTTCGGAGGCGGCCGCCGCATCACGCTCAGCAGCAGCAATGTCCCGTTCGGCGCTCTGTAATGCGGCACGCGCCTCAAGCGTCTTTTCCCGCCGGCTGATCCACGCCTCAAGCTCCGCAAGCGACAGTGCCTTGGGGAAGCAGGCGGCTATCACGCCGGCCTCTGCGATGACCTCGGCGTCAATTGCCCCTAAGGCCGCATCGGCTTGTTGGGCGAGTTCAACGGCGCGCGTCAGATCCGTCTCCGCGACGGCAAGCGCCTGTTCGGTCTGATGCAGCTTCGCGAGCTCGCCCATGTGCGAGAACCGCCCTGCAGTCACAATGTCGTCGTGGCGCAAGACGGCTTCGAACGTATCTGCAGAAGCTGTGTCGAGCGCCCGACGGTGCGCGGCCCAAGCCTGCTCACGTTGCGAACGTACTTCCGCGGCTTCGTGATCTGAAACAACGCCGGTCGTCGATGCGAAACTGGCCTTCTCGGCTTCGAGACGCCTGACGATCGTGGTCAGGCGTTGCACCTCTGCATCGCAGCGGGACTTTGCCGACACTGCCTCCCCGCGGGTAACCTTCCAATTCTGCAGCGTATCCGGGCTCGGGCAATTCATGGCGACTAATTCATCGCCGGTGCCCTGCCAGGGACGAAGTGCGACGAGTCGGTCATTGAGCGCATCAAGGGCAGCCGCACGATCGCGCTCCGCCAGCCGGCGACGAACATGATGGTCCGCTGAGCGAAGTGCTTCGATCACGACGGCCAGCTCTGCAAAAGCGCGCTTTCGCTCCGCCTGGACCGTAGGGTCAGCACCGCCCTCGGGCAGCTTCGCCGCAACGTCATCCAGCCGGCGCCGCGCCTCGGCAAGCTCGTCGGATGCGTTCCGGCTGGCGGCCTTGATCCCCGAATAAGCTTCGACCAGATCGCGCAGTCTGCCGATGGTCGCGGAGCTCAACACAAGCCGCTTGGGCTCGGTCTCTTCGGGCCGCTCGATGCGCTGAAGAATTCCGGCGATAGCCAAGTCGAGCTCGCGCAACTGCAGGCGTCGCTCAGGAAGATCCTTTTCAGCGGTGACGTACCGTGCGCGCAGGTCGACAAGCCGCTCTACGCGGTCGGCAGTCCGCAAGGCTGTCTCGTCCACGATGACGGCCCGACCCTCGTCGGCAAGTTGGCCTATCTCGTCGGCAACCGCGCTGATTTTGACACCAAGCTCGATCTCCTGCTTTTGGAGCCGCGGCACTTCGGCTACCCACCCCTGCGGTGCCTCCGGAATATCCGCCAAGGGTGCGACCCGTGCTCGAATGCCCCGTAGAGCCGTGAGACGCGGTAATGCGGTGAGATAGCCCCGGATCTCATCGACGCGCCGCTGGACCTCGGCTCGTTCCTTGACCGCTTCATCGTATTGAACGGTTGCCCGGTCCCGGGTGTCCACCAGCCGAGCGTGATCCGTGGCTAGTGTGTCAAACTGCTCGCGCTCAGCTTTGAGTTCGGCGAGGCGCGACTTCAAATCCGCGAGTGCTCCGGACCTAGCCCGGTATTTGTAGAAGCTGTCAGCATCTGCCGTCAGGTCGACCAATCTGTCGCTGAGGTGCGAGAGGCCTGCACTGGCCGAGAACAACAATTGGCCGAGATCCCCCTTGCTTGCAAGGATGCTCTCGCCGCCTTTTTCGAGCGTTTCATCATCGAGCGAGAACATGGTCCGATAGGCATCCCGCTCGATGCCGCCGAGTTCGCCGCGGATCGCGGCTTCTGGAACGCTGCGATCATGGCCGTCGACCAGGCTGTTCTGCGAGCGTTTGAGACGTGCGAACTCCCTTGTCTCCGCTCCGATATCCAGAGCGGCGCCGATGCGCATGGTCGGATAGGGGTGAAGGAAGTTGAATGGGCTCTGCGAACCGATCCCGAACAACAGGTCCAGGAAGGCAGCAAACGCGGTTGATTTTCCCGCTTCGTTTGGTCCGTAGATGATATGCAGGTCCGGCTGTCCATTCACCCGCTCGCCGAAGTCGATTCTGCGATCGGTGAATTTGCCATATCGGGTCAGGTCAAGGCGGCGAAGTCGCATGCATCACGCTCCTTCGCCCGGAGCTTCAAGACGTGCCATGACGCCCTCTGCGCCGTCGCGCGCCAGCTGGGCGACCGCCTCCCGGAAAGACGCCTCGTCCTTGCCGAAAATGTCGCGACATTCCTGCGGCAACTGAGCCCTGATCTCTTCGGCGATGCCTGCAAGTTCATTCTGAAAGGCCGCGGAATCGAGGACGTCGTCTTCGATCAAGCGATGCAGCTCCCTGAGCGGGTCGCCCGATGTCTCGCTCCGCTGTTCTCCGGGACGGCATGCGATTTCGAGCTGCTCGACCCAGCAGCTGCCGATCACCGAAGCCCGGTCATCGGCCTCGGTTTTCAGCAAGTCGCCGTCGCGTCGAATGCGCCATGCCAGCGGCGTCGCACCAGTCACTCGCACGCGAGCGACAAGGTGCTCTGCCCGGGCAGCAGCCCGTTGGTTCTCGAGCGCGCGCGTCACTGCGGACACCAGCTCGCGCCAATCGTCCATTCCCGTGGCATCGACGGACACGCGTTCGAACTGCGCGACACTTGTGACGCGCTCCTCAAGATGGATCGAGCGATCGTCCGAGATGGTGACGAGCGTCACGGATTTCGGCCCGGCTTCGTTGATGTCACGCCCCTGCGGCATGCCGGGCATCACGATCGCGCAGGTGCCTTCGGTCGCCGAGCGCTTGTGAACGTGGCCGAGCGCCCAATAATGAAATCCTGACGCCTGTAGATCGGCCGGGCTGCACGGGGCGTAGAGGTCATGGCCGGGAGCGCCGCCGAGGCTCGTGTGCATGATGCCAATATTGACCGCCCCATCCACGACCGGCCGATAGCGCCCCAGGAGGCTTTCCGGGGCATGAGGTTGAGCAAAGCTCAGGCCATGGACGACGACGGGGACGCGTCCGGGCGCGCGATCGATCGCGATAGCCTCCCCTCGCCCGCCGAAGATCTTCACGGAATCCGGCAGCACCAATTCCTTGGTGATCTTCGACAGCGCGTCGTGGTTGCCGCGGATGATGAAGACACGAATGCCAGCCTGGTCCAGGCGCCGGAGCTGCTCGGCCAGGAAGCGGGCCGTTTTCATCGAGGTCTGATCGCCATCGTAGAGATCGCCGGCGATCAGCAGCGCGTCGACCTGCTCGTCCAGGCACAGATCGATCACCCGGACGAAGGCGCGCCGGGTGGCGTTACCGATCAGCTCAGCCAACTCGGAATGCCGCAGCGCAAGCGAGCGCAGCGGTGAATCGAGATGAATGTCTGCGGCATGGACAAATCGATACGTCACCCTCGCCTACCCCTGCATTTATGGCTTGCTCGCATTGGGTGGACCTTACGCGCCGGTCAATCGGCGTGATATTGAAATCGCCGAGGAACGCCGGGATAACCGCGAAATTCACAGAAACAGGGGGAGAATGATAACTTTGTCTACGCGATAGGCCTCTAAATTTGAACCCGTAGCCAGGCGGGAAGTCTTTGAGATCGCGTTAGATTTCGGGGCAATTGCCGCAATCCTTCTGTACCTATACTCGTGTGACGTCGTATTGACATCCAGAACAAATCGAGAGCTTGGCATGGCGCGCGACAGATGGTACCGCAATATCAAGCTTACAGGCAGATTTGTTATCGTGTTTCGCGATATATGATCCGATGTCTCGGACGCTGCTCCCTACACGCTGCTCGATTGCAGCATGATGTGACGGCCTATGCGACGCGTAGGAGTGCCTGTAAGCCTTCTTTCTTCGGTGCTTCACGTTGAGCCTCACGGATCTTCGCGCCACGCGAACCAGACACGAAGTGGCAGCGCTGCTGCGCTATCGCCCAAGCGCCGTGTCGTTCATCGTCCACGCAACGCCGCCGGCGGCCCGCTACATCACCTTCGATATTGCGAAGCGAAGCGGCGGTGTCCGCACCATCGATGCGCCGAACGACCGTCTGAAAGGGCTGCAACGCAGCCTTTCGAAACTGCTTTATGAATGCCTGCGCGAGATCGAAGCAAAAGATCCTCGCCGCAACAAACTCTCCCATGCGTTTCGTCCCGGCGCTTCGATCATCAGCAACGCTAAGACGCATCACCGGCGTCGCTACGTGCTGAACCTTGACCTGAAGGACTTTTTTCCGGCTTTCAACTTCGGCCGCGTTCGCGGCTTCTTTCTGAAGAGCGAACACTTTCGTCTTGCGGAGCCGGTAGCAACGCTTTTGGCTCAGATCGCATGCAAGGACGGAAAGCTGCCGCAGGGCAGCCCGTGCTCGCCGGTCATCACTGAGTTGATGACGCACTTTCTCGATATCCGGCTGGTGAAGCTGGCGGCGAGGCATAAATGCACTTACACGCGCTACGCGGATGACATCACAATCTCCACGAACCAGCGCGAGTTCCCATCGGCGCTAGCCGAATTGGACGGGGCCGAGTGGAAGCTCGGCGAGGAGCTTGTGTCGCGCATCAATGACGCCGGCTTTGAGGTGAATGACGCCAAGACGCGCATGCAGCTTCGCGGAAGTCGGCAGATGGTGACAGGGCTTACCGTCAACGAGAAGGCCAATGTAGCGCAGACATACTACAAGCGGGTTCGCGCGACAGCGCATCGCTTCCTGACAACGGGGGCATATGAACTCAACGGGGTGGCTTGCAACTCCGTGCCGCGCCTGGAAGGCATGATCAATCACATCTATCATGTGCGCGAGCGGCAGATCGACATTGCGATCGCGAACGAAGGCAACAAAGAGAAGCAGCATAAGCTGCACGCCGAGCGCACGAAGATGAAGAATGAGTGGCCCTCGGCGATCCGCGTCGTCTACTACGAACTCATTTTCTTCAAAAGCTTCATCAACCCGCCGCGGCCGTTGATCATCTGCGAAGGGCCAACCGATCCTGTGTACCTGAAGAGCGCCATCCGGCGGCTTGCTGCCGCGCACCCACTTCTTGCGTCAGTCGTGGGAGGCAAGCCTGAGCTGAGGGTGAATTTTTTCAAGTATTCTGATCAGGCGCGTGACTTCCTTCAGCTGCGAGGGGGCTCCGGCGATTTGCTGCGCTTTCTGATTTCCTGGAAGGACGCCTTTAACCGCTACGAGTTTCGCCCGGCCGAGCATCCGGTCATCGTTCTCATCGACAACGATGATGGGGCGAAAGAGATTTTCAGCTACCTCAACAACAAAAAGAACTATGGCCTAGATATCGCGTGGGACAAGCATGACCTGTTTTTCCATCTCCACGGACCCCTCTATCTGGTGAAGACGCCGGCGCTCGGCGCGAACCTCATGTCTTGCCCCGAGGATTTCTTTGAACCTGCCGTTCTGGCGGAAAAGCTCGACGGCAAATCCTTCAACAAGGAAAACAAGATCAATCCCGCGACCGAGTATGGAAAAGCTGTGTTCGCAACGCGGGTCGTGAGGCCAAGGGCCGGGTCGATCAATTTCGCCGGTTTCACCCCATTGCTCGAACGGATCGAGGCCGTGATCCGGGACTATGCGGCACGAAAGGCCGCGGCGGCGGCTCCAGTGCCAGCGATCGCAGCCGCCGCTCCCACGCCGTGACGTTGCGATGGTGGGCTTTCGCTGGGTGTAGAAGCGATGGGACGATTTCGGAGTCGCGTTAGCTGCATAGCTAGGTTCTCGCGACCGATGAGATCCCAGAATCAGATTGCTGGCACTTGGTAGAGTGAAAAGCCCGCGGGCAGCGAGGCCGATCTCCAATCCATCGCAATAGCTACGCTGTAACGCGCGCGGGTGAGCGCAACATAAAACTTTGCTCGGCTTTGTGCCGCCAGCTTGCTGTCCGGATCGGCAAGCCATTGCTTCATCGGATCCGTTGGCAGGATCACGACGTGGTCGAATCCACGTCCCTTGGATTCTCCAAAGTTCACCGCCTGCGACGACGGGTCGACGCCCCTGCTGGTGACCTTGTCGCGCAGCTGCACGGGTCTGACGGTCGCCAGATAATGATCATAGTCTGCGATCCTCAAGATGAATACGCCAGCGCTGGCCGGCAGAGGGCGACGGCACGAGGCACACTCGCAAGCCTGAGTGGCAGCAAACCCGGGGAATAGCCGTGACGACACCGCACAGATGGCCTCGCTGTTACGGTGCGATCGGTTCAGGCTTACCTCGTCAATCTCGATCTTCAGCTTTTTGGGCAGCGACCGTAAAAAGTCTGCGATGCCGCCGTCGGCATATTTTGCGAAGCGGCGCTCGTAATGGGTCAGGTAGGTCACCTGCCGAGGATCGCCAACCATCAGCAGGCGGACCGGGCTTCGCGCCAGCGCTTCGATGATGTCGAGATCATAGCCAGCGAGGTCCTGGACTTCGTCGATGAAAACGTGAGGGAACACCCGGCTCAGCCTGTCGACGACCGCGCCGCCGCTCTGCTCGTTGCATCGGATCACCAACTTGGACAGCTTGTCCGAGAAGACCTGTCCACGCCGATCAAAAAAGTGGTTTGCGATGTCTCCTTCGGGCCAGGTCACCGCGATGCCCCGGCTGTTGGTGTAGCGAATGGCCGACTGGGCTTGGACCAATGCCATGCCTTTGACCAGAAATTCAAACACAGCACCCTGAAACGGCTTCACGCCATGGGTAATCAAGAGACTGAACCAGGTCATGATCACCACGTTCGACGGAACATGGCCAACGACGTCGAAAAATTTCTGGCGGATCTCCGCCTCGTTGGATTCGGTGTAGGTGGTGATCAGGACCCGCTGGTCCCTAATCTTAAGTGCCTCTTCGACGAGGTAGGTGGTCTTGCCGGAGCCGGCTGCCGCGATGACCAGCCTATTCTGGCCAATCACGGCGCGATCGCCCGGGTAATGTAGTCAGGATAGGTAATCGCCGTTTTCGAACTGAAGATGGCCAGTGCGCAATCGGTTTTGTTGGCGCGCATATGAAGGTGGAGTTCATCGTCTGTCTTGGCAGCGGTCCCGAGCATCTTGTTTAAGGCTTCTCGACCGTTCGCCTTCAAGATTTTTGGCTCAAGCGTGTTGTAATTGAAGGGCTTTTCTTTGACCGTCAGCCCACCCGTGTCGACGTCGGGGTCGAAGCAAATCCTGATCGACGGTTGGCCATCGAACGCGGCGTACTTCTTCTGCACTGCAGCGGTGTCGCCGTCGTTGTCGGTCACCACGGCCGCCGGGATTTTCAACGCCAGCGCTAGCTCGAGGAAGCGCAGGAAGGCCGTACCGACCGAGATGACGTCAATCCCGTCCTGAATAGGCAAGCGCCCGCCATTGGCGTCCATGTAGGCCCGCTGGACCACCAGTTCGTCGGAGTCGCCTTCCACCAGGATCGCCTTCTTGGCCAAAGCCAGGCGCAAGGTGTCGTACCCTGCAAGTTTCTTGAAGAAGTCGCTGGCCTGCAGCTCCGAAATCCGGACTACCTTGCCCTCGCGCAGCACGATCAGATGGTCGAGGCCGAGCTTGTTGGCCACGAAGCTGCTGTGGGTCGAGATGATGATCTGCTTCTCGCCGTGCTGGGCAGTTAGGTCAGCGATCAATTCGTTGAGCCGAGCGTGCGACAGATGGTTTTCCGGCTCCTCCAGCAGGATGGCCGTGGCCTCGGCGTTTTTCTTGGTGCTGAGGGCGAGCTTAGTTTTGATCACGCACTGCTCACCCTTGCCGATGTACTGGAAAGGGATGAAGTCGATGTAGGTCATCAGACTGCTTTCCCAGGCGGTCTGGGACGACAGATCGACAGAGATGGAGACGGACTTCTGACTAATTTTCGCGGCCTTAGTAATCCGATCGTTGATCAGCTTCAGGTTCTTGTCCTCGACGAAAGCCTCCTTCAGCTTTCGGTGCGCCTGCGAGATCGAAGCGCGCTCGGTCTCCTCCAGCACGTCACGGATGATCCGCGAGACATAGACGTCGGACCCGTTTTGAAGCCGGGCGCTGGATGAATCAATCAGCGCGGACTTGATCGGAATGTTGCGCGAGGTGATCCCCTTGCGCGCGAACGACCGCATGGTCGCAGCATAGTATTCTACGGGAATGGAGGTCAGCTCCCCGGCCGCCACGAGCGCTTCGTAGGGACCCTTGTAATTCTCCTCGTCGAACTCGACGCGATATATCACGCCGCTTGCCTTAATCTTCTCGGAATTCCCGTCGCCCTCGAGCTCGGCCAACTCGCTCGAGTCTCCCGAGAAGAACAGCTCAATGGTGATCGCCGGCGGCGGTAAGGGTGACCCGGTCTTCAGGCTGGCGACGTACTTCTGCTGCGCGGCCAAATTAAAGAGGTAGCTGGTCAGATCGTTTTTGAGCGGGCGGCCGTTTAGCATCCCGGTCAAGCCCAAGTGGATCGCCTCCAGGATCGTGGTCTTTCCGGACTCGTTGCCGCCGACGATGACGTTCAGGGCATCGTTGAGCGCGAGAGAAAACGTCTCCTCATAGCACTTGAAGTTGGTGATCTTTACCTTGGCGATCTTCATGCGCCCTCGATGCTGAGTTCGTGAAACGCCGCACCCGCGAATCGCGACATAGGCGATATTATCACCACTGGCCAATCCGACGGGTCGTTCAATCTAGGCGATCATCCTCATCAACGAGTCCGCCGGGAGCGATGGGAATATCCCCCGCCAACAACTTTTCCTTGCTGAGCAGGCCGGCGTCCTCAAGCGCTTCCATGTCCGGCAGGTCGCGTAGCGTGTTGAAGCCGAAGTGCGACAGGAAGCCGTTGGTCGTCACATAGGTGTAGGGCGCGCCCGGCTGCGGGCTGCGAGGTCCGGCCGCGATGAAGCCGAGGCCGCGCAGGTGGCCGATGGTGTCGCGACTGACCTCCTTGCCGAAGAACTGCGACAGCTCGCTGCGGGTGATCGGCTGGTAGTAGGCGATGCAGGCGAGGATCAGGTTCTCGGCCTGCGACAGGGACTTGTCGGCGCCGCCGCCGATCGCCGTCCGGATGGTATCGCCGAAATTCTTTCGGGTGCGGTATTGCCAGCCGCCGGCGACGGAAACGAGCTCGTAGGGCCGGCCGCGCAGCTCGTCTTGGATGTCGTCAATGATTAGGTCGAGATTGCAATCGCGGCCGACGACGCGCGACAGCACCTCGCGCGTCACCGGCGCCGGCGAGGCGAAGATCACCGCCTCGACGCGGCCCATCCATTCGCGCCAACGCAGTTCAGGCGGCAGGTCCGCGAGGTCGAGGTCGAGATCCGTCTTTGCGCGCGCCCGCCGTCCCATGTCAGAGCCCGTACAATCGGAAGGTCGGCCGGCCGGTCAGCTCGCGGACGGCGCCGAGCGCCACCAGGCGCTCGAACAGGCGGCGCATGCTGCGGTCGCTCGCGGTCTTGCCGGCGCCCGCGGGCTGCGCATCCTCCATTATCAGGATCGCCACCATGGTGTCGGCGTCCTTGCCGCGCAGCTTCGGCGCCGCCGCCAGCAGGCGATCGGCGCGCCGCGCCAGCTCGACATAGAGATCCGCCGCGCTTGCAGCCGCACGCGCATAGGCCTGGGCGCAGGCCCTCGGCCAGGCTTCATCCGCCACGTTGGATTTCACAGCCACGCGCAGATCGCCGCGGCGGATCTGGCTCGCGATCAGCGGCACCGCCATCGGCCATTTCAGGCGCTGGGCGAGCATCATGTCGGCGAGCCACAGGGCAAGCGGCTCGCTTTGCGGCACGAAGCGCAGGCTGGCCGCCGCAATCTCTGCGGCGGCCGCGACGGCATTCCCCTGCCCGGTCATCAGCTTGTCGGCCTGGGCGACGACATCCTCGAGCGCGTCGCTGAAGCGCACCTCGAACAGCGCCGACAACCGCAGGGTCCAGTCTTTCGACGCCATGGCGCTGCGCTCGCCGAGATGCCGCCAGGCTTTCAGGATGCGCCCGCCCGGGCCCGGATCGTCACCGTCGCGGCGCAGATACCAGGCGTCGCGCAGCGCCGCCTCGTCCTCGGTGCGTCCGCCGTGCCGGGCCAGCACCGCGGCGTTCGACAGCGACAGCCGATGCCGCCACAATGATCCCAATGGATGCTCGCTGCGCGCGATCGGATGGATCGCGGCGAGCGCGGCGCCGGCCGAAAACATCGCGTCATCAACGCTCTCGGACGTCACGCCCTGCCGCACCCAGCCCGGAAACGGCGGGAAGGTCGGCGGGGCATCGGGCATGAGTCGCGCGCGTGAGGCCATGATCGAGCCTATCTCCACGCGGCGCTTTTCGCCACCCAAATCGCACAAAACCGCCGCGCCTGTCGGAAAATAAAAACGACCGATAATGTTGCATTATCGGTCGTTTTGCTCTTTATATAAAGAATGGCCCAAAACGTCGAGCAGAAGCCGAGAAATTACGTCGATCGACCCTCCGGACCGTCCCACGGCACGGGGCCAACGGATGACGTTTCGGCGGCGCGGCCGTCGGCCGAGCTCAAGGACGACCTGCCGGATATCATCGACGTGGTCATGGAGATGGGAAAGATACCGGAGGAGCCGCCGGCGGAAGCCGAAGCCCTCCGCTATGGCTCCGGGCGTTCGTCGTTCGGAAAGCCAAATCGTTGGCTTTCCGCCGGCGATGCCGACCACTCCTCACCCCCTCCCCTTCCGGTCGTGTCGAACCCGCGCCTGCCGGCGCATCTCGACGCGCTCGCCGATCGGGCGCGTGGCTATGTCGAGGCGGCGAGTTCAGCCAACACGCGCCGCGCCTACGCGGCAGACTGGAAGCATTTTACCACCTGGTGCCGCCGGCAGGGCGTCGAGATGTTTCCGCCCGATCCGCAGGTGGTCGGCCTCTACATCACCGCATGTGCGTCCGGAAAGGCAACAGGCGACAAGAAGCCGAACTCCGTGTCGACGATCGAGCGCCGGCTCTCCTCGCTGACGTGGAATTATGCGCAACGCGGCCAGGCGCTGGACAGGAAGGATCGCCACATCGCCACGGTCATGGCCGGCATCCGCAACACCCACGCCTCCCCTCCCCTTCAGAAGGAAGCCATCCTCCCGGAAGACCTGATCGCGATGCTGGAGACCTTCGACCGCGGCACGCTACGCGGTCTGCGCGATCGCGCCATGCTGCTGCTGGGCTTTGCTGGCGGTCTGCGCCGCTCAGAAATCGTCGGTCTCGACGTTGCCAGGGATCAGACCGAGGACGGACGCGGTTGGGTCGAGGTTTTCGACAAGGGCGTTCTGGTGACGCTACGCGGCAAAACCGGCTGGCGCGAGGTTGAGGTCGGTCGCGGCTCGTCTGATGCCACCTGCCCGGTCGTTGCTCTGCAGACTTGGCTGAAACTCGCTCGCATCGCCCATGGCCCCCTGTTCCGGCGCGTCACCGGCCAAGGCAAGGCGGTGGGCTCTGAGCGGCTGAACGACCAGGAGGTGGCACGGCTGGTCAAACGCGTCGCATTGGCCGCTGGCGTCCGGGGCGACCTGTCGGAAGGCGAACGGGAGCAAAAGTTCGCGGGGCATTCGCTGCGCGCTGGCCTCGCGTCCTCGGCCGAGGTCGACGAACGCTACGTGCAGAAACAGCTCGGCCACGCATCCGCCGAGATGACTCGCAAATACCAGCGCCGGCGAGATCGCTTCCGGGTCAATCTCACCAAGGCGAGCGGGCTGTAGGGCCAAAACCCCCTCCCCTTCTGTGCCAGCTGCATCTAGGCATCACATAGGCACGACAGGTAGTTACGAATGAGTTCCATGCCAAAGTCTGATACAGTGGGGCTGATGGAATTTCTAGGAAACGAAGACGAATGAAACGGGCGGGCAACAATCCGAAAAGGCGAGTGGCACCTCAAGATCTATTGTCCGACGGCGCAAAGGAGGAGCTGGCTCTTCGCGCGCGCTATATCGGCAGCGGTCACCACAAACGAAATCCCGCTGACTACGGCCTTGAGCGTACAAATCCACGCCCCACGAAATCACTATGTGATCTTCTTCGAACTGTGCCACTGGCGGAGGCACAGGGACTCTTGCAGCAGGGAATTAACCTCGGAATGGTAAGCGAGCTTGCCTTTGACGGCTTCCCGAAGTTTATCTGGTCCGTGGACATGGAAGGTGAAGTTTATGAGGCCAAGACGGATCCTATGACCACAGGAGTCTATCACGGCTATCGCCTCGAAGAGGAGGACGATATGCGTGACAACGTGAAAGCGATTTGGAAGCAGAGATGCCAGCCAGCTGGACGATAGCGGCGGATTGGGAGTCGCTCGACGTAGGCTCGCCGGAGGAGCGGGCCTGCTTTGCCGCGCTCGGCATCAAGGCCCAAGGCATTTGGTTGACTGAGGGAAACGACGTCCTGGCCAACCGTCTTCGTCAGTCGCCCCTGCTTTCCGCCTATCACCTAGCCGAATGGCTTGCCTGGAACTGGTGGCGGCTGCGTTGGGAGCCTCGTTCCAACGCCTACGACTGGCCGTACGCTCACCGTATGGCAACTATCGGATCTGGGTATATCTGGCCAAATATTACGATATTCTCTGATGGGGAGCGGATCGCACTTATTTCCAAACCTACAACCGAGCGTCCGCAAACTCCGTTCCGATACATCGCTGACCACGCTGGGATCTTGCCCGCGAGCGAATTCGAGTCCGAACTTGATCTTTTCATTGGTCAAGTGATCGAACGGTTGGATTGGGCATCGATATCTGGAAGCAATCTTCAGACGATTTGGGCCAGCGTTTGTGAGGAACGTCGGGTGCCCGAGCTTGCTCGCGCCCGCAAACTCGAAGCCCTACTAGGAAGAGATCCAGACGCCGCCGAAAGCGGGGTCGTAGAACACCTTGTAAAGGACATCGCTGACCTAGGTGCGTCGGCCGTCGAGGAACTCGCAGCGGAACATGGTCAGAGCGGAAAGATCCTTACGGGCAATCATCTCCGCGATGTTGCCACGAGCTACGGCTTTGACGCTGCTCCGAAGGACGTAGCGCGCCTGCCTGCTGAAATTGGCTTACGTATCGGTGGGCAGATACCAGCCTACCGAGTTGGTGCATCGGCGGCTCGTGCGCTGCGCGAACAGGAGCGGTTGGGCGAAAAGCCAATTTCCAGCCGCAAGCTTGCTGAGATCGCAGGCGTTGATCAGGCCGTAATTGACGATCGCCGAGGCTCGCCTGATATTTCTTTTGCGCTGGATGAGGTTCACAAAAATGCGAGCCGAGTGGTGTTGCGCTCCAAATGGCGCTCCGGCCGGCGGTTTGAGCTCGCGCGGCTCCTTGGTGATCGTCTAGCTCGCCCCCCCATTGGACGCCTGTTGCCAGCTACGAAGGCATACACTTATCGCCAGAAGATGCAGAGGTCCTTTGCTGCTGAGTTTCTTAGCCCATTTTCAGCGGTCGATGAGATGCTGGCTGGCGACTACTCCATGGAAAGCCAGCAGGACGTAGCGGAACACTTCGATGTATCTCCTTTGACGATCCAAACTTTGCTGATGAATCATGGCCGCGTTGAAAGAGACGCTTTCGATACGGAGCTCGAATCCGCCGCCGCGGCGTAGCGAAGTGCTTCAGGCTAGATCCTTGGCTCGATGATTTATGACTATCGATAACTGGCCCTTATCGATAGTGTTGGACGAATCCGCAAATCGGCGATTCTGACCGTCCTCAGCCCGGAAAATAATGCGCGCCGGGCCTCCGATCGACGAGAGGACGCCGCCGCTGCCAGCCCCCTCCCCTCCTCCGGACGCCTTGGCCTCGCGGCTTAGACGTCGTGGCTCGGCACGATATCCGTGCCGGCCAAGCTCAATTGTCGTCGTAGAGGCTGTCGCGAAAGGCCTTGTCGGCTGGCTGCCCCTTGGTTGGGCGCGCCGCGCTGGCCGAGTTCTCGCGCGATGCGAGCGCCCTCCTCGACCAGAGTGGTCGCCTCTGGCTCAAGCTCGGCATTGAGGTGCTCGAAGCCGGGCGTCATCTCGCTGGCCTCGATTGCGGCGATCTCCTCGTCGGTCAGATCGATGGTCCGAACGGCCCGACGATCGCGCCCGGCCGCTTCGCGCTGCTCGGCCGTCCTCACTTGGTCGGCCGCCGCCTGCGGTTGATTCTGCGTCTCGTGACTGCCCATGGCGCGGTCCTTTGGTCCAGCCCGATCATAGCAAAAAGAAGCTCTCTCCGCGCGTGCTCTGTTGAAGGTTGCAGTGGATCTATATATAGTCACAATGGTCATTATGGTCACAGGAGTGGATCGTGACAGCCTCCCGTAAAACCCACGCTCACGAATCGGATCATTGGACGGTTGCCGGCGCTAAAGCGCGCCTCTCCGAAGTGATTGAGCGCGCCCAGACTGATCCGCAGATCATCACCCGCCACGGCAAGCCGAGCGTCGTCATCGTCTCGGCCGAGGAATGGGCGCGCAAGACCGTCCGCAAGGGGACCCTGGCCGAATTCCTGATGGCCTCGCCCCTGCGGGACGCCGATCTCGATCTCGATCGGGTTCGCGATCAGCCGCGCGACCTTGATCTATGAATGTCCTGCTCGACACCAACGTGCTCTCCGAGGTTCGCCGGCCGGCGCCAGATCCGAAGGTGCTTGCCTGGCTCGATGCGATCGACGAGGACCGGGCCTTCATCAGCGTGACATCGATCGCCGAGCTCCGGCGCGGCATCGCCCTGATGGACGACGGCCGCCGTCGCGAAGCGCTGACGGCCTGGCTCGCAGAGGATCTGCCGGCGCGTTTCGCCGGCCGGATCCTGCCGATCGACCCGGCGATCGCCGCACGCTGGGGCGATCTGATGGCACATGCCCGCCAGAGCGGCTTTGCCCTTTCGGTCATGGACGGGTTTTTCGCAGCGACGGCTCTCGACCGCGAACTCATGCTCGCGACCCGCAACACCAAGGATTTTGCTCCGCTGGGCGTGCCGCTGTTGAACCCCTGGACAGATGAAGGAGTCTCGGGATGACTGCCCCTGCCCGTCTCCCGGACGTCGCCTCGCTCGAAGCCGTCCTGGCGGGTCTCGATCCGGCCTCGGCCGACGCGGACCTCATCCCGGCGCTGGCCGCCGCCTTTCCGGGCTTCGCCTTCGGCGTTGCGCCGGTCGACGACGAATACTGGCGCGACACAAGGTCGGTCCTTCGGCCGGACGGCACCCGGATCGGCGAATTGCGGCCATGGATGACGGCCGAGCTCGCGAAAGACAACGGCGACATCGCGGCGGTGTGGCGCCGCCTGAAAGAGACCGATCTGCAGATCACCGAATGGCGCGGTACCAGCGCCTTCGTGTCCGCGCCAACAGGGCCCGGCGCGGCCGACTATATCCAGATTGCGCTTGGTCGCGAGATCGAGTGGCGCGCCGGCCCGATCGTCAATCCGAACTACCGACCGTGGGGCAAGGAGGAACTGCTTGATCCCGCTTGGCCTCGGCAGGACCCGCTCCCGGAGACGGACCGTCTCGCCGGTCCGCTCTACCGCCTGCTCGATCGCGCCGGCGGCGCGGTGATTCACGTCCGCAGCTTTCTTGACCGCTGTAGCCGCGTCGAGCGGGAGAAGCGGGAGGCCAAACGGCCCGAATTGGAGCGTCGCGTCATTCGCGAGGTCGGGCCGGGCGGAACGCGCGAGACGCCGTTCCTCGACGCGGTGCCGGACTATTTTGAATTTGTCCCGAGGGAGCCGCGGTTCTTTCAAGACTGGGAGGAATCGAGCGCCAGGCCGCAGCGCGTGTTCGCGCATTGGGCGCTCGACGCCCGCGATTACACCCACAAGGGCGAGCGCGAGGTCGGCTTTATCCCCCGGCCCCTGAAGCCTCCGAAGGAGCGGCTGCTAATGACGCCGGAGGCTTCGGTGCATGCGCTGATGGACCGGATCGAATCCGTCGACCGCGAGGTCGGCCTGCCCTTCGGCTGGTTCTTTCTGATGACCCATGGCCATTGGGTCGAGCCGGACGTTGGGCTCGCGATTGCTGAAGGTCTGAAGGCACAGCGCGTCCGCCTTCCTGACCCGGACGCCCGCGTGTTGCTGCGCTGGGCCGATCGAAGCTACGGCTTCTGACGGAGCGCCGCCGATGGACGACATCACCTCCCGCGTGCTGGTCTCCGATCCGGAAACCCGGCGGGCGCTGCAGCTCGACGCGCTCTCCGCGATCCTGCCCATGGAGCGGCGCGATCAGCTCGCCGAACTGCTCACTGACGACGACGTCGAGACACTGAAGCATCTCACGCGCGAGGGCGTGGGCGAGAACACCCTCCGAGCGCTCGCCTCCGATCTGGCCTATCTTGAGGGTTGGGCGAGGACGGCGACAGGGTCGCCGTTGCCATGGCCGGCGCCGGAAAGCCTGGTGCTGAAATACGTGGCGCATCATCTTTGGGACCCGGCCAAACGCGAAACCGATCCGCACCACGGCATGCCGACCGCGGTCGCGACCGAGCTGCAGGACGCCTTGCTTCTCCGCACCATCGGGCCGCACGCGCCATCGACCGTCAAACGCCGGCTGGCAAATTGGGGCACGCTGCACCGCTGGAAAGGGCAGGAGGGCCCGTTCCACGCGCCCAGTCTTCGCGCGGCGCTAAGGCTCGCGGTCCGAGCCAGCGTCCGGCCGCGGCAGCGCAAGAGTAAACGCGCTGTCACCCGCGACGTGCTCGACCGGCTGCTCGCGACCTGTCGCTCCGACCGGATCGTGGACACCCGCGATCTCGCAATCCTGCTCATGGCTTTTGCCTCCGGCGGCCGACGCCGGAGCGAGGTGGCAAGGCTCCGGGTCGAGCAGATCAGCGACGAGGCCGCCGTGCCGCTCGATCCCAAGGACCCGCGATCGCCGACTTTGCCGTGCGTGGCCATCCACCTCGGCCGGACTAAAACCGGCGTCGCGGACGAGGCGGGGAGGGTGCTCCTGGTCGGTCCGCCGGTCGAGGCGCTGCGCGAATGGCTTGAGCGGGCCGACATCTCCAAGGGACCGGTCTTCCGTGCGATCGATCGCTGGGAGGCGTTGGAGGAACGGGCGCTCACGCCGCAGTCGATCAACCTGATCGTCAAGCGGCGCTGCGCCATGGCGGGCCTGGAGCCGCGGGAGTTTTCGGCGCATGGGCTGAGGTCCGGGTATCTGACCGAGGCAGCGCGTCAAGGCGTGGCCCTGCCTGAGGCGATGCAGCAGTCACAGCACCGATCGGTCCAACAAGCGGCGAGCTACTACAACGAGGCGGAAAGATCGTTTGGACGGGCAGCTCGCTTGATTCTCTGATCCACGACGGCCCCATTTAACGCCGGGCCTTGCTCCGACACAGGCCAGTTCTCAGATGAGAACTGGTGCCGGTGAATCGAAAAGTTCTCAGCTGAGAACACTCCGGCTGGGCCAAGTGGTTAATTGCCGTTAACCCTTATTTGCTTGACCGACTCGGAGAAGTCGCCGAATTTACGCTCAATGTGGAAAATTTGGATACCGAGCGTATATGACGGCTCTAGCAGCAAATGACGCTAGCCACCGGACCGGCAAGAAAGTCCGCTCTCTAACGCGGCTTGTGGAGTCGGATGCCGATCTTCTGAGCGCCCAGCTCAAGGAGTTGCGGCTGCGCGCGTTTCCGCCGTCGTCCCTGAAAGAGCTTCGCAAATTCACCTCCGGCGAAGCAGCAAAGCTGATCGGCGTTACTGACGCCTACATTCGCCATCTCTCACTTGCCGGCGACGCCCCTGAGGCAGAGAAGACGGCCCGTGGGCGCCGCCTGTTTTCCCTTGAGCAGGTGCACGAGATCCGACGCACCCTTGCGAAGACCAAACAGAGCTACGTCCCGAACCGGCGGGAAGGGGAGCATCTCCAGGTCATCGCCGTCACGAACTTCAAGGGCGGCTCCGGCAAAACCACTACCGCCGCCCATGTGGCTCAACACTTCGCGATGAGGGGTTATCGCACTCTCGCGATTGATCTGGATCCTCAAGCATCGCTTTCTGCCCTATTCGGCCTCCAGCCGGAATTTGATCTCCAAGAGAACGAAACGTTGTATGGCGCAATCCGCTACGACGATGCGCGCCGGCCATTGTCCGAGATCATCCGAAAAACCTATTTCTCGGGCCTCGATATCGTTCCGGGCAATCTGGAGCTCCAGGAGTTCGAGCACGATACACCCAAGGTCCTGGCCGAACGGAACCGCGGCTCCGAGCGCATGTTTTTTTCGCGCATCGCAAGTGCGCTCGCGTCAGTCGAAGACAACTATGACGTCGTCATTCTCGACTGCCCGCCTTCTCTTGGTTTTCTCACGCTCTCCGCGCTGTGTGCCGCTCGCAGTGTTTTGGTGACGATCCATCCTCAGATGCTCGATGTCGCATCGATGTCGCAGTTCTTGCACATGACCGCGAGTCTTCTCGATGTTGTCGAGCAAGCCGGCGGCGACGCTGATTACGATTTCTTTCGTTACGTGATTACGCGTTTTGAACCCACGGACGGTCCTCAAGGCCAAATCGTTGGGCTCATGCGTAGTCTGTTCGGCGAGCGTGTCCTTACGACCGCAATTTTGAAGTCGACTGCGATCTCTGACGCAGGGTTGACCAAACAAACGCTGTACGAAGTCGGCCGCGAGAACTTTGTCCGGAGCACTTACGACCGCGCTCTTGAATCGCTCGATGGTGCGCATGCCGAGATCGAGAATCTTGTCAAAGAGGCATGGGGGAGGGCGGTGTGAACAAGCGACGTGACGCGCTCAAGGCCATGATGGCCCCAATTACCGCGCAGCCATCATCTGATGATCGGCAAACTCGCACGCCGGTCAAATCGGGATCGCTTAAGGCTATGGGGCTCTCTCTGCAGAGCCTATCGCAGGATGCCGACGAAGCGAGAGCACTCCGTGAGCAACTCGCTGGCGGAGATCACGTGGTGGAGCTCGATCCCACACTGATCGATCCGTCCTTTATTCGCGACCGGTTGGACGATGCGAAGGCTGCGGAGTTTGAAGCCTTCCAGGCCAGCATTGCCGAACATGGGCAACAAGTCCCGATTCTCGTCAGACCGAGCTCTCAAACCGAGGGGCGATATCAAGTCGCATATGGGCATCGGCGGCTAGAAGCGCTGCAGCGCCTTGGCCGACCGGTTAAGGCAATTGTCAAACACCTGAGCGACGAACAACTCGTAGTGGCCCAGGGCCGGGAAAACCTCGAGAGGCGCGATCTCTCTTTCATCGAGCGCGCGCTTTTCGCAGCGCGGCTTGAGGATCACGGGTTCGCTCGGTCAGCGTTGACGGCAGCCTTGGCAGTTCACAAGGGCAATCTATCCACGATGATCACGGTCGCACGCAGCGTCCCCGAAGAGCTCATTATCGCCATCGGTCCGGCCCCTAAGGTTGGTCGGCCCCGGTGGGAACAATTGGCTGAACTCCTCACAAAGACTGGAGACAGATGGCGCCAGGCGATCGCGTCGACTGGGTTCGATGCACTTGAGAGCGACACGCGGTTCGCCCGGGTTCTGAAGGGGCTGTCACCACGTCAGCCCAAAAAGACCAAGCAGCTCATTAAGTCAGATACTGGCGCTCCCCTCGCGCAGATCGTGCAGGGAAAAGATCGCCTTCAATTCACGATCGAAGAGAAATCAGCGCCAGCTTTCGGGTCTTACTTGATTGAACAGCTACCCGAAATCTACGCGGCGTTTCGACGTCGCGCCGATGCGTAAACCGCGTTCCCGCAATACGAAGAAGGATTCATAGCGGCAAAAGAAAAGGCCCCCAAACGTTTCCGTCCGGAAGCCCTCTCTTGTCTGTTTGGCGACTGACAGAGAATCACTTCCGCGAATCGCAGTCAAGTGTCTCGTGAGAGACGGCGTCGTTTTGGCGAGCCGAATTCCTTTGCCCTGAAGAGGCAAAGACATGCAGTCACACTCTCCAACGACGCCCTTTGGGCGGCGATCATTGACACTTGCCCACGTGGCAAGCCAGATGGTGGCCACCGCGCGGCCACCCGAAAAGGTCGTACATAAATGGAAGATCTTTCACGCCATCTGCACGGCGCGGCCGCGGCTTGCCGTTTCCGAGCGTTCCTTGTCGGTTTTGAACGCGCTCCTGACCTTTCATCCGGAGACGGCACTTACGGGTGAAGACGATCTGATCGTCTTTCCGTCGAACCATCAGTTGTCGCTGCGGACGCATGGAATGCCGGCGTCGACGCTGCGGCGTCACCTGGCCGTTCTCGTTGACGCGGGCCTGGTGGTACGGAGGGATAGTCCGAACGGCAAGCGCTACGCCCGGAAGGGCAGCGCCGGCGAGATCGAGCTCGCCTTCGGCTTTGATTTGTCGCCGCTGGTTGTCCGATCGGAGGAGTTTGAGAGTCTGGCGGCCGACATTGAGGCCGAAGCCAGGGCGCTCAAGCTTGTCCGGGAGCGGATCACGCTTTGCCGGCGCGATCTTGCCAAGATGATCGCCACGGGCATTGAGGAAGGTGTTCCGACGCGTCGGGGAGGGCAGGGGCCGGCTGACTGGCAGGAAATCCACGTGGTCTTTCGCTCGATCGTTGACCAGATTCCACGCACCGCGACGCGGCAAGAACTCGAGCCGATCGCCGAAGAGCTGTCACAGCTTGCAGATGACGTCCTCAATCTTCTGGAAACACACGTTAAAACTACAAATCCTAGCGCCAATGAGTCCCATTCTGAGCGCCACATACAGAATTCAAATACAGATCCCTTTATTGATCTTGAACCTAGCCTTCCAGAAGGCAGGGCGGCGAGGATCGAGCCAAAACCTCAAGCGGCGAGGATGGCGGAAGGAACGTATCCGTTGGGAATGGTGCTGACCGCGTGCCCCGACATTGTCGATTACGCCAAGGGCGGCATCTCGAACTGGCGGGATTTCCTCGCCACCGCCGCCGTGGTTCGATCGATGCTGGGGATCAGTCCAAGCGCCTGGGAGGAGGCGCAAACAGTTCTGGGCGAAACCCAGGCCGCGGTTGTCGTCGCCTGCATCCTCCAGCGCGGCGCGGCGATCCGCTCCGCCGGTGGCTATCTGCGCGGTTTGACGCGGAAAGCCGAGGCCGGGGAGTTCTCGCTCGGACCGATCCTCATGTCGCAAATCAATTCGCGTCTCCACGAAAAGCGGCGGGCGTGACGCGATGGCGACCTCACCTCCACATCGTCGTTTTGCCCTGCGTTCTCGAACTCGCCGCATGCTGGCGACTAACCACGAACGGTTGATCGAGCGACCCGAGAGCCGTCGAAAACTGAAACTGCGCGGCCGTCCGACGGTGTGCAGTTTCGCCGCCGTCGAATCGCACGCTGCCTGGGGATCGCCGGGTCGATCGTATCCATCAGCCCGCGTCGGGGCTTCCGAAATGTCCCCGATCGGGAGGTGCACAAAAAGCCGCGACAATGGGCTCGCCGTGCGTGTTTCTCGCGCCGACCAAGAGCCGGGTGCGCGCGGCGATTGCAGATCTCTCTCCGTCTGGGCTGTTGCTCCCGGTTACATGGCTGGATTCCTATGGCCGTCGACGGCACGTCGGCCCCTGGAGCCAAGAATTTTCCCCTGCCGGTTTCCCCTGCAAGCGGGACCCCGACCGGCATTCCTCGCGCATGCGCCTGCGGCGCCAAAATTCGTGGCTCCAGCCGGGGCGCAGCGCTGCGCTTGCCCTCCGCTCGCCTCTGGCGTGCTCCGGCTCTGTTTCGTCTTCCCGGCCATGAACGGATCGCCATCGCAACGGGGCACAGCCCCACAAGATGGAGAAAGACAATGCGCAACATCGCCGAATTCACCCTCATCGGTCGGGTCGGAACCATCAAGCAAGTCGGCAAGACCGTTCGCGTCAGCGTCTGCGCCAACTATCCCTTCAAGGACGACAAAGGTCAGTGGAAGGACGACGCGCACTGGAACGAAGTCACGATCTTCACGAAGGCGATCCAGTCCTACGTGAGCGAGCACGTCAGCAAGGGTGACCTCGTCCACGTCCGCGGACGGCTTCGGCAGAACAGCTATGAGCGCGACGGCCAGCGGGTTTACACCGTTGATCTTATCGCTCTGGAGGTCGGCCGGCTGGCGCAGGCCAGCGAGCGCGCCGCCGCATAGTGAATCGGCGGGGGGGTTTCGGCCTCCCCGCCGATTCCCGCCTTCCCGGTTGCGCTAATCTCAGTATGGCAATTTGCGTGATCGCGTCTGACGCGCAAGGCCACGCTCGGCTTGATTTTTCTTTTCGATTGCGGACACCAGCTCATCGTAATCGATACCGCTTTTATTCAGCGCACGACGGGCATCGGTATCGTTGAAGCCAAGCAATTCGAATACACTCATATTGAGGCTCGATGCGATGCGTTCGATGGTTCGGAACGTCGGATTCCCCCTGCCGCGCACCATCGTGTAGTAGGTGCCGCGCGCAAGGCCTAGCTTTCGCTGGAAGCGTTCCGTCCCACCGTTCTCGATTTCGAGTTGCTGGAGCCGGGCTGCAAGCATTTCACTCAGAACAGAATGATTGATCGCCTGGGGTTTGCGGACTGGTGACATGGCAGGTTGGCTTTCGGGTCCACCGGGAGAAACGCCGGGGAACATACACCAAGCCCGAGGTCCAGTATATTGGACGTTGGAGAATTTTTACAGACAAGTCCTTGAAACGACTCATCTTGCCGCACGAGCATCCCTGATGTCCGCGCGGCGTCCGGCCGTGGGGCTACCCTGCTGGTGCAGCAATTTCAGCGGATCTATACCCGCTCGCTCGGCTATGAGTTCGATGTAGTCGAGGCTGGGATTGGCCGCCGACGTCATCAAGTGGAAATAGCTCGATCGCGGAATCCCAAGCCGCTCCGCAAATTCTCGTCGGCTGAGGCCGGAACCCACTCGGAGCTCTTCCAGCCCCGCCTGAAACGCGCGGCGTAGGGTGCTGCCTTCCGCCGCGTGAGCTGCCTTTCGGCGACATTGCTTTTCACCCATCGCTCATCCTCGCACTTCCCTACGCGGATCGGGTCGTCCGTCGCACAACTGAAGCCCACACATTGGACGGCTTGCCAACATTCAATATAATAGACGGATTCGATTCAACCAGGAGAGGTGCGTTCGGACAAAGAAAAACCCGGCAGAGCCGGGTCTCTCGAGAGGATGAGCGGGCGGGCGACGCCAATCGCCAACAATGCCCCGAATGCATGGAGGCATTTTAGCCCGCGCCGTCCGACAGTTCAAGAGGCCTGCGTTTTCACGCCACGGTCTTTGTTTGCCCCGCGCACTCGCAAGGAGAGGACGCGAAAGCAGATGCTCGGCCAGAATCCCATGACGCCGTTTGGACGGCGACCACTATCGCTCGGCTCGATAAAGGCGCAGCGCGACGTTCGAGAATGTCCCAGCGGGAAACCCGTCCACAAATGGCAGGTGTTCCGGCATATCTGCGAAGCGCGCGCATCATTCGCCATTTCTGACCGCACGCTCGTGGTCTTGAATGCGTTGCTCTCGTTTCATCCTGACACGGTGTTGACCGCCGGCGCGGCCGATCTGGTCGTATTCCCGTCGAATCGCTTCCTAGCGCTGCGCGCTCACGGGATGGCGGGCTCGACTTTGCGGCGCCATCTAGCAACGCTTGTCGACGCAGGACTCGTGCTGCGGCGCGACAGCCCGAACGGCAAACGCTACGCGCGCAAGTCGACTTCCGGCGACATTGAGCAGGCCTTCGGTTTTGATCTCGGGCCGATCGTGACGCGGGCCGAGGAATTTGCCGCTTTGGCCGAGGCTGCTATCGCCAAACGGCACGCGCTCGTCATGCTTCGAGAGCGGATCACCCTGGTGCGGCGTGACATCGCCAAGATGATCGCCACTGGCGTGGAGCAAGAAGTCGCCTGCGACTGGGTATCCTATCACCGGACCTTCCGTGACCTCATGGCACGCCTTCCGCGCGTCCCGACATACGAAATCCTTGAACCAATCCTCGTCGACCTGACCTGCCTGGCAGCGACGATTGTCGACGTCCTGGAACGACACCTTGATCCGATCAAGGCCGGCCCGCCAAATCCGTGCGTCGATCAGATTCAGA
The DNA here is from genome assembly GCF_014529705.1 of Bradyrhizobium campsiandrae. Lineage (GTDB taxonomy): Bacteria > Pseudomonadota > Alphaproteobacteria > Rhizobiales > Xanthobacteraceae > Bradyrhizobium > Bradyrhizobium campsiandrae. Next base: position 124,995 of record NZ_JAANIH010000010.1, read on the forward strand.
CTTCACCCGCTCAAGGTCCGAGACCATCTGATCCTGACCTAAACCCACATGCGCCGCATGCAGGCAACGCCGAGCGGTCCGGTTCGGCCGGTGCAATTCCGATTCGCATGGTGGTCGAAGTCTGTCCCGATATCGTCGACTACGCGCGCGGCGGCATTCGCACCTCACAGGATCTCATCTCCACAGCATCAACCGTGCGTCCCATGCTCGGCATTAGTCCCAGCGCATGGGAAGAGGCCTGCAATGCCATGGGCGACGGACAGGCGAGCGTGGTGTTGGCCGCTATTCTACAACGTGGCGCGGCCATCAAGAGCCCTGGAGGCTATCTCAGGATCCTGGCCCGCCGCGCCACAACTGGAGAATTCTCGGTCTGGCCGATGCTGCTGGCGCTCCGCCGACAAGGGCATGCGGCCCGTGATCGGGAGTACCTCCCGTCTTCCCTCCCGGAAGATTGCTCGTAAGAGTGATCCTGTTTGTCCAACTCCCATAATTTCGGGGCGTCGCGTTGTGACAACGTCTTGCTGGAACCCGGCGCCGGTGAGGACGTATTCGTCAAGTTTCTCGCGTCGGCGGAAGACGCCCGGTTCGTTTGAGGTGGTCGTACAGAATGCGATCGATGATCCGAAGCGGATGTGTCCGTTCCTCCGCGGCGATTTGACGGACGACAAGGTCGATCGCGTCGGGCAACCGCAACGCATAAGGCCGAGACGACGACCGCTCGCCGTAGGCGTCGAAAGGGTTTCGATCCCGGGCTTTCTGAGGGCGCGGCTGCTTTCGCGGGAATGTAGTATCTGTCGGGGCGGAGTGCGGGGAGGGTGTGACGACCAGATCTTCATATGCCGGCGTCACGACAACCGGCTTGGCCGCGGGTGCATCTGTCGTGGACGAATTGACCCGATGGGCGCGAAACGCGTCGCGGGGCAGCGGAGGGCGATCTGGCTTTTGTGCAGAGGCGGCGGGATCCGTCATGTGTCACTATCGTCCTGGCCGGCGCCCTGGCTTGCCGCGAGTAATTCGCGAACAACTTGGTCGGCGTTGTAACGAGCCTTCCTGATCGACTCATCCTTGTCGTTCATTTGGTACAGCGTGCCATGCCCAACCGTCATGGTGCGGTAGGTGACGCGCCGGTACAGCGCGGTGGTGCAGACCGGCACCTTCTCGGCATCGAGGTAAGCGACGACTTCCCTGAGGGGGCGCGTATTGCGGTCGAAGCTATCGTATTCGTTGAACAGAACGCGATGTGGGCTCATTGGCAGCTTTGAGGCAACGGCATGCTGTTCGAGATTGCGGATTGTGCGGACGACCTGGGAAGCGTCGAAAGTGTGCACCTTGCAGGGCAAGACGACGAGGTCGGCGCGAAGCGCCGACTGGATCAATACCTCGCCGTAATAGCCCGGGGTGTCGATGACGACGACGTCATAGCCATCGAGTCGATCGATCGCCTGGGCGAGGGTTTTCTCATCGGGCGCACGCACGAGGTCGACGCCCTGCGGGCTCAAGTCGCGCGCAACCGACGACGCATGCCATTGGTAGGACGACCCTTGCGGATCAGCGTCGACGATGACGGCTGAATAGCCGTGTTTGGCGAACTCCCCCGCGAGGATGATCGCGACGGTCGTCTTGCCGCTTCCGCCTTTCGGATTCGCCACGGCGAAGATGCTGGGCAACTGGTTCCTCCCTTGGCAACCCAAACGAATGAGCAACATACAACATAATGAACATGCGACAATTGCGGAATGTGTCTTTCCGGTAGTTTGTGATCGCGTTCTTGAAGCAATGCGTTGTTGCGAAGATGCGTGGTAACGGCAGTGCGGTTATGGCGCATTGCCGCGGTAGCGGATTGCGATGTTACGGCTTTGCGGGATAATGGTTTTGCGGTGCTAAGGCCTTTCCTACTTGCATGATTCCAGTGTTTCGTTGATGCGGCAATCGCGATAGAGCGAAACGCGGCATTACCCAATTGCGTTATTGCCGCAATCGGTCGGGGCCTTTGAGGTGCCGCGTCATTGTGGTGTGGGGTCGTCCGTACTCACGTTTTTCTGAGTCGCTGACGTTCGTGATGAGCTGAGGGCGCATAGTCAGTATATTAGATGTTGGTTGACAAGATACCGGTTTGTGGGCCACAAACTCGGGGGCGGCTGCTGGGCGCAGCCGAAGAAGGCGCTCACGCGCCAGGGCCGGCATCTCGTCGATGCCGGTGGGTTCGGCTCCGGCCAGGTGGCCGCGAGCCGTGCGACCGGGAAGGGGAAGGGCGCGCCGATGACTCGCTCCGCCGCAGCACCGAAGCGAAAGCCGAGACTCCGGACCGAGCTGTCTGAAGCAGACGAACAGCGTCTGCAGGCGGCCGTCGTATTGTTCGGTTTGCCGAAGGCAGAGGTTGTGCGCCGGCTGATCCGGGCGTCCATTCAGGCGGGGCCAGCCTTGTCGGCCGAGAACACTCGCGCCGTCGTCGAGCTAGCGCAGCAGGTGCGTATGGTTGGCCGCAACCTGTCCCAGGTTTTGAGGGCCATCCATCGCGGCCAAGCCGTGCGGATCGAGGACACCGAACCCGTGTGGCGCGGTCTGCATGAGGTCATCGCCGCCATCAACGACGAACTGACCGAAATCACGGTCGCGTACGGTTCGAAACTTCGGCGCAGGGCGGGGCTGGCGCTACCGGCAGAGGTTTTGGGCGAGGATATCGCATGAACCGCGCGGCGCAAATTGACTGGTGGCTCGAACAAGTTGAGGCCGCTCGACGATCCGTTCAAGACGCCAGTCGTGCGCGCCGCCGGCCACAGCCAGGCGCCGGGCTTGATGATGATCGGAAGCCACGCAGCGGCCGAGTCGCGCAGCTTCCGAAGACGCGGCCGGCCGATGAGATCATCCGTGGCGAAACGATCACCGGCGGTCGGGATGAGGAGCGATCGCGAGCGCTGCCCGCCACGTCGACAGGTGGAGGCGGCGGCCGCGCGGCACCATCTCGTCCGAGCGCGCTGGCACCTGTTGCCGGCGGCTTCGGCGGGGCGGGGCAGGGAGCGGCTGGCCGCGCCCGACAATTGGCAGCCGGCTATCAGCCCGCGGTCATCAAGGTGGTGTCCTATGCTCGCGGCGTGGCACGCGCCACGGCGACCGGGCAGTATGTCCAACGTGAGGACGTTCCGCTCGAGACTCATGATGGGCGGATATTGACGGACCGGGAAGCCGTGGCCGCCGAGATCAAGGCTTGGTCGCCGGACTTTTCTAAGCGTGCGGAAAGCCAGGACGTCGGCGCATTCCGTCTCAAGGTTGAGGGTGTGCTCGATACGCTGGAGGGGCGGGCGACGTACGAGAAGGCGATTGAGTCCGCCTTCTGCGGACATCGTCACGCCGCTCGCATAGACGCCGATGGATCTGGCGGCCTGGAAGCGCACATTGTCGCTGTGATGGCCGGGAGCGGCAAGGAGCGCTTCCGAATTCGAGACGGCCAGGCGGCCGATCAGGCACATGAAGCCCGACCGCGCCGTCTCGACTCGGTGTCCAATCTCGCCGTTCGCACGAGGGTCGAAGCTGCCACCGGTATTGGCGGCGACGCTGTGATGATCCGGCCGGGCGCGACCAGCCATGGTCGCGACGGCGTCACCTACAGGCTCAACAAGCTGATCGAGAAGGGCGCCGCCATCGACGACCACGGCAAAATCCTGTCCAACGTCGCCGATGCGCGCATGGCCGCGCGGGAGTGGGGACCGTCGCTTCGGTCGCAATCGGCGCGCGATACGATGCACCTGATCATGTCGGCGAAGACTGGAACCGACATTGTCGCATTTACGGATGCGGCGCGCGCGTTCCTGCACGATCGCTTTGGCGATCATAAGTTCATATTCGGGGTCCACACTGACAAGGAATCGGCCGGGCACATCCACGCTCACGCAGTCGTCACTGTGAAGAACGAGTCCGGTCAGAAAATCCATCCAGGTCCGGAGACCTTTCGGGAGTGGCGTGAGGTTTATGCCATGCACGCCCAGGCACAGGGCCTGAAAATCGTAGCGACCTCAGCGAAGGAGCGAGTCTCTTCCCAAAGCTATGGGGCGACGGATAAGGCCATCGTCCAGGCGGCGGATCGTCCGCGCCCCGGGCGAGAAGCGCGCGACCGCGCCTATGCCGCCGATCCCACCAACCAACGCCTCATCGACAATGCCCGGCAGCGGATCAGGGTGGCGAAAATAAACCCGATCCGCCTGCCGATGTCCGCGCCCGATCGCAAAGTCGTCAACGAGAGCATCGTCGCCTGGAAGGCGGTTGCTGTAGAGCAGCCATCAAACAGGACGGCAAAGGATATGCTGGAACGGCTGTTGATGGCGCAGACCGTTGGGGCCATCCTTCATACGATTGGCCAGCGCGTGGAGTTTTTGACCAAGGAGGGTGAGGTGCCAATTACATCGGAGCGAATGGCTCAGGATCTACGTCTCATGAACGAGGCGGTTTCGCGGACCAGCGACCTCTTAGATGGGACGACGAAGCAACAATTCCGCGAGATATCTGCGCGCTACCTGGAAACGCTCGCCAATCGCGTTGATCTCCAGCGCATGCAGGAACGTGGCGTACAGCAACTCAGCCGGTCGGAGGTCGAAGCCGTCGTTGGTGCGAAAGCCGAACGGCTTATCGAGCGTGCCCGGGAGATTCGCATCAAGGAAGAACGTGAAGCGGCGTCCGCTGAACATGTCGCAAGTCGTGCAATCGATGCGGCGCGCCGGCAAGAGGCGAGTGGCGGCATTGATCCCACCTCCCAAGAGGAACTGCGCGCGGAAAGGGCCATCGTTGTCGGATCGCAACAATCGGCGGCACGTGAAGCTCGGGAGGCGGCCGCGGCTGTCGAGGCTGCGCGGGCGATCGCAGAACACCCGGCGCAGCCGCTGCCAACGTCCTTGATCCAGAACGATGCCTTGGCAAAACTCCGCGCGGAACAGGAAAAAGTTGTGCGAGAGCTCGAAGCGGAAAAGCCTAGCTTGCAAGCAATCAAGGGCCAAAGGCGCAGTTGAGCGCTAACCACCGCGAGCGATTTCTGAAGGCTCGCCGAGCAGTGACTGTTGCCGCATTTGAGAGTATCGACGACAATGGAGGCGCTCACAGAATGTGAGAATGCTCCCTGGAGTCTGCGACGAAGATCTTAGCCCAAAATCTTCAGACGCATCGCGATTGCAATTGCGTGGGGCTTATTGACGGCGTTAAGTTTCTCGCGTGCTGAAGTGATGTGCTTTGTTACTGTTGACCGAGAAATGCCGAGAATGACGGATATTTCCCAATCTGTTTTTCCTTCCCCGGCCCAAAGAAGACAGTCAAGCTCCCGGGGCGAGAGCGTTTTATTGCACGTTGGTCTCGGGCGGCGCAAATACAACCAATGACCGATGGCGAAATTTGCGAGAAAAGTAAGGGCTGATCGGTCACGATTGCTGAGGTCGTCCCTTGCTCCGCCGAATGATAATGCCGCAATCCGCTGGTCTAGCGTCGTGATGGGGATCACGAAACCTTCAACCAACCCAAAGTCGGCAGCCTCACCTCCGACAGCCCGCACGTTGTCTGGTTCGGGACAGGATTTATAACTTTCCGACCAGGAAAATGCATTTCGATCTTTTTGAAGACGACCAACAATCGGATCGCGCGGAAGATAGTTTTGATCGAGGTATCTGGCTGCCCAGCCATCAGGGAAATATTGCACGACCGCGCGAGCTTGAATTTCGACCTTTGAATTTCGCATGCCACCCGGTGGTACGATTCCGCCAAATACCGATGCAAATCCGTAACTTTTGGCGATGTCTATAAGACAATTTTTAAGAGCGCCCTCATCGACTGCTTGCTCTATCAGCGAGATAATTTCCCAAGTGCTCCAAAATAAGTCTGTCATTCTCAAGCCATTTTACGACTGATTGCAGTCCCTACTGTCTCGGCGCGTACAAAAACTCAGAAATTATCGTCAGTGAAAAATTCTCGCGCGGAGGCGCGGGTAAGGAAGCGAGGACGTTGCTCGATATAGCGGTCGAGCAGCGAGCCAACAAACCAAAAAAATCTTGCGCGCGTGCAATCAAGATGAGAGAGTAATGTTCTCCGCTCGCGCTCCTTCATAGGTGTTTGTTCTCGCGTGCACTCATGCGCAATGAGTCCTGGCTAGGCCTTTGCGCAGCTGCATTAATGCAAAGCATGTTGATCCCTTGCTAACCCGTTCAAGAGTCGCCATTCGACAGGAGCATCGAGCGGCTTCGGCGCGAGGGAGGCGCAGTATGCTCGATTGCCTTGAAATAGGCGAACCTGGCTCGGTCGAGTCAGACGTTTTTGCAATGTTTGCAATGTCTGAAACGTTCAGAATCTGACCACCCGTAAGCGCAGCGCGTTTCCGACCACGCTTACCGACGACAGCGCCATCGCCGCTGCAGCAATGATCGGCGACAGTAGTAGACCGAACACCGGATACAACACGCCCGCTGCGATCGGTATTCCGGCGGCGTTGTAGATGAAGGCAAAGAACAGGTTCTGACGGATGTTGGCCATGGTCGCTTCCGACAGGAGGCGCGCGCGGACTATGCCGCCGAGGTCGCCCTTCAACAGGGTTACCCCGGCACTTTCCATCGCGACGTCGGTCCCTGTGCCCATTGCGATTCCGACTTCGGCCGCAGCGAGGGCAGGGGCGTCGTTTACGCCGTCCCCCGCCATGGCGACGATTCGGCCAGCCTTCTGTAGCTTGCTTACAACCGCGCTCTTCTGGTCGGGCAGAACTTCCGCCTCGACCTCCGAAATGCCGAGCCGCTTCGCGACAGCATTGGCAGTCGTCCTGTTGTCTCCGGTCAGCATGATGACCTTGATGCCGTCCGCGGCCAGCGCCCTCAAGGCATCGGGCGTCGATGGTTTGATGGGATCGGCGATGGCGAAGAGCCCCGCCAGCTTTCCGTCGACCGCGATATTGATCACGGTGGCGCCGTCGCCGCGGAGCGCTTCGGCTTGCGCTTCCATCGATCGGGTTTGGACGCCCAGCGATTGCAGGTAACCGACGTTGCCGAGCAATATGTTCTTGCCGTCGACCTTACCCGTCACGCCCTTCCCTGTGGGTGAATCGAATTCCTCCACGTTTGCTAACGCCAGATCGCGCTCCTTGGCCGCGCGAACGATGGCGTCGGCCAGCGGATGCTCGCTGGCGCGTTCGACGCTTGCTGCGAAACGCAGCAGATCGTTCTCAAGGAATCCGAGAGTAGTCACGATGGAAACCACCTTTGGCTTGCCTTCGGTCAGGGTGCCCGTCTTGTCGACCACGAGCGTGTCGACCTTTTCCATGCGTTCGAGCGCTTCGGCATTCTTGATGAGGACACCGACCTGCGCGCCGCGTCCGACGCCGACCATGATCGACATCGGGGTCGCCAGCCCGAGGGCGCACGGACAGGCGATGATCAGCACGCTGACAGCTGCCACCAGACCAAACGCCAGGCGAGGCTCAGGACCGACCAGGGCCCAGATGGCGAAGGCGACGAGCGCGGCCACGATCACCGCAGGTACGAACCAACCGGCCACCTGATCGGCGAGACGCTGGATCGGCGCCCGCGACCGCTGCGCCTGCGCGACCATCTGCACGATCTGCGACAACACCGTATCGCGGCCGACCTTCTCGGCCTGCATCACGAAACTTCCGGATTGATTGAGCGTCCCGGCGATCACCTTGGCACCGGTTTCCTTGGTGACGGGCATAGACTCTCCGGTCACCAGGGATTCATCGATCGATGAACGTCCCTCGAGAATAACGCCGTCGACCGGGATTTTTTCACCGGGACGGACGCGCAGTTTGTCGCCGACATTCAGGCCATCGAGAGGGACTTCGTGATCGGTGCCGTCCTCGGCAACGAGGCGCGCCGTCTTCGGGGCGAGATCGAGCAGGGCCTTGATCGCACCCGACGTCGCCTCGCGGGCACGCAACTCAAGCACCTGGCCCAGCAGCACCAGGACAGTGATGACGGCCGCCGCTTCGAAATAGACGGCGACAGCACCATCGTGTCCGCGGAACGCAGGAGGGAAGATGTGCGGGGCGACGGTGGCGACGACGCTATAGACGTAAGCGACGCCGGTCCCCATCGCGATCAGGGTGAACATGTTAAGGTTGCGGGTCACCAGCGACTGCCAGCCGCGCACGAAGAGCGGCCAACCCGCCCAGATCACAACCGGTGTCGCCGAAACGAGTTGAATCCAATTCGACAGGGTTTGGTCGACCCAGCCGTGGCCGCCGACCAAATGTCCGCCCATCTCGAGGACGACTGCGGGCAGGGCGAACACGAGGCCGATCCAGAACCGCCGGCTCATATCCGCCAGTTCGGGATTCGGTGCAGCGTCCAGTGTTGCGACTTCGGGCTCCAGGGCCATCCCGCAGATGGGGCAGCTGCCGGGACCGATCTGCCGGATCTCCGGATGCATCGGGCATGTGTAAACGGTGCCTTCCGGAACAGGGTCCTTCGGCGCGGCCTTAGACTTGTCGAGGTAGGTTTCCGGGGCGGCCGCGAACTTCGTGCGACAGTTTGCCGAACAGAAATGATAGGTGCGACCTTGGTAATCGAGCCGGTGCTTGCTCGTTGCCGGGTCGACGGTCATCCCGCAAACCGGGTCAAGAACCTTACCGCTTTCCGCAGGAGGTTGATCATGTTCATGATCGCCGTGGGCCTGGCCGCCATGACCGCCGCAGCAAGCCGATCCGGTTTCATGTCCCGGAGTTGCCGTCGAGGAACGGATGGGCTGGCCCATGGAACTTGCGTTTCGCGCCCCGGTCATCTAGGTCTCCTCATAGGCTTGTAACCGATACCCAGTAGGGGTATATAGGACAGATGCGAAAAGACATCAAGACGTCGTGCCAGAAGCGCCTCAGCAGAATTGAGGGACAGGTGCGCGGCCTCGCCAGGATGGTGGAGGAAGACCGCTATTGCATCGATATCGTAACGCAGATCTCCGCCGTTCGCGCCGCACTGCGCCGCGTCGAGGAGGAGGTCTTGAAGGATCATGTCGCCCACTGCGTCGAGCACGCGATCGCGAGCGGCGACAAGGCGGATCAGCGCCGCAAAATCGCGGAATTGATGGCAGTGGTGGGACGTGCGGAACGATGAATGTCCCGGTTCCGTCTTGGCGATACGAAGATTCGCGACTATGATTCCGAATTCGGGCGGCAAATCGAAAGCATTGACGCATTGATGTTGGTCGGACTTACCAGAACGCAACGACGGAGAGCAGGGTGGTTCGTCGCCCTGGCTTATCTGTTTTGCGTGTTGGCGCCGACGCTGTCCTTCGCCTTGCCCGGCAGTCAGGCTACGCCTTATTGCCTGACCGACGAGGATCACGTGCCGGGCATGGCCCACGACCATCATGAAGGCGCCATGCACGTCCACAAGGATGGACATGTCCATCATCATTCCGGCGTCCAGGTCCACGCGGATTCCTCCGCGGACCATGATGCGAAGCCGGTTGCGCTGAAGAGCGACGCCGGTCCGGTAAAAGCGCCGCATGCGGCGGATGGAAAGTGCTGTGGCCTGATGTGCGTCACCGCGCTTCCCGCAACCCTCGTCACGGTGGCAAAGCCGCCCGTGCCGAACGCCGTCCGCGTATCCGACAACCATCGGAAGCTGGCGGACAACGCGCCCTCTCGGCTTTATCGTCCCCCCAATTCCTGACCTGACCACAGCATGACGCGGTGCCGTGCCCGTGCCGGGCACGTGCGCCCGTGGTCCATCGTCAGTTCAGGGGATTTTTATGTCAGCGCAAATTGGGGCGACTGTCGCCACCGTTGGTTGGGTGGTGCGCGGAATATTCAGAAAAAAACTTGGGACATTCGCAGGGGTGGCTTTGGCGGTCATGACCTTGGGCGGCAACCCGACCAGCGCTACGGCAGTTGCTAGGCAGAAAGTGCGTCTGTTCATGGTCGTTCTCCTTCTTCGGTACTTCATCTCACCTGCAGGACGGACGACATTCCCGACACCTGATGATCCGTGATGTGACAATGCAGCATCCACTCGCCGGGATTGTCGGCGACAAAGGCGACGTCAACGGCGTCTTTTGGGGCGAGGAGAACGGTATCTCCCCGTTGGTTATATGGAACAGAAACGCCATTCCGGCTCAGCAGTTTGAAGCTGTAACCGTGCAGGTGCATCGGATGCCACCACGCGGTCTGGTTATGCATCGTCAACATGATGTTACTACCCCGGGGCAAGGTCAGGAGCGGGGGCATGTTGGCGTGGCCGTCCCCGGTCATGGAATGACCGTTGATGCTCCAGCTGGCATCATGAGCCATATCAGACATCCCACCCATTCCACTCATCATGCCGCCGCCCATCATCCCGCCTTGCAAGTTGATCTGATGCCGTTCGGCGCGGGTAAGATCGGGTTCTTGTAAAGGATTGCCAGGAAGCGGGGCGAAACTATCGTCGCGTATTGCGCGCGTAGACGACGTTGCGTTGTAGTTGAGATGGGTGACCGTATAGGCGAGATCCTCGTAGAAATCGTCGCGGACGACATAACGACGTCCAGGCTCACCCTGCAAATCAAGCACGATGTCGATGCGCATCGCCGGCCCCAGCAAGACGCGGCCGTCGGCGGGCTGATGCGGTTCGCACGGCTGGCCATCGACGGCGATGATCACCGGCTGATGGCCTTCGAATCGCAGTGCCATGATGCGCGCAAGGGCACCGTTGATCAGCCGCAGGCGGATCCGCTCCCCGGCGTGGACTTGTTCGCCGTTCGAAATAGCGCCGTTGACCGTAACGGTGTTGCCGACACGACCGGACATGGCCGCCTCCATGGCGTTGCCAAATCCGGGTGCAATCTGCCCATCGGGGGTGAGCCGCCAGTCGGCAAGCATCCAGATGATATCGCGATCGACCGGATAAGGTTCCGCTTCTTCGACAATGAGGGGCCCGGCAAGTCCCCGGCCGAGTTGCTGCAAGCTGTTACTGTGTGAATGATACCAGAATGTTCCGGCGTCCGGCGGCGTGAATTCGTATGCGAAGGTCTCGCCAGGAGCGATCGGACGCTGCGTCAAGCCCGGTACGCCATCCATGTTGTTGGGAAGCCGTATGCCATGCCAATGGACCGTGGTGTCTTCCGACAGGCCGTTGCGCACGGCGATGCGAACAGGCTTTCCTTGCCGAACGCGGATGTCCGGTCCCGGAAGACTGCCATTGTAGCTCCAGACCTCTGTCCCGGGACGCCTCTCGCCAAGGATTGGTGACCGCGCAATTGCCGCGACGAGGTTGTACTCGGCGCGTGGTGTTTGCGCGCGCACCGCGCCTGGAAACATCCCGGCCGCGGCGAGGCCCGCACCCGCCTGTAAAAGCGTTCGTCGATCGACCATTGAGTGGCAGAGTGAAGACATGCACATCGGCTTTTCATCAGTGCGGACGTCCCGCGTGGTGATGAAGGAGGTGCCTTGTTAAGCACCTCCCGCTTGGCAGCGGCCAGGTCGCAATCCGTCCCGACCGCAGCCGAATCCGTCAGTGCGTCGGCGTGATCGACTGGACGGTATAGGTGCCGCCGGAGCCGCTCAGGGTGAAATTGACCTTGTCGCCGGTCTTCACCTTCGCGAGATCGATGGACGGTGCAACGGCGAACTCCATCTTCATGGCGGGCCAATTGATGGCGGGAATCGGACCGTGATCGAAGGTGATTTTGCGGTCGGCGACGTTCAGTGCGGTGACTGTGCCGGAGGAGGTCGCGGTCTTCGCGGCCTTCGCGTCGCTCATCGGCGCCATCTTCTTCATGTCGGACATGCCTGTGCCGCCTTGCGCGGACGCGGCACCCGCCTGCAGCGTCAATGCCGCGCCGAGCAGCGTGGCAGCAAGAACTCCGGCACGCTGGGCCCGGCGATGGTTGTCGACGAAATACATAGATATTCTCCTGTTGTGATGTGGTGGTTGTTGAGGGCAGGGCTCGGGGCGAATGAACCGATCCACCGGGATTGTTCTCGCGCCCATTGCCGCCGTTTCCGGCACGCAATCTGTGTGGCCGCTCGGCGTCACTGCACGTTCTCCGCACGATGCAGGTCGAGCTTTGTCGTCATATTCCGATGTCCGCCGCCTTTCTCTTCGCCGTCCCACGGCGAGGCGGGTAACCCGACTCCCTTGACGACCGCGAAGATGGCAGGAATGACCACGAGGGTCAGCACGGTGGACGAAACCATGCCGCCGATCATCGGCACGGCAATTCGCTGCATGACCTCCGACCCGGTACCGGTGCTCCAGAGGATCGGCACCAGGCCTGCCATGATCGCGACGACGGTCATCATTTTTGGCCGTACCCGGTCCACCGCGCCGAGCATGATAGCGTCGTACAGGTCGGCACGCGTGAACTGCTCTCCAGCGGCCGATCGTTCCGCCTTCAATTCGGACATGGCCTGCTCGAGGTAGATCAACATGACGACGCCGGTTTCGGCCGCGACGCCGGCAAGCGCGATGAAGCCGACGGCGACCGCGACCGACATGTTGAATCCGAGCCACCACATCAACCAGATGCCGCCGACCAGCGAAAACGGCAATGACAGCATCACGATCAGGGTTTCCGCCAGTTTCCGGAAATTCAGGTAGAGCAGTAGGAAGATGATCAGCAAAGTCACCGGCACGACGATCTTGAGCCGCGCTTCGGCACGCTGCAGATATTCAAATTGTCCGCTCCAGGAGACGTAGTAGCCCGGCGGAAACTTTACCTTTTGCGCGACCGCCTGCTGCGCCTCGGCGACGTAGCCGCCTAGATCGCGACCGGTAATGTCGACGTAGATGTAAACCGCGAGTTGACCGTTCTCGGTGCGGATCGACGTAGCGCCGCGGGTCAACTTCACGCTGGCGACTTGACCGAGCGGGACGCTCCCACCGGACGCCAGCGGCACCTGGACGTCCGTGCTGATCGTCTGCGGGTTGGACCGGAGCGCGCGTGGGTATCGGATGTTCACCGAATAGCGTTCCCGACCTTCGACCGTCGTGGTTACGGTTTCACCGCCGAGCGCTGTCGCGATCACGTCCTGAACATCGCTGATCGTCAATCCGTAGCGTCCGAGCGCGATCCGATCGGGGATAATCTCGAGATAGTATCCACCAATCACGCGCTCAGCGTAGGCACTCGAGGTGCCAGGTACCGATTTGACCACCCCTTCGACTTCGCGCGCGATCTTCTCCATTTCCGCAAGATCCTTGCCGAAAATCTTGATCCCGACAGGGGTGCGGATGCCGGTCGACAGCATGTCGATGCGTGCGCGGATCGGCATCGTCCATGCATTCGATACGCCCGGAAACTGCAGTGCCTTGTCCATCTCGGCTTTGAGGCTGTCGATCGTGACGCCAGGCCGCCATTCCGACTTTGGCTTCAAATTGATGATGGTCTCGAACATTTCGGTGGGCGCCGGATCGGTCGCGGTCGAGGCGCGGCCCGCCTTGCCGTAGACCGATGCAACTTCCGGGAATGACTTGATGATGCGATCCTGGGTCTGCAACAGCTCCGCCGCCTTGGTGATGGATAGCCCCGGCAGCGTCGTCGGCATGTACATCAACGTGCCTTCATTGAGGCTTGGCATGAACTCGCTGCCGAGTTGGCGGGCGGGCCAGATCGTGATCGCAAGCACAACTAGCGCAAGCATGATCGTCAATGTCTTGGCGTTGAGAACCCATCGGATCACCGGTCGGTACACCCAGATCAGGAACCGGTTCACGGGATTCTTGTGTTCCGAGATGATGCGCCCGCGGACGAAGACGACCATCAAAGCAGGCACCAACGTGATCGAAAGGAGGGCGGCGGCGGCCATCGAAAAGGTCTTGGTGTAGGCGAGCGGCCCGAACATGCGGCCTTCCTGCGCCTCCAGGGTAAAGATCGGCAGGAACGAGACGGTGATCACCAGCAAGCTGAAGAACAGCGACGGTCCGACTTCGCTCGCCGCATCGATGAGGATTTGTGTCCGCGGCGTGCCAGGCTCCGCGCGCTCTAGGTGCTTGTGCGCATTTTCGATCATCACGATTGCCGCATCGATCATGGCACCGACCGCAATGGCGATACCACCGAGGCTCATAATATTGGCGCCAAGCCCCATGAGTTTCATGGCCGCGAACGCCATCAGGATGCCGACGGGAAGCATTAGGATGGCGACGAGGGCACTGCGCAGGTGAAGCAAGAAGACAAAGCAAACCAAGGCAACGATGATGCTCTCTTCGAGCAGGGTGCCCTTGAGTGTCTTGATGGCAGCTTTGATGAGTTCGGAGCGATCGTAGACTGGGATGATATCGACGCCCTTGGGCAGGCTTGAGGCGATCTCTGCGAGGCGCGCCTTGACGTTGTCGATGACGGTGAGGGCATTGGCGCCGAACCGCTGCAGCGCAATTCCGCTGACGACTTCGCCCTCGCCGTTGAGTTCGGTAATGCCGCGGCGCTCGTCAGGACCAAGTTCGACGCGCGCAACATCCCGCAATCGAAGCGGAGCGCCCGCATCAGTTTTCAGAACGATGTTCTCGATGTCCTCGATGCCTCTGAGGTAGCCACGGCCGCGGACGACGAATTCAAACTCGGACAGCTCCACGGTGCGCCCGCCGACATCCATGTTGCTCGCCCGGACGGCGCTGCGAAGCTTGTCCAGGGAAATGCCCTGAGCGCGCAATTTTTGTGGATCAACGACAATGTTGTATTGCTTGACGAAGCCGCCGACGCTGGCCACTTCCGCGACGCCTTCGGCTTTGGAGATTCCATAACGGATGGTCCAATCCTGGATGGAACGCAGTTCAGCGAGGGTCATGTTCTTGGCCACAACGGCGTATTGATAGACCCATCCAACGCCAGTTGCGTCAGGCCCAAGAGTCGGGGTCACCCCCGTCGGGAGTCTGCGCGCTACGGTGTTGAGATATTCCAGCACGCGGCTGCGAGCCCAATAAGGATCGGTGCCATCTTCGAAAATGACGTAGACGAAGGACGCGCCGAAAAACGAGAAGCCCCGCACTACCTTCGATTTCGGCACCGTCAGCATCGCCGTTGTCAACGGATAGGTGACCTGATCTTCGACGACTTGGGGCGCTTGTCCGGGATATTCAGTGTAGACGATGACCTGTACGTCGGAGAGATCGGGGATGGCGTCGAGCGGCAGGGTGCGCAGCGCATAAATGCCCGCCGTGACTGCGAACACCGTCCCGATCAGGACGAGCATGAGATTCCGCGCCGACCAGGCGATCAGGCGGGCGATCATTTCGATTTCTCTCCATCTGTAAATGCCTGCAAGGCGGATTTCAGGTTACTTTCGGCATCGATCAGGAAGTTGGCGGCAACGACGACGAGGTCGCCTTCGCCGACGCCCTCGCGGATCTCAGTGTAGTCCTCGCCGTGCGTGCCGACCTTGACTTCACGAGGTTCAAAACGGCCCTCCCCTTTGTCGATGAAGACGATCTGCCGCGCACCCGTATCAATCACCGCGCCGTTTGGTACTGCGACCACGGGCTTTTCTGCGCCCGAAGCGATTTCCACGTCGGCGAACATATCGGGGAGAAGCACGCCGTCAGGATTGGGAAGTTCAATACGAACCTTGGTGGTTCGCGTTTGCGTGTTCACCTCAGGATAGATCAAAGCGACAGATCCTTTGAATACCCGACCCGGCAGACTGCGAACCTTGATGGTCGCCGCAGCGCCGATCTTCACGGCATCGATATCCTGTTCGGCGACATCAGCGAGCACCCAGATAACGGATGTGTCGGCGAGCCGGAACAGCACGTCGCCCGGCATCGCGCGCATGCCCTCGACCGCTGTCCGCTCCAGAATCACACCATCGCGGGGTGCAGTCCAAGTGATGGTCAGCGGCACCGTTTTGGTGCGATCGATCTCGGCGATCACCTCGGCGGGCACCGCAAGGTTTTCGAGCCGCCGCCGCGCGCCCTCGATCAGTTGCTTGCGTCCTGCGAGGTTGGCTGTTCCAGCACTGTCCCCGATGATGGAGAGATATTGGGCGCCAGCGGATGCCACATCCGGGGAATAAAGCTTCAGCAAGGGTTGTCCCTTGGTGACGTGATCGCCTGTCGTCACGTTTTCGACGCTTTCGATGAAGGACTGGGCCCGCAGCGAGATGACAGCGACACGCCGCTCGTCGAGCTTGACCGTTCCGGGAGCGCGAATGGGTCGCGTCACGGTGCGGAGCGTGGCTGGCTCGGAGCGCACGCCGGTGCGCTGCAATTTGCCCGGGGAAATCTGAATCGTGGATGCATCGCCATTGCCTTCGTAGACGGCGATATAGTCCATTCCCATGGAGTCTTTCTTCGGGACCGGAGAGGTGTCGGGAAGGCCCATCGGGTTACGATAAAAGAGAATACGTTTGGTTCCAGGATCTGCATGCGTCAGCGCAGCCGCTTTCGCTGGATCGTCGAAGCTCAGATCTTCGCTCGCGTGTACAGCGACATACGCACGCCCTTCGGGCGTCGTCTTGGGGTCCGCTGAGTAAAACGGTTTGCCATCGGGATCGCGGTAATAAATCACCGGACCGGTGGCTGTGGACTTGACTGGCTGGACACCGAGGGCCACTGCGAAACGGAGTGGCACCCAATCGGGCAGCGCCTGACTGGTGTGGCCGAGCCGATAGCCGATTCCCAGTGTTACCGCGAGCGCGCTTGTCAGAAGCGCAATGAGCACGATCCGTTTCACGGTTGTTCTCTTGGCCGGGGCGCGCCGTTTCGCATGGCTATCGTCGAACGGGCGGTAATCTGTTAACTTGTCCATCAGCAACTTGCCCTTTGATCGCAACGAAAGAACGCAATTGAAACTGGTAGCGGCTCTTTGGCAGAAACGATGTGGATCCGAAAAGTGATTGCAAACGATCTCCTGCCTCCGGCGGAGCAAGCAACGGCAGCCGTTCTAAGCGCGTGTTAATATGAAGGGTACCCACCGTAGGAGGGGCGATCCCCTTGTTCGCCGTTTGCATGGCCACCTAATTGATCCTCAGTTCGCGACAAAGGTCTTCACCCGGCGTGACCCAGCCCGCCGGGTAAAGTCCGGATTTGCAAATGGAACTACCGGTTAATTCGCGCAAGACGCCCGACCGGTTACAAGCTCACGCCAACGTGAAAGGGCCACTTTAGTGACCGCTCGGTGCCGCGACGAACGGGGAGTGCTGCAGAGCTTCCGGCCAAGCCGAGTTCATGCAGTTTACAACCCGGAAGCGGTAGAGTTTCTAGACCGCCTTCCGAATGAGCGAAGTCCGCCTGTCCGCGTTATGACCACGCCGTGGCCGTTTCACCCGCGCCGGTCTTGCTGCTTCGGCGCGTCTTGCTTGTCGTGGTGATCGTTGCTGGCCTTCATCATCTGATTGCAGCTTTCCATCATCTGCTGCATTTGGCTCATCATGTTCATCATACCCTGCATGCCTTGTGAGCCGCTGCCCATCATGGGTTGATTGGTTTCCGCCGGCGTCTTCGCCGCAGCCGGCGCGTCTTCCGCTCGGACCGCTGATGCAAGCGCAAGGAAACCAACGAACAGTGCAAGTGAGGTGAGTGCTGTCTTTTTCATGTCTGGTGCCTTTCTGAAGGGATGACTTTTATATCAGGGGTTTTGATCTTCCATGGGGGCTCTCGCGAAGTGTTTCGGTGTCTCGCTGCGATCGCATCCGGCGCTATTCTCGCGAGAACATAAGTGAAGCGCGCACATCGCCAAACAGGGGAGGGCAGGCAGCAGAAATGGCAGAGCGCCTGATGCAATGAGCCACCGCCAGTTGAGCGCGGCTCCAGCGAGTAGCGTCAACGCGGCCAAAATCAGCCACAACGTACGGCCGCGAAAATGAAATGTGCCCGTAGCCCAGCGTCGCACGTCTTGCCGATCTGAAATGGGCGTCAACAAAGTCATTGTTGCCTCCTCGCTGGTCGCTCATAAAATCCTGCCCATCCGCATGCCGTCGCTCACTCAATAGGAGCGAGCGTATGACATCAGTTAGTTCGCAAGGCTGGCGCGTCTGGTTACAAGCTCACGGTCTCGTGAGACTTGAGCAGAAGCAAACCCTGGAAAGGGTGCAGGCGCCGCCGTCTTGGCTGTCTTGGCGACTGCGGCTCGGGGACTTCAGAAAAGAGTTCCGCTCTCTACCAGCGCAGCAGTCGGGGCCCAAGCGCGGCACCGGCGATTGTACATAAAACGATCGTTCCACCGTACCAGAGCGCAACAAAAGGAAGCAGGTCATCCATGCAATGCAAAGCGTAGGCCGTCGCGCTTACGCCGCCCGCGACGAGACCCGCCAGCGCGCCGGTGCGCAGTAAGTCCGTGGGCGCAGCGAGGCGGACTGCCCACATGATCGCAACGAACGGCAAGACGGCGACCATTGGAATGGCAATCAGACACTCGAGCCAATAACTGCCAAACACCATGGTCTCCCAATGCGACCGCGGTGCCGCGGCCAGGTTGATCGCAGCAACAACCATCGCAGCAAGAAACGGCAGGACCGTGAGGGCAAACCGCGCCCGAAACTCGCCACCGGGCCGGATGTATTTGACAAGATAATGTGAGGCCAGGATCACGACCGACAAGCTGAAGGCGAGTTTCGCGAATACGAAATTCTGGGCGTGTATCTCATTAAGGTCGGTACGAACGCCAAGAACAAAAACGACCGCTAACAGGGATACCGCGGCCCCAACCAAAATGGCAATCCGAACGTTCCGGACAACCTCCCGTGTGTCGACCGGATCAACCTGCGAGCTAAGCATGGAAATCAATTCGTTGGTCTTCACGCTTTTGTCTCCCGTGCAATCGAAGCGGCGAGGATTTTCAGCCCACGGTGCACATTAACTTTGACGGCGGACTTCGATATTCCGCAACGATTAGCTGCTTCGGCTACGCTCATGCCGTCGAGCTTCACGTATTGGATCGAAAGTCGCATTCTTTCGGGCAGCCTTTCAAGGAGCCTGGTTAGATCGAACTGGCTTTCGGTAGCGCCCCTGTCGTCGGATGCCAAAATATTTTCGGCGTTTTCCAGAGGGACACTCGCCGTCGACGCCCGGGTGCGCCGCAAATGATCGATAAGCTTGTAGCGTGCAATGGCATACACCCACGGCGTTAGCGGCTGCTCCTGGTCGTAGGTATGACGCTGCGTGTGGATGACAATTAAGGCCTCCTGCACGAGATCCTCGGCTTCCTCGGCAGTGCGCCCAGCTCGCACAAGCCTGCTCTTATAGTAGCTTCTCAGGTATCCGCTCAAAGCTGTCAGCAGTGATTGATGTGCACTCGAGTCGCCTTCGAGACTTGCCGCCATCAGGGCCTTGAGGTCAGACTCCTTTGTCATCTCTCCCTCTTTGGATTCGTATGAGAGAGCCACGGGGTTACACGCTCACGGGATTGTGAACCGCATGCTTCGTATGAGAGATAGTACCGCTGGCTTGTCCCTCGATCATCGTCATTCGCGGGATGTTGGCCAAGTCGGGGCAATTGGAGATCCCTCCACCGAACGTGCCGTTCAGAATTTCGCAAATTCAGCCGGGAATATGGCTCGTGTTTAACTGCGCATTGAATGCATCGAAAACCGTCTCTCTCCAACCAGAAGGATTCCAACGCGCTACAATCGGGCTGCGAGGGGTTGAAACACTTCCGTCCTGCATCTGTAGGGCAAATCTCGTAACTATCCAAAGGCATGGGTTGTGGTCCTGGGTTAAGGCCAATCAGACGCGACGCCTCGGCATGTGGCATTTGCCACGGGAAGCTAACGACGTGCTCGCGTAGGAGCGCTTTAGATCAGGACTGGTATTTCGGAGGAAATGGGTCCGGCGCGGACCAATAATCGTCAATCCCCAAAACAAAACGGGGATATTCAATCGCGAAGGGGACGAGATGCAAATCAATAGACGAAATTGGTAGCACGGCCTGCGTCGTGGCGCATGATAACTGGCAGACAGATGCTGCCTTGTTCGTTGGGGCACAATCGTCACAGCAATTGTGCGTCGGCGACGGCCATACCGAGGCTATCGATTGAGCGACCGCGGATGGTACTCCCGGACCATGTATTGCAACGGTCAAAACAACGGCTGCCGCCAGCAGCCGCCTGACCCATTGAAAGGTGTATTTTCTGATCACGATAGCCGCACGTTATCGTTTTCTTACCGCTTTGCAATAACGGCTACCGATGTGCAGCACAAATGACCAGCCCACACAGGGGTCAGCTGCGGACGGCCCGGCGGGAGAGTCCAACAGCACTCACATCGCCGTGATTTGTAACCAACAGGGCCTCCTTTCCGAACTCATTTCTGTGTGCGGTCCATTCAGGATCGGACCACCGAGATATCCCGGGAGGTAAAAATGCGCAAATCGAGCTTGGTTGCAGTACTATCGTTGGTGCTGGTCGCGTCCGCATCGCCAAGCTTTGCGCGCGTGACCGGGACGGAGACCCGTCCGGGTCCCCACAAAACCATGACCGCGGAGCGAATGGCACCTGCGGTGCCCCGCACCGATCGGGCCGTTGCTCCACGTCCGCGCCCGAAAACTTGCAGCTATCGCGGAGGACCCAAAACGGGCATCTGGTCGTGCGAATAATCTTGCAGGACTCACCGGGCAAGGCCACTCGCAGCACGAGCAGGCTGCCTGACTGTTCCGGGAGCAGCGATCGATCGGTCCGATCCCAGACGAAGAGACCCGCGCCCTTCTTTGAGAACGTGCGACACTGCCGCGCGGGGGATCAAACCAATGCGATGGGGTCATCGCACTCGGGTCTTAACGATCGAGAGCCCGATCCAACATCCGCTCTTTCGCGCAACGCCTCGGGCCGCAATCATCTGATTTTGAACGGGATGATGATGTCGCCGCCGAACGTGAATTGCGAACGCTTCGTTCCGGCGCCGAATGGCGTCGTTCCGTTCAGCGAGGTATCGTAACGAATTTCGGGCCTGACAACCAGGCCGTCGAGTTCTTTGGGTACGGGAGGCTTGATCGCAAGTCCTACCGTCAGCGCACCGTACGTCGTCGCTCCGCCGCTGATCGCTGTGCCCAATGGGTTGCCGTGCTCGATTCTGACGAAATCCAGGTTGCCGGGGAAAGCGGCAACGAAGAAACCATTGTTGTCGCGCCAGACTTCTCCGCGGCCAGTGATCTTGAGCCAGTCGTTGAGAGCATAGGTGACGTATTGTGCCACACCGCCGCCTGTCGCGTTGAAGCCATCATCACGAATGTAGTTGAGGTCGGTCGTCAGGGTAAGCTTGTCGGTTGCCTTCCAGACGATCGTCACATCATTGAGATAACGCAGAGCGCTATTCGGATTGACACCGGCAAGCACGACCGACGAGACATTGGGATTTTCCGGGCCGATATGGGTCGTTGCCAAAACGGTCAGTGCACCATCCAACAAATTCAGGCCGATACCGCCGTGGAACGCCGCGGCCGCGTTGTTGTCGCCACTATTGAAGTTATCGAACCTATTGCCGAAGGTCGTATTCACGCCGGTGTCGATGCCAGCATAAACGTCAAGGATTGGGCTCACATGTGTGGTCGTCATCACTCCGGTGTGCTTGAAAGGAATGCCGAAATTAAAAATGTAAGAATGCGAGTAGAGTGCATTATCCGGCGCGTAAATAACTTCGGCGCCTTCCAGGGTGACGTATTGTCCGACCTTGACATCCACGCCGCCCGACGTAAGCCACGGCAAATGAAACAGAGCGTGCGCTTCGACGATGTCAAACTGATTGCGGCCGCTGATTGACTGATCCAATTCTCCCAGAAAATGCGTGTACCGCGCATCCGAGCCGTACATCGCCTGGAACTTGAAGCCGAAATCATATCCGGTTGCTTTGGGATCGAGCGGGCGCTGAACCGTTAGCAACGCCTGGTTCATCAACAGGGAATTGGCTTTATCGGTGAAGAGGTGGCCAAAATTGATGCCGCCGGAAGGGCGCTCGTTGAAGGTGGTCCCCGCTTGCACATGGCCGGTTATCGTGACGGTATCCCACCAGGACGGCAACGCAGGCGCGGGATTGCGCGCCTTAATCGTCAAATCTGCAGCCGCCGCGCCGCCGACTGATAAAATCACAACGACCAGTCCGAGCAGCACACCCCTCCGCATTGTAGCCCCCCGGCACGACGTCAACCTATAATTTCCGTCTCACATTCTAATTCGTCAAAATCGTATCACGCCCTTTCACGCGGGGCTGTGACGCAGCACCCAGAGTTCGACCGCAGCAATGGTTGCGATGACGATCCCCACCGCGAGATGCACCTGCATCGCCATGGTATCGTCGTTGAAGCTGAGGACCCAGGGGCACACTGCCAACCACGAGCCGATCGTCAGATTGATCCATTCTTCCGACTCGAAAAACGCAGGAATTGAAACCGAGTCGAGAAGGTCGGCAAGCGAAAAGATCGCGACTGTGATGATAGTGGCCCCTGCCATCCAGGATGTATGCCATCCGAGGGGCGATCTGAATCCAAGTAACCAAGGTGACAGAAACAGGAACCCGCCCAATGCGAGGTTGATAGCGTCGACGAAAGCTTCCGTTTTCCAGTTTCGCTTGAACATGGCGACCTCACTTCATGAAGGCCACACAACGCAAGTTACAATAATAGTATAGTCCCGTTCGCATGGAATGTTCCAGCGATTTCCGACTCGTGACTTCGGGGGTCGCGGGGCGTTGGCTGTGTGATCCTCACGAGGTCCGGACGTCGCCGCGGCCGCAGAGGGCTTGCCTCGTGCCAGCGAGATGGCGGTGGGTCAGCAGAAATCCCGCGGGGGATTACATTTCGTGTAACCGGGCGGGTGTTTCTTCCGAACTACATAGTAGAAGAGCAAGCGCATCGAGCCGGGTATCGATGCGACATAAAACGGCCGCTCAAAGGCCTGCTGCGGCCCGCACTGTTACAGACAGCCGAGGCGAGTGCTGCTATCTGCTTCCGCCGTTCTTATCTTTCGTAGGAAAGATCGGTGCGCTCCAACCAGGTCTGGCTTTTGGGCCACATTTCGGCATCATCGCTGTCAATCGCATCTCTCCCAAAGTGCCCCGAGAGGGAAAGAGATCGTGATTTATCGAACCTCTTGGGCCAAGAAGCGAAGTACGCAATTGCCGTCATCATTGAAAGCCCAGCGACACTGACGAAGATTTGTGACCACACGGTCCGTGAGCCTGACTCCAATACGAAATAGGCCAAGAACGACAGGATTATTCCTGAACAAAAGACGTGAAGAGACTGCTCTCCGCATTTGATCAGAGGTTGAAGAATGCGGCATTGCAAGCCGCTCCAGTTCACGGGCAGAAGCCGTGTCGCGAACAGCGCAATGAACGCAAAATGGATCACGCGGTAAGGGGCAAGGTCGGTCTTGTCATTTGGATTGAATGCGTCAAAGAGCCATTTTGGGAATTCATTCGCCAGATCCGGGATATGACCGGCCATCGTCATTGCGAATGAAAACAGTAGATAGACGACTCCAACATACAGAAGACTTCGTGAGCTAATGAGACGGCGTGATCGCTTTGTGCCGCCCACAGCAAACCATGCGCCAAGGACGAATAGCAGCTGCCACGTAAAGGGATTAAAATACCAGGCTCCTTCGGGATAGGCGGACAAATTCCAGCCGAAATGTCGCGCCGCGAGGTAGATGTACAATGATCCCAACATCGTAGCATCGGGCAACCGCAACATAAGCCATAAAATTGGTGACATACTTGCCAAAAGGACAATGTAGAGAGGGAGCACGTCCATGTTGAGGGGCTTGAAACGGAGGAGTAACCCCTGAGTAAGGACGTCGAAGGGGTTGCTCAGCAAACCGGCAATATTGAATTCATTTATGAGCGCAGGATTATCGTAACTTTGTGCGATATAGCCGATTACGGCCGCATACAAAACAAACAAGAAAATGTGCGCAACGTAAAGCTGCCAGGCGCGCTTCATCAACCAGGACGTTCCCGCAACAAAGCCGCGCCGACGCATAATGTTCGCGCAAACCAGCGATGTCATATATCCTGATATAAAGATGAAAAGCTCGGCCGCATCACTGAAGCCGTAGTTTCTGATCGTGATCCACGCGACAACGTTGTTTGGAATATGGTCAAGAAAGATTGCCCAGTTAGCGACGCCGCGAAAGAGATCAAGACGATGATCGCGTCCGCTGATTGGAAGAGTGGCATTGGCAGGCATGGGTATCGGTTTTCCTTTTCCGACCGCTTGCGTACGGTAGCCCCGTTCGCGCTCTAAGGATTATTCGAAGAGGCGGAGCGCACTTGGAGCACCCGACGTGGGACTCGGACGCGCGGAGAGGTCGTTTTGCAAGTCGGTCGATACACGCATCGAGAATTGCGATTGACTCGATGACATGGCCCGTTTGTCCAGTGTGATATCCTTATGACCCGCTATGAAGATTGCCTTCACGGTTGTCTGCGCGACGCAGTCTGC
Organism: Bradyrhizobium campsiandrae; assembly: GCF_014529705.1. Taxonomy (GTDB): domain Bacteria; phylum Pseudomonadota; class Alphaproteobacteria; order Rhizobiales; family Xanthobacteraceae; genus Bradyrhizobium; species Bradyrhizobium campsiandrae. The sequence continues at coordinate 149,310 of NZ_JAANIH010000010.1, forward strand.
TTGGTAATCCTCACAAGGGAATTCGAAGAGATCGCTTTGTTGGTTACAAGTTCACGCTGATGTGAGTGGCAGGGCGACGTAATAGCGAAAGTGGTGGTGATATTTCATGCCCTCCGGAAGTGTTTGTAGTGACGTGACGCTCGATCAGTGGGTGACCGAGCCATGTCGAGGATGTGCTGTCAGCTCAATGCCATGGCGCTGAGACCCAACGCGGCACCGATCGCGGTCCACGATCCGCTCGATCACAGCACCAGAAAGATGAAGCCGCCGAGACTGAGGCAAGCCAGGGCCGGAAAAACCGATCGAGCCCACCGCCGGATCGGCAATGATCGGTATCGCCGCGACGCTGAGGCCAACCGTGAGGACGAAGCGCCGGACCTAGTGCACCAGATCGTGCTCTTCGTCTTCAAGGGCTCTGAGCTTGCGCGGGTCGGAAATCGTGGAGCCTATGTCGCCCAACGTCTGGAGCAGATGCTCGGGCCGGCACCAAGGCCTGTTCATACGTCAGGCTCACAGCGACCCTGTCGACGCTCGGTATACGTCCGAGCGCCTTCTCGATGATGCCGGTGCAAAGCGTACGATGCAGGCCGCCGATCCGGGAGCAAATCTTCCGGCGACTTGGCCGCGACGACGGTTCTCTGCCCAAAGCGCGAATGGGGAGGTGCTTGCCGTTGAAAGGCCACCGTAATCTCCGTGAGTGTGCGGGCGCGCTGAAATGGGAAAGCGAGGCGGTGCCAGCATGTCTAACTGTGTGCGGCGACTCGAAAGCCGAGCTTTTGGATCGCCTCGCCGCGGCGGTGCGTCTCGACGGACCTCGGATCGCAGAGGACGCGCCTGCCGCTCATCGAAGGAAACGTCGGCTATCCGCACCCCAGGCTCCTTTTCAACAAGCCTCTTGATCGTGTTGGCGCAGGCGCTGCAATTCATGCCTTCGATTTTGAACGCCGTCGTTTTTCATCCAGGCTCCAGTTCAAGATATTGCGGCATGGGAGCGATGCTAACCCTTGGAGGTACTCCTAGGACAAGAGGCGAAAGCATGAAGTTTTCCGATCTGCCGGACCCGCAGCCCTGTGGTCCGAGCGCTTGGCCAAATACGATCTTCAGCGTGAATCGGAATCATCCGCCTGGATCGGACCTAGTTGAACCTTCGTGATCGGATGGATGAAAGCGCCTCTTCGATCCAGTCCCTCCGCTGCTGGCGGTGGCGGTCGGTGTTGCGGCGGCGTGGTCGATGACCCGCCAGCGAGGTGCTTTCGCACCAAGCGGGATTCGGATCATTTGTTCTTCGAGCTTCTCTCGGCGCGAACTCTTGTATGGGCCGTATCGTGAGCGACTGGCCGCATTTCGAACAGTGCATCAATGATCGGGCAGTCCGGCACCTGATTGCCCTTGCACTGTTTCGCCATGTCCGACATCACGTGTTCCAGGCGTTGCAGGTCTGCGATCTTCTGACGGATTGTGGCGAGATGCCCGACGGCGAGCGCATTCACCTCCCGGCAAGTGTAGCTCTGTCCGTCGACCAGGTGAAGCAGGCCGCGCAACTCATCGAGGCTGAAGCCAAGCTCCCGACCTCGACGAATAAAGTGCAGCCGTCTGACATGATCCGTCCCATAGATGCGGTAGCCGCCTGCGCTCCGGGCCGGTGCGGGCATGATGCCGATCTTCTCGTAATAGCGGACCGTCTCGATATGGACGCCACTACGCCCTGACAGGGCCCCGATCGAAAACGCTTCGGTCTGCTTCATTCTTGCCCTCACACACCCGTGAGAAATTCGCGCTTGACCCTGTAGCCACTACAGAACCTAGGTTCACCATAGACCAATTCCGGGAGCGTGCTCAATGACAGTGAGACACGAGACAACGGTGCTGCCAAGCACGGCCATGACGCCGCCGCGAAAGGGCTTCGACGGCGCGGCGGTGCTGTCGGTCGGCGGCATCCTCGCGGCACTTGGCGCGGCGACCTGTTGCGTGGTGCCGTTTGCACTGTTCGTCGCCGGCGTCAGCGGCGCCTGGATCGGCAACCTGACTGCGCTCAAGCCGTATCAACCCTTGTTCGTCGGACTTGCCGTCGTCTGCCTCGGCGGCGGCTACTATGCCGTCTACCGCAAGCCGAAGGCGGCCGATTGCGTCGAAGGCTCCTACTGCGCTCGCCCATCGTCGAACCGGAACGCCAAGATCGGGCTGTGGGTTGCGACCGTTCTGATCGTGATCGCCGTGGGGTTCCCGTACGCCGCGCGGCTCTTCCTCGATGCCTGACCACAAGGAGATGATCCATGAAGATTTCGCCCTTCATCGCCCTGACCGCTGCCCTGTTCGCGTCCGGTGCGGCTTTTGCTACCGAGCAAACCGTAACGCTGAATGTCGCCAACGCCACCTGTGAACTCTGCGGCCCGATCGTGAAACGCTCGCTCAGCGGGGTATCCGGCGTGCTCGATGTTCAGATATCGGAGGCGGATGGCGCCGCGATTGCAAAGGTACGTTTCGAGGACAGCCGCACGAATGTCCCCGCACTCATCACCGCGACCACCAATGCCGGCTATCCCTCGCACGTCGTGCAATAGGGCTGCGTCGGCACGGCCGTCGCAAAGCTTTTCGTCCTCGGCGCGGGGAGTGTGCTTCCCGCGAGCCTGCCGCCCGTGACCGCTGCAGGATGGACGCGAACACATGAAAGTTGAAGCCATGAACGACTGCTGCGCTCCGCCTGCGAGCAATGGCAAAGGCCGTTATGACCTTGTCGTTGTCGGCGCTGGATCGGCGGGCTTCTCGGCTGCAATCACCGCGGCGGGGCAGGGTGCGCAGGTCGCGCTCGTCGGGCACGGCACGATCGGCGGTACCTGTGTGAACATTGGCTGCGTGCCCTCGAAAACGCTGATCCGCGCTGCTGAGACCGTGCACCACGCCAATATTGCATCGACCCGGTTTGACGGCATCGAAAGCGGCGCGCGCATAGTCGATTGGGCCGCACAGATCGCCCAGAAGGACGCGCTGGTCGCGAGTCTGCGTCAGGCGAAATACGCCGACCTTCTGCCTGAATACAACAATATAACTTACCATGAAGGTCAGGCACGGCTCGTCGAGGACGGCGTCGATGTGGGTGGCCAGCACCTCGCATCAGACCGCATCATCGTTGCAACGGGGGCCCGTCCGGCGCGGCCGGCGATTCAAGGGCTCGCCGAAGTGCCGTTGCTCGACAGCACGACGGCACTCTCCCTGACCGAACTGCCTCGCTCCCTGATCGTGATGGGCGGGGGTTACATCGGGGCCGAGCTTGCGCAGACCTTCGCTCGTGTCGGGGTCGCGGTGACGCTGGTCTTCCGCAGCCGCCTTCTGCCAAAGGCCGAGCCGGAGATTGGGCAAGCGCTCGCGGATTATCTGACCGGTGAGGGGGTGACGATCATGAGAGGCGTGACCTACGATTTCGTCCGCAAGACCGCTGACGGCGCCGCGCTTGCGATCACCCGGAATGGCGGCCATGAGGTATTGACCGCCGAGCGGATTCTTGTTGCCACGGGGCGAACTCCGAACACCGAAGGTCTCGGACTTTCCGAAGCTGGTGTCGTGCAGACATCGTCCGGCGCGATCGTCGTTGACGACCGTATGCGCACCTCGAAGGTAGGCGTCTATGCGGTCGGCGACGTGACGGGTAAGGACCAGTTCGTCTACATGGCGGCCTACGGCGCAAAGCTCGCGGCGAGGAACGCACTGAATGGCAACAGCTTGCGTTACGACAACACCGCCATGCCCGCCGTTGTCTTCACCGACCCTCAGGTGGCGAGCGTCGGTTTGACCGAAGCGCAAGCGCGTGCTGCCGGGCACCCCGTGCGAACTTCAGTGCTCTCGCTCGACAACGTGCCGCGCGCGCTCGCGGCTCGCGATACGCGGGGCCTGATCAAGCTTGTCGCGGATGGGGCAACCCGCAAGCTGCTGGGAGCGCATATTCTCGCGCCGGAAGGCGCCGACAGCATCCAGACGGCGGCGCTCGCCATCCGCTGTGGGCTTTCGATCAACGATCTGTCGGAAATGATCTTCCCCTACCTGACCACCGTCGAGGCTTTGAAGCTTGCGGCGCAGACGTTTGATCGGGACGTGAAGAAACTCTCCTGCTGCGCCGGGTAGCGACCGAGATTGTATCATATTCACGTTAGTCTCTGGTCCTTACACTGCCTCGTCGAGATTCAATCGCTTCGCGAGTTTTTCGGCTGTTTCCTTGCGTTCGCTGTAACGATCCGTGAGATACCCGGACACGCCGCGGGTCAACAGCGTGAACTTCATCAGTTCTTCCATGACGTCGACGATCCGGTCGTAATACGGCGACGGTTTCATCCGCCCGGTTTCGTCGAACTGTTCGTAAGCCTTGGCGACCGAGGACTGGTTGGGGATCGTGATCATACGCATCCATCGGCCGAGGACGCGCAATTGGTTCACGGCATTGAATGATTGAGAGCCGCCGCACACCTGCATCACCGCCAGTGTCTTGCCTTGCGTCGGTCGCACCGCGCCGAGCGACAACGGAATCCAGTCGATCTGTGCCTTCATGATGCCGGTCATCGCGCCATGGCGCTCCGGGCTGCACCAGACCTGGCCTTCCGACCAGGCTGACAGTTCGCGAAGTTCCTGAACCTTCTCGTGCGTCGCCGGGGCGTCGTCCGGCAGGGGAAGGCCGGAGGGATCGAATATCCTGGTTTCCGCCCCGAAGGTTTGCAAAAGACGGGCCGCTTCCACTGTGGCGAAACGGCTGAACGACCGCTCGCGCAACGATCCGTACAGGAGAAGAATGCGCGGACGGTGCGTCGGCACTGGGCGATGCAGCGATCCGGGATCAGGATGGACGAAGGCTTCGTCGTTGACGTTTGGCAAATCTTGCATTTCAGTCCGCATTGATGATTTCACCGTCTTCCTTCACGAACCGTCCAATATTCGGGTTCGGAAGAATGGACAGCACTTCTTCGGAAGGACGGCAGAGTTTGACTCCCTTGGATGTCACGACGACTGGGCGGTTGATCAGGATCGGATGAGCAACCATGAAGTCGATCAAATCATCGTCGCTCCACCTGGAATCCGCCAGACCGAGGGCATCGTAGGGCGTTCCTTTTTGGCGAAGCAGATCGCGAGGGCGTATGCCCATGCGGGCGATCAATTCAACCAGCTTCCCGCGCGATGGCGGTTGTTTCAGATACTCAATCACTTCCGGTTCGGCGCCGCTTTGGCGGATCATCGCCAAGGTGTTGCGGGACGTTCCACAATCGGGATTGTGATAGATGGTGACGCTCATGAGCGAACCTCAGCGCTTTTGGTTTTTTCGGGTTGGCGCGATTCGTACCAACCGCGAGACACCTGCACGATCTTCACGACCGAAAGCATCACGGGCACTTCGACGAGAACGCCGACGACCGTGGCCAGCGCGGCTCCTGAATTGACCCCGAACAGGCTGATGGCCGCCGCCACGGCAAGTTCGAAAAAGTTGCTGGCGCCGATGAGCGCAGCGGGTGCGGCCACGCACCAGGCCACGCCGAAATGCCGACTGAGCAAATAGGCGAGACCTGCGTTGAAGTAGACCTGAATCAGGATCGGGATTGCGAGAATGACGATGACGGCTGGCTGGGCGACGATCTGTTCGCCCTGGAATGCAAACAGGAGGATCAAGGTGGCGAGCAGAGATGTCAGGGACAGCGGCTGAAGGCGGCTTAGGGTTCGGGTGAATGCCGCAGGGCCGCTCTTGAGCAGTGTGCGCCGCCAGACCTGCGCGATGATGACCGGAACCACGATATAGAGGAGCACGGACAGCAACAGCGTTTCCCATGGCACGGTGATGGAAGCCACTCCGAGGAGCAGGCCAACCAACGGCGCGAACAAGAACACCATCAGGACATCGTTCAAGGCGACTTGGCCAAGGGTGTAATGGGGTTCGCCGCCCACGAGATTGGACCAGACGAAAACCATCGCCGTGCAGGGCGCCGCCGCCAGCAAGATCAATCCGGCGATGTAGGATTGGATTTGATCGGCCGGAAGCATCGGCGCGAAGACATGACCGATCAAAAGCGTCCCCAGCAATGCCATCGAAAACGGTTTGACCGCCCAGTTGATGAAGAGGGTCACGCCGACGCCGCGCGCGTGCTCGGTAACTTTTCCCATGGCCGTGAAGTCGATCTTCAGCAGCATGGGAATGATCATGAGCCAGATCAGCACCGCGATCGGCAGGTTCACCTTCGCGATTTCAGCGCCTGAAATCGCGGCAAAGAAACCCGGCATCAGGTGGCCGAGGCTGATGCCCACCACGATGCAAAGGGCGACCCATAGGGTGAGATAGCGTTCGAACGTACTCATGATCAGGCCACGTGCGGTCGGCCCGACGTCGAGCCCTCGGAATTTCCAATGTCACGAAGTTTGGTGCCGAGTGCCATTCTGTCGATCGAAGCAAGCCGAAGGGCGGTGAACAGCGAAATTCGATTCTTCATGTAGCGAAAGGCGGCAACGAAGGCGGCTTCCTTCTGGATGTCGGTTCCTTCCACGGCGGCGGGGTCTTCAATGCCCCAGTGCGCGGTCATCGGCTGTCCTGGCCAGACTGGGCAACTTTCCCCGGCGGCGCTGTCGCAAACCGTAAAGACGAAGTCCATCACGGGCGCATCCGGAGCGGCGAACTCTTGCCAGCTCTTCGAACGCAAACCGTCCGTGGGATAGTCGAGGCTGGCCAGCACGCGCAATGCAACCGGATTGACCGCTCCCTTCGGTTGGCTACCTGCGGAGAATGCGCGGAAGCGGCCGCTTCCGTCCTTGCGCAGGATGGATTCGGCCAGAATTGAGCGGGCGGAATTGCCCGTGCAGAGAAAAAGGACGTTGTAGACGCGATCAGACACGGGTTTTTTCCTTCTTGCGCGGAGGAGGACAGCAGGGTGTCAGGCTTTCGAAAATGGGAGCGCAAATCTCCTGACGTCCGCCGCAGCAGTCTTGCAGGAGGAAGACCGCGACGGCCTGAAACGCCGCGAGGTTTGCGCAGTACACGATCGAACGGCTGTGTCGTTCGGACACGACGAGATCGGCTCGCGCCAGCACGGAAAGATGAGCGGAAAGCGTGTTCTGCGGCACCTCGAGCAGTCGGGCGAGATCGCCGGCGGCCAATCCGCTGGGCGCGTGCTGCACCAGAACCCGGAACGCCTGAAGACGGGTTTGTTGGGCGAGGGCGCCCAGCGCCAGGATGGCTTGTTCGTTTTCCATATATCCAGACTTATGGATATATTTGGATTTGTCAATTCACTTCCCGGAAACGGCGGGTGATATAATTCGAATATGTTGCGCGGCGTGAGAAACGGCGGTGGCACCTAACCAGGTTCCACCACTCTATACAACTTTTCGACGATTAAGGGCAAAGCCTATAGCCAGAGCCGTTATCATGAGTAATTGGGCCGCAACCGTTTGCATCGTTGGGAACAGGCCAACCAACGAGATACGCGGCACCGAGCGCAACGGTGCGATGCTGACGATGCCGGCCTCTTGCAGAGCCGCGATACCTTTGCCGGCGAGAACAACCGTGAGGACCGCCATCAGCCATGAACTGTAGGTGAAGAACTTGCCGATCGGCAGGCGGCGGCTAAAGCGCAGCACGGCCCATGCGATCACGGCCAGGGTTATGCCTGCGCTCAGGGCGCCCGCGAGTATCGCACCACCGTTTCCCTGGTTCCACAGCGCCGCATAGAAGAGGATTGTCTCGAAGACCTCTCGGTAGACGACGATGAAGGCGAGACCGAACAGAAACCATGCCGAACTGCCGGACAGCACTTTCGCCATCTTTTCTCGAATGTAGCGCTGCCATTGATCGGCCTGTGCCTTGCCATGCATCCAGATGCCGACTGAGAGCAAAACCACTGCTGCGAAGACCGACCCGAAGCCCTCTGTCAATTCCCGGCTCGCGCCACTGATCCCAATCACCCAGGTCGCGGCAACCCAGGTCAAAAAACCCGCCGCAAGTGCGCTGACCCAACCTGCATGGATGTACCGCATGACCTCCATTCGCTCGGCCTTGCGGAGGAAGGCGATCATGGCGACTATGATCAGCAGTGCTTCCAGCCCCTCGCGCAGCAGGATTGTCGCCGCGCCCAGGAACGCCGACAGGCCGCTTGCGGCGTCAGGCGATAGCGCAGCTTCCACATCGTCCAGAAGGTCGTCGAGGACCTGCACGCGATTGGCAAGTGAATCGGCAGTCTCTCTGCTCTGTATAGCGGCGCGGTACTCGCCCATCGCACCCTCGATACGCTCCAAGAGGGTACGGTCCCGCGCGGCCAACATAGGCTCTATTGGCTCGAAACCATCGAGATATGCTGACAGTGCCAACTCGCCGGCCCGCTGCCGGTCCCCCGCACGATAGGCGGCGAGGCTTTCGGACAAACGACCGCGAACCAGCGACAGAAATCCAGTCTGCTGCCCTATCACGTCGGGATGACGACGTAAGTAGGCCATAAGGGCGTCCGCCGTATCCTGTCCGATCTTGCCGGCAAGCGCTGTGGGCGTCGTGCCGACGAGAGTCTTCAGATCGGGGATGAGCTTGTGAAGCGGTTCGTCCTGCTTCCACAGCCGCTCCCCCTCCGTTGCAGCGGCGTCCGGAAATGCGAAATGACCGGCGTAGAATGCGAGGGCCCAGCGATCTTCGGTCGGCAAGCCGTCGAAGCTCGGCATGGCGGTCCCGTCGAGACCTTGGGTGATCACCTGGTAGAGGGCAAACACGCTGCGTTGACGGGCGCGATCGGCGTCCGTGAACGCGACGGGCGGGTTATCCAGCTTCGCGGCATCCGGTCCATGACCGTCACCGGCCTCGCCATGACAGGTAGCGCAGTTCTGAGCGAACAGCGCTGCACCGCGCGCGGTGTTCGGAGCCTTCCTCGGCGCCAGCGGCACGGGATAGGTTGCAAGTAGCGCGGCGGCTAAGCCCTGCGCTATCCCTGCAACCTCCTTGGCCTCGGCCTTGCTGTCGATAGCGCGCTGCAGACGGGCAGCTTCCGTCACAAGTGCCTGTTGTTCCGGCTTGGGCGGCAGCGCAGCGAGCTTCGCAGCGATGGTCGCCGCAAACTCTTTCTGCTCGGCATATTCGGAAGGACTTGAGACTGAGCCGTGCGACACGGCGCCAGCGTAGTCGACCGCGATGTAGTCCAACAGCCGCCACGTCATTTCGACATCGCTTGTCTCTGCCCTCGCAGGGCCAAAGCAAACGAGAACCAGCAGTACGGCGAGCACTCCGAGACGTGATGGCAAGGATAGGAGACTCACAGGATGCCAAGTCGAAGGTTGAGTTTGACGACATTGGTATCGCTGGTTTCGAGTCGATGCAATTTGAGGCCTTCTAATTTCGCTATACGCGACGCGCAACAGGCGGAGGACCATCTGCTTGACGAGGCACGCAGCTCTCGCCTGGGACGACGTCAGATCCCTTACTCGGCCGACGTCCTCGGCGGTTCCCGATCTATTGGCATGATGTGATAGTATTCAGAAATTCGCTCTGTTATATCAGCGCTCATGGAATGCGGAACGCTCCAGGGTTTGTCGAGGCCGAAAGCGCCCTACCTTCGTAGGGCGACGTTGCTTTTGCTTGCCCTGACGTATCTGTTCGTCGGCTTGGGCCAAGTAGCTTATTGCACCGAGGGAGCAATCGCTGCGATGGTGGCCTCGGAGATAGGTGCGATATCCAGCAACGGCTCCGATAATGGTGATTCAACGAAGGCGCCCGTCCTTGCGGAACACTGCCCTATTTGTACACCGGTCGTGATGCCGACGTCCGTGCCGGTGGCCTCTCCAATGGAGCAACCGGTCAAGATCGCCTTCGTTGCGCCTCGACGCTTGCTCGAGGACCCTCCCAAGCTCGATACGCCTCCCCCCAAGACCCTGACCTGAAGACCGTCATTGCGCGCGGCATTCAGCGCGTCGTCTTTACGCGTTTCAGGTTGAGCTTATGGGTCGATTTAGGATGGCATTGCGCACGTCGTGCGTATTGCTTGCATTCACAATTCCAGCGCAGGCGGCGGAGCGGTCGCGACCAATTTCATTGCCGCAAGCGTTGCAGCGAGCCTTGGCTGCCAATCCGCGCCTGACTGCCGCCGAGCGGGACGTCGGGATCGCCGGAGGGTTGCGGATTCAGTCGGGCGCCTTGCCCAATCCGGAAGCCTCGTTCGAACTCGACAACGCACTTGGTTCAGGTCCGTACAAAGGAACGCGTTCGGCCGAAACCAATCTGCAGCTCAGTCAGCTGGTCGAACTAGGCGGCAAGCGCGAGGCGCGGATCGCAGCAGGCGAGGCTGGCGTCGGCTCCGCGGTGTGGCAGCGGCGGGCGACACGGCTGGAGGTGTTGTCCGAGACTGCAATTGCCTTCATTACCGTCATCAGCGCACAACGCCGGATCGAAATTTTCGACGAACAGATCACCAGCTTCGATCAGCTGATTCCGCAACTGCAGAAACGCGTCGAGGAAGGCGCATCGTCGCCTGCGGAAACCGAACGCGCCCAAGTCGCCGCCGACCTGTTCCGGGTCGAGCGGGAGCGGGCCAAGACCCAATTGGCGACGGCTCGGCGGGATCTCGCCATCCTGATGGGTGACAGCACGCCCCATTTTGGCAAGGCGATCGGTCGACTGGGCCTCATCGGACAGCCGCCCTCGTTCCGGTCGGTCGTCCAGGCTATCGAAGCCAATCCGCAGTTGATGCGCTGGACCGCCGTGACCGCGCAGCGTAACGCCGAACTGCTGATCGCGCGTCTGAAAGCCATTCCGGACATTCGCCTGTCCGCGGGATGGCGTCACTATCAGGACACCAACGACAATGCCGTGCGGCTGGGAGTTTCGATTCCGCTGCCCATTTTCGACCAGAACAGAGGCAACATCATCGCGGCCCAGGAAACCCTCGCCAAGACCGCGGCCGAGCGTTCCATCAACAAACTGGTTCTCATCAGTATCGCCGGACGAGCTTACGACTCGATCAACGGAGCGCTGGCGGAAATCAAACTGTTGCGCTCCTCGGTCATTCCGAAAGCCCGCAGCGCAGCCGCAACCATCCAGAGCGGCTATGCGCAGGGCCGCTTCACCCTGCTCGAACTGCTCGACGTGAAGGGCTCGGTTTTACAGGCACTGCTGCGCGAGCAGGAAGCGCTGCAAAACTTCCATATTGCCGTCGCGACCATCGAAGGTCTCGTCGGCAACCCGTTCTCGCTTACCCATCAGAGTTCAAGATGATCAAGGCATTCGCCCGCTACTTCGTATTTCTCGTGGTTGCCGCCGGACTGGTCTATGGCGGCTACCGGATGTTGAAGCCCGCTACATCGAAGCCGACGCCGACCGAAACCAGCGAAGGGGAGCATTCTGACACCGTCGTCCTCAGCGACGCCAAGGTCGAAGCATCGGGGATCGAGCTTGCAAAGGCGTCCGCCGGCGTGCTGCGCGACACCCTGTTGCTGAACGGCATCGTACAACCTAACCAGGAATTGCTGGTGCAGGTGACGCCGCGTTTTCCGGGGATCGTTCGCGATGTGCGCAAGCGCATCGGCGACAAGGTCCAGAAGGGCGACGTGCTTGCGGTGATCGAAAGCAACCAAAGCCTCACCCCTTACGAATTGAAGGCGTCGCTGGCGGGCACGGTGATCGACCGCCAGATCACGTTGGGTGAATACGCCTCCGAACAGAAGCCCGCATTCGTTGTCGCGGACCTGTCGACGGTGTGGGTCGATTTTTCGGTGTATCGGCGCGACCTGAAACGGGTCAGCGTCGGCGACCAGGTGTTGATCGATCCGGCCGACGGCGGGCCGCCGATCGACGCCAGGATTTCCTATTTGTCGCCGGTCGGCAGCAGCGACACGCAGAGCGCTATCGCCCGAGCCGTGGTCCCTAATAACGAACAGCGACTGCGTCCGGGTCTCTTCATTACCGGACGATTGACACTGTCGGCGAAGAAGGTCGGCATCGCGGTGAAATCGTCGGCGCTTCAGACCGTCGAGAACCGCACGGTGGTGTTTGTCCGCAACGGCGACAAGTTCGAGGCGCGCGACGTCGAAGTCGGCCAACGCGATTCGCAACTCGTCGAGATCACCTTCGGCGTCCTCGAGGGCGACGTCTACGCGGCGCAGAACAGTTTCATCGTGAAGGCGGAAATGACCAAGGGAGCGGGCGGCGATGAGCACTGACAACGGCATGATCCTGATCACCGCATTGATCAGGCCGCATATGGAAGGCCATGTCGTCCGCGCGCTCCACGATCTGGCGGATTTTCCCGGCTTCACCTTCGATGAAGTTCGCGGCCAGGGCCGCGGGCGGGGACAAGGCGGGACCTACGTCGCGAGCGATGAGGACATCACCTATCACCAGTACCTCGAATTGAGGCTGGTGTGCCGGGCGCATCAGGCCGACGAGATTTGCCGCCGCATCGAAGCGGCGGCGTGGACCGGACGAAAGGGCGACGGCGTCGTCTACACGACGCCGGTGGGGACCTTCGCCTGCATCAGGGAAGCCGGGGCGGAGGAGCATCGCCATGATTGAGGCCGTTCTCTCGTTTGCGATCCGGCAGCGGTGGCTGGTGATGATCGGCGTCGTCCTGATGGCCGCCTTCGGCGCGTGGAATTTCACGCGACTGCCGATTGACGCCGTTCCGGACATTACCAACGTCCAGATACAGATCAACAGCCGGGCGCCCGGCTACTCGCCCCTTGAGGTCGAACAGCGCATCACGTTTCCGGTCGAGACCGCGATGGGCGGGCTGCCACATCTCGAGAGTACGCGTTCCCAGTCCCGCTACGGCCTGAGTCAAGTCACCGTCATCTTCAAGGACGGTACCGACATCTATTTCGCACGTCAGTTGGTCAACGAACGGATTCAGCAGGTCAAGGACCAGCTTCCCACGGGCGTCGAAACCGCGATGGGACCGATCTCGACCGGTCTCGGCGAGATCTACCTGTTCACGGTGGAAGCCAAGCCCGGAGCGCGCAAGGCCGGGGGCGGGGAGTATACCCCGAGCGACCTGCGGACCATCCAGGACTGGATCATCAAGCCGCAATTGCGCAACGTGCCGGGCGTCATTGAAGTCAACACCATCGGCGGCTTTGAACGGCAATTCCAGGTGTTGCCGGACCCGGCGCAGTTGATGGCTTACAAGCTCAACTTTCGTGACGTAATGACGGCGCTGGCCGCCAACAACGCCAATGTCGGCGCCGGCTACATCGAGCACAACGGCGAGCAGTACCTGGTCCGCACGCCCGGTCAGGTGGCCAACGTTGAGGAGATCAAGGAGATCGTTATCGGGTCGCACAAAGGCGTGCCGATCCGGATTGCCGACGTCGCCGACGTTACCGAAGGCAAGGATCTGCGCACGGGTGCTGCAACCATCAACGGCAAGGAAACCGTGCTTGGCACTGCCATGCTGCTGATCGGCGAGAACAGCCGCGCCGTCGCGCAAAGCGTCGCCGCCAAGCTCAAGGAGATCGGCAAGTCGTTGCCGGACGGCGTGATCGCGCATGCCGTCTACGACCGCACGCACCTTGTCGAGGCAACGGTCGCGACCGTCGAGAAGAATCTCGTCGAAGGCGCTTTGCTGGTCATCGTGGTCCTGTTCCTGATCCTCGGCAACTTCAAAGCGGCGATCGCCACGGCCTGCGTCATACCGCTCGCCATGCTGTTCACCATCACGGGCATGGTGGAGAACAAGGTCAGCGCCAACCTGATGAGCCTCGGGGCGATCGATTTCGGCATCATCATCGACGGCGCCGTCATCATCGTCGAGAACTGCCTGAGATTGCTCGCGGCGGAGCAACACCGATTGGGCCGCCTGCTCAGTCGCCAGGAGCGCTTCGAAACCATCCTCGCGGGGTCGCGCGAAGTCATCGGACCCAGCCTATTCGGAACCCTGATCATCGCTGTCGTCTATCTGCCGATTCTCACCCTGACTGGCGTGGAAGGAAAGATGTTCACGCCGATGGCGCTGACAGTCCTGATGGCGCTGACCGGTGCTGCCATCCTGTCGATGACCTTCGTGCCCGCCGCTGTGGCGCTCCTGGTGACGGGCAAGGTGTCGGAGCACGAGAACTGGTTCATGCGCGGCGCGCGCCACCTTTATACGCCGCTGCTCAACGCCTCGATCCGGAGTCGGTTGGGCGTGGCGGCAATCGCCACGTTGTTCGTTGTGGTCTGCGGCATCGCGGCCACGCACATGGGCTTTGAATTCATTCCGAGCCTCGACGAGGGTGACGTCTCGCTGCAGGCCATTCGGATCCCGGGAACCAGTCTGACTCAGTCGTTGGAAATGGAAGCGCTACTTGAAAAGCGGCTGCTCAAGATTCCCGAAGTCAAAGACGTGTTTGCGCGGACCGGGACGGCGGAGGTCGCGACCGACCTGATGCCGCCATCCACCTCTGACGGTTATGTCATGCTGAGACCGCGGAAGGAATGGCCCGATCCGCAGAGGTCCAAGGCGGCCGTAGTCTCTGAGATTCAGGAAGCCGTCGAAGAAATTCCAGGTAGCGTCTACGAGATCTCACAACCAATACAACAACGAATGAACGAGTTGATATCGGGCGTGCGCAGTGATGTTGGCGTCAAGATTTTCGGAGACGATCTCGACGTGCTGGTCCAGTCCGCCGCCAAGGTGCAGGCAGTGCTGCAGAACGTGCAGGGTGCCGCCGACGTCAAGACCGAACAGGCGTCCGGGTTGCCGGTGCTGACCGTCAAGCTCAACCGCCAGGCGCTGTCACGCTACGGCATCAGCGTCGGCGGCGTCCAAAACCTCGTCGAGATCGCGGTCGGCGGCAAGAAATCAGGGCAGGTTTTCGAGGGCGACCGCCGGTTCGACATCGTGGTCCGCCTTCCGGAACATCTGCGCTCGGACATCGAGGCGATCAAGGCGCTCCCGGTGCCGCTGCCCCCGCTCGACAATCAAACCAAGGCCACGCCCGCGGTCTGGAACAATTCTCCCCTTGCCCAGATCCGCTACGTGCCGCTCTCCGAACTCGCGCAGATCGACCTGGCTCCGGGGCCGAACCAGATCAGCCGCGAGCAGGGCAAACGACGCATCGTTGTCACCGCCAATGTCCGCGGACGCGATCTCGGATCGTTCGTTGCCGACGCGCAGGAACAGGTGGAAGCTAAGGTTAAACTGCCCGCCGGCTACTGGATCGGATGGGGCGGTCAGTTCGAACAACTGGTCTCGGCGACGCAGCGGTTGACCATCGTGGTGCCGATCGCGCTCCTGCTGATCTTCCTGCTGCTGTTCATGAGCCTGGGGTCCATGGCGGATGCACTGCTGGTCTTCAGCGGCGTGCCGCTCGCCCTGACGGGCGGCATCATTGCACTGCTGTTACGCGGCATTCCGCTGTCGATCAGCGCTGGAATCGGTTTCATCGCCCTGTCCGGCGTCGCGGTGCTCAATGGGTTGGTGATCATCACCTTCATCGAGCGGCTGCGTCAGGAAGGGCATCGATTGGTCGATGCTGTGCGCGAGGGTGCGCTCACCCGATTGCGCCCGGTGCTGATGACGGCGCTCGTCGCGTCGCTTGGATTTGTTCCGATGGCGATCGCGACTGGAGCCGGCGCGGAAGTCCAGCGGCCGCTGGCGACGGTGGTCATCGGCGGCATCATCTCCTCCACGATCCTCACCTTGCTGGTGCTCCCGGCGCTCTATGTCCTGTTCCGACGCGAGGATCTCGAGAACGGAGCGGCTGTGCAACCCCACGCCGCGAATACCACGAACGGAGAAACGCCATGAGATACGCCTTGTTGTTGATTGCCACCCTGCTGTCGGCCGTCCCGACTTGGGCTGAAGAGTATGAAAAAGGCCCCAATGGTGGCCTGATGCTCGACGTCGCCGGTGTCGACGCCGAGCTCCTCACCACTGAGAAGACCGTCACCATCAACGTCTTCGACGCCAAGAATGGCAAACCGATCGCAACGAAAGGCTACTCGGGGGCGGTGCTCATCGCCGGCGGGAGCGGACGAGAGACCGTGACTCTTGCGCCTCAGGGCGAGAATTCTCTGATGGGTGACGCGAAAACACCGATCGCGGCGGGAACGACCATCACGTTGACCATCAAGACCGCCGAAGGCAAATCGGGTCAGGCCAAATTCAAAGAGTAGCATGTCGATTTGTTGCAGGACGGACCAATGTTGATCGAACAACAAGCAATGCGAGGTTGCCGCACACTTACAGCCCAGACCTACGCGCGCGTCGCGAGCCTGCGTCCCGGTCGTTTACTCTTGGTCATGGCGCTATCCTCGTTTGCTGTGTTCGCGGTCGAGGCCTCGCGCGCGGAAGCACCGAAGGCGCGGATTGTCGGTCTTGGCGCCACCACGTGCCAGCGATTCAACGACGACGTCAAAGCCAATCCTGTGCTTCGACGGGACTACCTTGCATGGGCGCAAGGGTTCATGAGCGGAATCATCCTGAGCCGGCCGCCCGGTGTTGACGAGGGGCTCGATCTCAATCCGGTAACATTCGATCTCATCAACCAACTGCATTTTCTGGAAGATCATTGTGCACGTAATGTATCGCTGGATTTTTCTGACGCCGTCGAAGCGCTCTACAAGCGGCTTCGGCAGGAGGGCAAGACGTGATCGCGAAACTGTATTCCATGCACGATTCCGAGGGGACCTGACATGAACGTCACCGCACGGGTTGCGAAAGTCCGCTTCCGCGTGGAGGGGATGGACTGCGCGTCTTGCGCGACCAAGATCGAAACCGCTCTGCGGCGGGTTCCGGGCGTCACCGAGGTTGCCGTCTCCGTCGCCGGAGGCACGGTGATCGTCAGTCGCGACGATGATCGCGTGGACGACGAGAAACTCCGCAATCGTATTTCGGATCTCGGCTATCGCGTGGAGCCCGTCCGCAGCGATCTCCACGATCAGGGCGTCTCGCCGCGGCGAGACGATCCGCAGGGACACGGCCACGCCCCGGTCGATGGGTCTTGGTGGCGGACCCGAAAGGGCTTGCTCACCTTGGCGTCCGGTGCCGCATTGGCGGGGGCGTTTGCGGTCGGCAAAATTGCGCCTGTCACCGAGCGTTGGGCGTTTCTGCTGGCGATGCTGGTGGGTCTCGTTCCGATTGCGCGTCGCGCGCTCTCCGCCGCACGGTCCGGGACGCCGTTCTCGATCGAGATGCTGATGTCGATCGCCGCGGTGGGCGCGGTGATCATCGGGGCGACCGAAGAGGCGGCGACCGTCGTCTTCCTGTTTCTGATCGGTGAACTCCTGGAAGGCGTCGCCGCCAGCCGCGCCCGCGCTAGCATCCGGGACCTCACCAAGCTCGTTCCGAAGACGGCTCGCCTCGAAGCCGACGGGCAGGTCCGGGAGGTACAGGCGAACAGTCTCGAGGTCGGAACGACGATTCAGGTCAGGCCGGGCGATCGCATTCCGGCCGATGGGGTCATCCTGTCCGGAGAAAGTCCGATCGATGAAGCCCCGGTGACGGGCGAAAGCACGCCGGTGCGGAAGGGGCCGGACGCACTCGTCTTTGCCGGAACCGTGAACGGCGACGGCCTGCTGCGGGTGCGGGTGACCGCCGCCGCAGCCGACAACACGATTGCGCGGGTCATTCGCCTCGTTGAGGAGGCGCAGGAATCGAAAGCGCCCACGGAACGTTTCATCGACCGGTTCTCACGCTTCTATACGCCGGGGGTGGTGGCGGTTGCCGGGTTGGTTGCCATCGGTCCTCCTTTGTTGTTCAGCGGGGATTGGAGCGGTTGGATCTACAAGGGCTTGGCTATCCTGTTGATTGGTTGTCCCTGCGCGCTGGTCATCTCGACGCCCGCTGCCATCGCCGCCAGCCTTGCCGCCGGGGCGCGCCGCGGCCTCCTTATGAAGGGTGGCGCGGTCCTGGAGCAGGTCGGCAAGATCACGGTGGCGTGTTTCGATAAGACCGGAACGTTGACGGCGGGGAAACCCCAGGTCACGGACATCATCGGCTTTTCCAGCAGCGAGGCGCATGTTCTGCGTCTCGCCGCCGCGCTGGAATCCGGATCAAGCCATCCGCTTGCGACCGCGATCCTGGCAAAAGCGTCCGAACAGCGGATCGCGCTGCCCCAGGTTGCGGATTCGAAAGCGATCGGCGGCAAGGGTATTCAAGCGACGATCGACGGACGCAGCGTCTTCCTTGGGTCGCCTGCGGCCGTTGCGGAATTGTCATCCCCGACCTCTGAGCAGACCGCCCGGATCGCGGCACTCAACGACGAGGGCAAGACCGTCTCACTGCTGTCGATCGGAAACGAAGTCGCGGGCGCGATCGCGATGCGCGACGAACCCCGCCCGGACGCGAAGGCGGGACTCAAGCGTCTGACGGACGCGGGAATCCGGACCCTGATGCTGACTGGCGACAACCGCCGCGCTGCGCGCGCGATCGGTCAAGAACTGGGAATCGAGGTCAGAGCGGAATTGCTGCCACAGGACAAGCAGCGGATCGTCGGCGAGTTGCGGCGAGACGGCAGTTCGGTAGCCAAGATCGGCGACGGCATCAATGACGCGCCGGCGTTGGCCGCGGCCGACGTCGGCATCGCGATGGGCGGCGGTACCGACGTGGCGCTGGAAACCGCGGACGCCGCCGTCTTGCACGGCCGCGTCACGGACGTCGCCGCGATGGTCGACCTCTCGAAGCGAACCATGGCCAACATCCGGCAGAACATCGCCATCGCACTGGGGCTCAAGGCCTTCTTTCTGGTCACCACGATCGTCGGGCTGACCGGATTGTGGCCGGCCATTCTCGCCGACACCGGTGCGACCGTCCTCGTCACCATGAACGCGCTTCGTCTGCTCGCGCAAGGAAAGGTCTGACGGACAAACGGAACGACGGAGGAGACCGGTATGGGTGTCGATCAGTATCACGAACCAGCAGAAGAGCTGTCGCAAGAGATGCGGACGTTCGCTCGCATGATCGCCTCGCTCATTGAAGAAGCCGAAGCCATTGGCTGGTACGAACAGCGGATGTCGCTCGAAAGGAATAAGGAAGCCAAAGCCATCATGGCCAACGCCCAAAAGGAAGAATTCAAGCACTTCGGTATGAATCTCGAATTCTTGCTCCGGCGCAAGGCCGACTGGCGAGTTGCACTTCAAGGCATCCTCGTCAAGGACGGGGACGTCGTCGAGCATGGCGAGCAGGCCGAGAAAAAAGCCGACTGACGGAGGCGCGCAACGTGGAGGAAAAAAAGGGAGTCGTCACGCACGCGGATTCTGAAGGCGGGCAGCATTTCCTTCGGAGGTGCCGCGATCTCCTGCATGGTCCGCAACATCAGCGCGACCGGCGCCCTGTTGGAAGTTGAAAGTCCGCTTGGCATTCCGGAGCGGTTTCTCCTGGTGGTGCCAACGGACCAATTGTCCCGACCGTGCCGCACCATCTGGAAATCCGAACGCCGCCTCGGGGTCCGGTTCGAACGTCTGCGCGATGCAGGCGAGGCATTCGCGGGAAAGGTACGGTGATGTTCGGATTGAAGCCGACGATGAGCGCGCTGTTGCTGGCCGGGTCGCTGTCCGCGACGTCGGCGGCATATGCGCGCGGCGGATTTGCTTCGGAGAATCCGTTGGCGGCCGAGCACATCGAAGCGCTTCCGCCGCAGATCCAGCGCAAGCTGTCCGCACGCGCCAGGGTCTGCGGCAACAAGGCGGCCGCGGCCCACTACTTCTCGGTCACCATCGCAACGACGGGCCAGCGTTTCATCTCGCTGCACTTCGAGGATTTCGTCTGCCAAAACAGGGCGACCGTTTGTAAGGGGGATTTGTGTCTCCACGAGGTGTACTTGGAGTCACGTGGGCGGCATCGACTCGTCTTCAGTGCCCATGCACGCGATCTGAAGATGGTCGACGATGACAACGCCATTGAATTGGAAGTTAACGGCGGATTCCTTCGGGGCCGATACCGATGGAACGGTGGGCGTTTTGTACGTGTGACGATAGGGAAAGAATGACGAGCGGATGATACCATCAATCATAAACCATCTTCACTTCGACCGCGCGGACATCAGCTTCTGGAAGAAATTCCGATTGTTCTTTACCGTCGGCATCGTGGTGCTGCTGCTCGGATGCATCAAGACGGCGATCCATTACTACGGCTTTGAATTCCTCGAACTCAACCGATTGCTGACGAGCGGCATCGGCGGCGCCATCTTCATTATCGGCTTTCTATTGTCGAGCATCCTCGCCGACTACAAGGAAACCGAGCGCATTCCGGCCGATATCCGCACCGCAATTGAGGCCATCGACGGCGATCTGGAGTCATTTGCCGCTCAGAATCCGAATTTCGACCTCATCGAATGTCGCGCAATTCTGATTGGGGTCATCGACAGGCTCCGTCGAGGTCTGGATCATGCCAAAAGTCACAAGGATATCCCGCCTGCGTTGGACGAGATCGCGAAATTGACGCCGATCTTCGGCTGCCTCGAAGGAATGGGGATGGCTGCAAACTTCGTGGTACGGCTGCGCACCACCCAGGATGTGATTCGACGCGCGATGCTGCGCATCTACCACATTCAGCGCGTCGAATTCGTTCCGTCCGTGCATGTCCTCGTCCAGACCTTGGTGCTGTCGATTGTAGCAATGCTGTTGTTCCTCAAAACCGAAGGCGATCCAGCGTCAGCGATCATGTTCGGCTTCATCACCTACATGTTCGTCTATGCGTTGTATCTGGTTCGCTTGCTCGAACAGCCCTTTGCGAAGGGCCACGGCTCAGTTGACGACGTGAGCTTCTTTCTGCTGGATGAACTCGAGACGAAGTTGCGAGACGCTGTCGGTCAGAATGCCGATCCACATCCAGCTCGCCCATCGGAGGTCTGACGATGCATGGTGGAGGGACCGCGGGAACAGCAGCGGCGCAGCACGCGGGGAGGTTGGGATGGGCGCTCGCGCTGACGGCCACCTACATGGTGGCGGAAGTCGTGGGAGGCCTGGTCACGGGCAGTCTAGCGCTACTTGCCGACGCCGCCCATATGCTGACCGATGTCGGCGGATTGGCGCTCGCCCTGCTGGCAATCCGCTTCGCGGCACGCGAAGCAACGCCACAGCGGACGTATGGTTATCTGCGAATGGAGGTGCTGTCGGCATTGACCAACGCCGTCGTCCTGTTGCTGCTGACTGTCTACATTCTCTTTGAGGCCTATCAGCGTTTTCTGTCGCCGCCCGAGATTTTGAGCGGCCCGATGCTGGTGGTCGCGGTGATTGGTCTGATCGTCAATCTGATCAGCATGCGCCTGCTTGCCGGAGGGTCATCGGAAAGCGTCAACGTCAAGGGCGCATATTTTGAAGTCCTGAGCGACATGCTCGGCTCGATCGGGGTAATTATTGCGGCGCTTCTTATGATGTGGAAGGGATGGCGACTTGTGGATCCGATCATCGGCGCTGGCATCGGCCTGTTCATCGTCCCTCGAACATGGCTGTTACTGAAGCAGGTTACCCACATTCTCATGGAAGGCGTCCCCCCCGAATGTCGACGTCGGCACGCTGGAGCAGAAGCTCGCAGGAATATCGGGCGTGACCGCTATCCACGACCTTCACGTCTGGACGATCACGTCGGGGTTCGATGCCATGAGCTGCCACCTCGTGATCGCCGACCTCTCAATGAGTCGCAAGGTGCTACAGGAAGCCCGCCGCATCATGAAGGAGGAATTCCGCATCGATCATGTCACGATCCAGATCGAGGATGAAGCGTTGCGTTCAGGCGAGGCTGTTCTTCATGTCTGACACCAAGAACAGCGCTTTGGACGCCGACATCATCACGAGCATGCCGATTATCACCATCACGATCATGGCAGCAGCGAAGTCGCGCTGAGCCCTGCCCCGCACGGAACATTCCATAAGATAGCTTATGCGAATCTAATATCTCTATGAGATTCAACTATATGTTACTCTTATTTTCCATAATGCGTGGTTTTAATGTTCTCCCGGAAGCCCTCACTACGACTTCTCGGTGTTACCAAAAGATTGGTGAAGGATAGCAAGCACCTCTGCCGCTTCGCAGATCACTGAGCTCGAAGCCTGCACAACCCCCAACACGCTTGTCATCGTCACGAAGTCTTCGTCTTGGTTGTTTCCAGCCGAGGCGAGAATGTCGCGCAGGTCGCAGTTCTCGCCCGCAGGTGCCGTCGGCGCCGCGCCCAGTGACAGCGCCGGACGCGTCGCTTTCGGTGACGTCGGTCGCGCGACAAGGGTTAGCGGGGCAGCCGTTGTAGCATCCGGCTCTACGGGCTTAGCGTTTTCGCCCCTTTTCCTGACAGCGCGCTTCGCTGGCACCGTCCGCCGCGGCGGCAAGGGGCGCGCGACACCGGCGGGGG
>NZ_JAANIH010000110.1 GCF_014529705.1 Bradyrhizobium campsiandrae
CCGCCGGCAAGTGCCACAAATCCGCGCTGATCGCCTGCGCCAGGAAGCTGGTCGTCATCATCAACGCCGTCGTCGCCCGCGGAACTCCCTGGCTGGCCGAGGTGCCTCAACTCGCCAAGCTGCCCGCTCTCTGACCCGCGTTTCTTTGTTCGATCAGGCGACCGTTTCTTCGTCCCGACCTGCCGCCACAACGACGCCGCGCGCAGCGGCCGTCAAGGCTGGCCGTCGCTCATATCTCTCCTCACATCTGCTGTCCCCAGGCCACGCCTTGACGGCCGAAAGCGCGGCGTCATGCTCAACGGCAATCGGGCGGCGCTTTTATGGTTGCTACGATATCTTGCGCTTGGCTTGCGACTGATGCTCGCGCATCAGCGCGACTACACCGTCGCACCCTGCGCTTTCGGCCGGCGCAGATGCTCGTCCAGGCGCGGCATGATCTCGACGAAATTGCAGGGGCGCGTGCGGTAGTCGAGCTGGCTCGCGAGAATGCCGTCCCAGCCGTCGCGGCAGGCGCCGGGCGAGCCGGGCAGGCAGAAGATGTAGGTCGCGCCAGCAACGCCGGCGGTGGCGCGGCTCTGGATCGTCGACGTCCCGATCTTGGCGTGGCTCAGCATGTGGAAGGCGATGGAGAATCCATCCATGCGCTTCTCGAACAGCGGCTCGATCGCCTCCGGCGTGACGTCGCGGCCGGTGAAGCCGGTGCCGCCGGTGGTGATGACGACGTCGACGCCGCCATCTGCAATCCAGCGGCGGATGACGGCGCGGATCGCCTCGACATCGTCGGTGACGATCTCGCGCGCGGCGAGATGATGGCCGGCCGCGGTGAGGCGATCGACCAGGGTCTGGCCGGATTTGTCATCCGCGAGCGCCCGCGTGTCCGAGACGGTGAGCACCGCGATGTTGAGCGGAATGAACTCTTTGGATTCGTCGATCGAGGCCATTGGTTGCACCTTCTCTCCTACCCGCCGCCGTCATCCTGAGCTGCGCGCGCAGCGCGCCTCGAAGGATGGGCCGCGGGCTCCGTCATCCTTCGAGGCTCGCAACAGCGAGCACCTCAGGATGACGGATAACTACGGCCCGCCGCCGCCGAACGTGTTACAGGCCTGCAGCGAGCCCTGCTGATAGCCGGTCATGAACCATTGCTTGCGCTGCGCGGCCGAGCCGTGGGTGAAGGAATCGGGCACGACGCGCCCGGTGGCCTGGCGTTGCAAGGTATCGTCGCCGATCGCGCTCGCCGTGGTCAGCGCCGCGTCGATGTCGCCGGCTTCGAGGAAGTTCGGACGCTTCTTCGATTCCCTGTTGACCCAGACGCCGGAGAGGCAGTCGGCCTGGAGCTCGACCTTGACCTGGAGCGCATTGGCTTCGGCCTTGCTGCCGGCCGCCTGCTGCAATCGCGTCACCTTCGGAATGATGCCGAGCAGGTTCTGGATGTGATGGCCCGCCTCATGCGCGATGATATAGGCGGTGGTGAAATTGCACGCCGACTTGCCGGAGCAGCCGCGGAAGCGCGTCTCGACCTCGCGGAAGAACGCGGTGTCGAGGAAGATGGTGCGGTCCGGAGGGCAGTAGAACGGCCCCATCGCCGATTCGGCCCGGCCGCAGCGACCGCCATTGGTGACGTTGCGGAACAGCACCACCTTCGGGCCGGTGTAGGACTGGCCCGAGGCCTGGAAGATCTCGCTCCAGCGATCGTCGATCTCGCCGAGGATGCCGGAGATCATGCTGCCGACCTCATCCGTCGGCGCGCCACGCTTGGCCTGCGACGACGGACGGTCGCTCTGGTAGCTCGGCGCCTGGCCGCCGCCGGTGAGGATCTCGGCGCCGCCGATCAGAAGGCGCGGATCGATGCCGAAGGCATAGCCGATCAGACCGAGCACGATGATGGTGCCGATGCCGAGGCCGCCACCGCCCATCGGCAGGCCGAAGCCGCCGCCACCGCCGCCAAATCCGCCGCCGCCTTCGTCGCGACGATCCTCGATGTCGTCGCTGCGGCGGAAATCATCGTAGCGCATGGCGGGCTTCCCTCACGTCCTTGATGGCGTCAATCGGGCGGCGCGAAAAAGCTGGAGCTCAACGCGCCACATACGTAAAATTTCCGTTGCCTTTATCAATATCGTGGCCGGCAAAAATTGCCTAGTGCGACGGCACCGTCGCATCAGCAATTTTTTCCGAGGGCTGAGCATTTTTTTCCGAGAGAATTTTGACGGCCGCAGGGCAGCCACGGCGCGCGATAAGACGAAATCCACTGCAAAACACGGCATCGGCGCGCAATCACCGGCTCGCACAACGCGATGGCCGGCCTGCTCACGAAAGCAGCGGGTTAAGTCGATTTTTACTTTGCCGCTTCAATGTAGCGGTCAGTCGGTTGTTTGGTCCCGCGTCGCCGACAGCGTCGCCTGAGTCAGAGTTCTTGAGTCATGGTAGTGTCGCGTCGCGGGGCGTCTGCAAAGGCGCCCCGCACAAATTTTGAGTCTGTCTCGCACAGCATCATTCTCGGCGATTGCGTCGCCGAGATGTCGAAGCTTCAAGCCGGTTCGGTCGATCTGGTGTTCGCAGATCCGCCCTACAATCTCCAGCTCAAGGGCGATCTCAAGCGCCCCGACGAATCCCATGTCGATGCCGTCGACGACGATTGGGACAAGTTCGATTCCTTCTCCGCCTATGACGATTTCACCCGCGCCTGGCTGCTAGCCGCGCGCCGCGCGATGAAGCCGTCGGCGACGATCTGGGTGATCGGCTCTTATCACAACATCTTCCGCGTCGGCGCGATCATGCAGGACCTCGGCTTCTGGCTCCTGAACGACATCGTCTGGCGCAAGACCAACCCGATGCCGAATTTCCGCGGCCGCCGTTTCACCAACGCGCACGAAACCATGATCTGGGCCGCGCGTGACGAGAAGGCCAAGGGCTACACGTTCAACTACGAAGCGCTGAAGGCGGCCAACGAGGACGTGCAGGCACGGTCGGACTGGCTGATCCCGCTCTGCACCGGCGAGGAGCGTCTCAAGGGCGCCGACGGCAAGAAAGTTCATCCGACGCAGAAGCCGGAAGGCCTGCTCGCGCGCGTGCTGCTGTCCTCGTCCAAGCCCGGCGATCTCGTGATCGATCCCTTCAACGGCACCGGTACCACCGGCGCCGTCGCCAAGCGCCTCGGCCGCTCCTATATCGGCTTCGAGCGCGACAAGACCTACGCCAAGGCCGCCGAAGCGCGCATCGCCGCGGTCGAACCGCTGCCGGAAGAAAGCCTCGCCCCGTTCATGACCGCGCGCGAGGCACCCCGCGTCGCGTTCTCCGAACTGATCGAGCGCGGCATGATCATGCCCGGCACGAAACTGTTCGACGCCAAGAAGAAGCTCGGTGCGCTGGTCCGCGCCGACGGCGCCATCATGCTCGGCGACAAGGTCGGCTCGATCCATCGCATCGGTGCCGTGGCGCAAGGCGCGCAGGCCTGCAATGGCTGGACCTTCTGGCATGTCGAGACCAAGAAGGGCCTCAAGCTGATCGACGAGCTCCGCGCCGAGATCCGCGCCGGCATGGCGGCGGAGTAGTCCTCCGGGCGGCGGAGGCCTTTACGACGGCGACCGGCATTTGTTACGGCCGCCGATCTGCGCGGCGTGCAGATGTCGCCCGGCAATCTCGGCGGTTGCTCTCCCGGCGAAAGTTCAGGCAAGAGAAGGCCGCAGCGCGGCAACAATGCCGCGCCCGCCCTCGCCGACCAACCGCGTTCGCTATTGGCCACCAACACTTTGGGAGACGCCCGATGCTCAAATTCTATTTCAACGGATCGCCGAACCCGACCAAGGTCGCGCTCTTCCTCGAGGAAGTCGGCTTGCCTTACGAGCCGGTCAAGATCGACACCCGCAAGGGCGAGCAGTTCACGCCGGAGTACTTGAAGATCAATCCGAACGGCAAGGTGCCGGCGATCGAAGATAACGGCACCGTCGTGTTCGATTCCAACGCCATCCTGCTCTATCTCGCCGAGAAGACCGGCAAGTTCCTGCCCCAGAACCGCGCTGAACTGCTGTCCTGGCTGATGTTCATCGCGAGCGGCGTCGGGCCCTTTTCCGGTCAGGCCGTGCACTTCAAGCATTTTGCGCCGAAGGACCAGAACCACGACTACGCCCACAACCGCTACCAGTACGAGACCGATCGCCACTACAAGATCCTCGACGGTCATCTCGAAGGCCGCCGCTACATGGTTGGCGATGCTTATTCGATCGTCGACATGGCGCTGTGGGGCTGGGCACGGATGGTGCCGTTCAAGCTCGGCGACGACGCCTTTGCGCGCTACCCGAACGTGAAGCGGCTGGTCGACGAGATCTCGGCGCGCCCGGCGGCGGCCCGCGCGATCGCGCTGAAGGACAAGTTCACCTTCAAGGCCGAGATGGACGACGAGGCTAGAGCCAACATGTTCAAGCACATGGCGACGAATGTGGCCTGATCACACCGCACCATGACATGACGAAGGGCCACGCGCATGCGCGTGGCCTTCTTGTTTTCAGGCGGCGTGGACCGAGCTCAGGAACTTCGCGACTTCCTGCTTCAACCGGTTGCTGTCTGCCGACAGCGAGCGCGCCGCCGAGAGCACTTGCGAGGACGCCGAGCCCGTGTCGGAGGCGCCGCGCTGGACGTCGCCAATATTGGTCGAGACGCGCTGGGTGCCGTGCGCGGCCTGCTGGACATTGCGCGAGATCTCCTGTGTCGCAGCGCCCTGCTGTTCCACGGCGGCAGCGACAGTCGAGGAGATTTCCGACAGCCGCTCGATGGTTTCGCTGATCTCCTTGATGGAGCCGACCGACTCTTCCGTCGCGGCCTGGATACCGGAGACCTGCTGGGCGATCTCGCCGGTGGCCTTCGCGGTCTGCTCGGCCAGCGCCTTGACCTCGGTGGCGACGACGGCAAAGCCGCGCCCCGCCTCGCCCGCGCGCGCCGCCTCGATGGTGGCGTTGAGGGCCAAGAGGTTGGTCTGGCCGGCGATGGTGCTGATCAACTCGACGACGTCGCCGATGCGGGCGGCAGCCTTGGACAGTTCGCCGACGCGGGCGTTGGTCCTGCTCGCCTGGCCGACGGCTTCGCCGGCGATGCGGGCGGATTCCTGCACCTGACGCGCGATCTCGCTCACCGAGGAGGACAGCTGCTCGGTCGCTGACGCGACGGCCTGGACGTTGGCCGAGGCCTCATGCGAGGCGGAGGCAACCTCGGTCGACAGATCCTGCGCGCGCGTTGCGGTTGCGGTCAGCGTGCCGGCGGAGGCCTCGAGCTCGCCGGAAGCCGACGACACGGTGTCCACGATCTCACCGACCGCCTGCTCGAACTGGTCGGCGAGCCGGACCATGTCCTTCTTGCGGTCTTCGGCCCGGCGCGCCTCGATCTCGGTCTGCTCGTGACGCATCCGTTCGGTGTCGATCATGTTGTCCTTGAACACCTGGATCGCCTTGGCCATGTCGCCGATCTCGTCCTTCTTGCCGCGCGAAGGGATCTCGACCGCGAGATCGCCGCCGGCGAGCAGCCCCATCGCCCGCGTCATCGCGGTCAGGGGGGCGACGATGCTGCGGGCGATCAGGAAGGCGACGATCAATCCGAACAGGGTGGCGACGCCGCCCACGATCTCCTGCATCGAGATCGTGCCGTCGATCGCCGCCTCGGCCTGGCCGCGCGAATCCTTGTAGTCCTTCTTCAGGGTCGCTTCCGTGGCCTTGAGCTTGGCGATGCTGTCGACGATCAGCGGCGCGAGGCTCTTGTGGTAAACCTCGTCGGCCTGCAGCATCGCGGCCGAGGTGGTCTCGAAGGCGGATTTGTAGATTCCAAGCGCGGTCTTCACCGGCGCGAGCGTGGCGCGCAATTCCGTCGCCTGCGGGCTCTTTTCGAGCGCCGAAAGCCGCTGCATCGCCCGGTCCACGTTGGTCCTGAAGGTGGCGGGCCCCTTGGTGTCGCGCAGCGCCAGGAAGCGCCAGCCCGAGATTTGAACGTACAATAACCTGGATTCGAGGTCCGCGACGAGGGACGCAGTGTCCTCGTCGACGGCCGCGCGCGCCACATCGACCAGCTTGTTCATCTTGACGGTCAGATCATCGCCGCTCGGCAGCAGCGTCGCCTTGCCGGTCCGCGCCTCGTTGACGGCATCGCCGAGATTGTCACGCAGGGCCCGCATCTGGGCGATGTCGGCGATCAGTTCGTTGTAGAGCTTGCGCCGCTCCTCGGACAGCGTGCCCTTGGCGCCGATTTGCAGCAGCTCGGTCGCGGCCGTCTCCCGCTCCGAGGCCTCCCGCATCGCCGACTCATTGGCATCGTAGACGTAGCGCAGATTGGCGCGCTGGATCGCCTGGAGGTGGGTCGAGATTTCCAGCACCCGCGCCGAGCTGTCCGAAAATGTCGAGGCCTTGGCGACCTGGTCCTGCACCGTCCTCAAATTCCAGATGGCCACCACCGCCATCACGAGACCAACCACGACCAGCGCCACGAAGCCGGCATAGAGACGGCCCCTGATCCGCAAACGAAAGCTCGGCATTCCCACTCACCCAGATGCATGTGACTTCGAGCGGCCGAACCGTCCGGCGAAGCGTCACCGGCCACCCTGGCAGCCGCGCGTCGCGCCGTTGCGACCCACGCTGCACCGCGACACAATGCGGGACACTCGTTAATTGAACCTTCCAATTTTTCGCGCATATGCGCATTCGCGCACCGCAAATCTGCTGATATTGACGGCAGTTGCGCAAGGGATTGGCGCAGGGCTCGCAAGAGTATGCAGGTCTTTGCAGAAGGCGCCGCGTTCGCCTGACGTCAGGCAGTCGCCTGCTGCAGCTTGCCGATCGCATGCTCGACCACTTCCAGCGTGTACGGCTTTTGCACCACGGGGGCCGAGGCGAGGTCCACCGGAATCGGCGCGCGCTCGCCATAGCCGGTCGCGAAGATGAAGGGCACGCCAATCTCCCTGAGCTTCAGCGCCACCTTGATGCTACTCTCGCTGCCGAGATTGAGATCGAGCAACGCAAAACTTGGAGTAGTGCGCTCGATCGCGCGCAGCGCCTGGTCGACGCTCGCCGCCGTATCGACGTGGCGCGCCCCAAGGTCGAGCAGGATCACCTCCGCCGCCATGGCGATGATGAGATTGTCCTCCACGATCAAGGCCGTGTCGGAAATGCGCGGGCGCGCGGGCTGCTGTTCCTCGATGCGCATGGCGGCTCCTGCAATTGACGGCACCAACTCGACGAAGTTGGGCGGGATCACGAATCTCGCCTGCACGCCGAGCAGGTCGAAGCGGATTTCGGCTTCGCCCTTGAGGTCGAACGGGACGGAACGCTCGATGATGGTGGTCCCGAAGCCGCGGCGCGACGGCGGCTGCACCGGCGGGCCGCCGCTCTCCTTCCACTCGATCTCGAGACTCGAATTCGGGTCCACCCGCCACACCACCTCGACCTGGCCGGTGGAATCGGCGAGCGCACCGTATTTGGCGGAATTGGTCATCATCTCGTGGACGACAAGCGCCAGCGTCGCGAATGCCTTGGGATCGAGCGCCACGTCGGGTCCATCGATCTTCACGCGATCGGCGCGGGATCCGAGATAGGCGCCGGCTTCGGATTCGAGCAGCGTCCGTAACGCCACCGGCGCCCAGTTCAGGTTGGTGATCTGGTCATGAGCCCGCGCCAGCGCCTGGATGCGGCCACCGAGCACGCTGGCGAATTCGTCGACGCTTGTCGCGGTGTCCTTGCTCTGCGCCACCAGCGCACGGACCAGGCTCAGAATGTTGCGGACGCGATGATTGAGCTCGGCAATCATCAACTCCTGCCGCTCCTGCGCGCCGCGGCGCTCGCGCGCGGCAAGGTCGGACAATTGCAGGATCACCTCGAGCAGCGTGACGCGCAGGCTCTCGGCGATGCGGATGTCGGCCGCCGACCACGGCTTCGACTGGCCCGCGACCGTCTCCTGCCAGAGCTCAAAGCTCTTGCGCGGCGTCAGGCGCGGCCCGTTCGGGCCTTCCTCATAGACCTTGTCGGGGGCTCCGGCCCAGTTGACCGACCGCGTCACCTCGCGGCGAAAGAAGATGAGGCAGTCACGCGGTGTCCGCGAGATCGGAATGGCGAGAAAGCCGGCTGCGCGGTCGCGAAACGCCTCGCCGGCCGCATAGAGTTTTGCGATCTCGGCGCTGGCGCAGATGCGCCCCGGCGAGGTCCGGTTGATGAACGCGACGAGATCCTTGACCTCGTCCTCCCTCGGCGTCTCACCTTCGAGCGTGATCTTGTTGTCGGACCAGATTGCTATCCCGTCGCACGCGATCATTTTGCGATAGTCTCGGACGAAATCGACGATGGCGCGACGGCTGTGCTCGTGGGTCGCCACAGCCTCGATCAGCCGCTCTTGAATCTTGTGGGCGTTGGCCTCGTAGTTTACGTCGTCCTCGCGCTCCCGCCCCTCCACCATCCAGGAGAACATCTGCCCGAACAGTTCGGAGGCTGTGCGCTTGTCGAACGGAATGTAGCGTGGCGAATAATGATGGCACGCGAACAGCCCCCACAGCTTGCCGTCGCGCAGGATCGACACCGACATCGAGGCCGCGACGCCCATGTTGCGCAGATACTCGATGTGGATCGGCGACACCGAGCGCAGCACGCTCATGGACAGATCAAGCAGCCCCGCATTGTGCGCGGCCGTCGACAGCAATGCGGCTGGCTTGGCATTGATGTCGGCGATGATGCGCAACCAGTTGCGCTGATAGAGGATGCGGGCCTGCTTGGGGATGTCGGAAGCCGGGTAGTGCAGGCCCAGGAACTTCTCGAGGCCGGCTTCCGCAGCCTCGGCGATCACCTCGCCCGATCCGTCGGCGTGAAACTGATAGACCATGACGCGATCGAAGCCGGTCAATACTTTGAGCTGGCGTGCGGCCTCGCGGGCCAGCTCGGCCATGCCGCGGGTCTTGCGGATCCGCCCCAGCATCAGCCGCACCAGCTCGCCGGAACTGATGCCGGCTTCGATGACGCTGGGCTCAGCCTCGACAACGAGGTAAGCGCCGGAGAAGTGGATCGAGAGATCGTAGAGCGGCTTGCCGGGCTGGATCTCGACGCCAAACACGCGCTCGGTCGAGTCGGGTCCGCCAAGCTGGTCGACGCGATTGCGAATGATCTCGATGGCGGCTGCCGAGAAGACCTCGGCAAGCGGCCGTTGCAGGAGGTCGGCAACGTCATCACCGAGGAAGCGGCCGGCATTCTCCGAGGCCATGCAGATCGTGAAATCCGACAGCAGCGTCAGCAGGAAGCCAAAAGGCTGCACGCTACCGGGAATGTGGATCGGCTCGCGGTCGCAATTGGTGAGATCGACCGCCTCGTTCATGCGCGATCCGCCGCCCGCTCAAACGCTGCAAACGCGCGGCGCGCTGCCTCGATTGCTTCGTCCTCGTCGCAGGCCTCTCCGCTGCCAAGTCTTGCCAGGAAGCTCTGCCAGAGCTTCTTGCCGGCACCGTGATCGAGATAGGCCGTAGCCTTGCCGATGCGCGGATCTGCCGCGTCTTCAACCGCCTTCAGCAGGAATTTGGCGCCGAGCCGGGAGCCCTCCAGCACATACATCGTGCCGATGACTGCGCTGGGCGTCAGCGGCGGCACCGACACAGTCGCGTGCGCATCCCTGCCAAGCCAATCGAGATCGGCCACGATGGCGGCGCTGCGCGTCCGCTCCGGCCAGTCCGGAAACATCCGGGCAACCCCACCGTCCACCAGCGCGGCCTCTAGCGGCAACAACGCGCCTGCGCTGGCCTGAAGGAAGCGGCAATAGCCGGAGAACACGGTGAGATCGAATGCGGACATTTGTGCATCGAGCTGCCGATGCGCGGCCGCGGTCGCCTCTCTCAATCGCTCACGCAGCCCGGGAAAGGTGCGGCCCACCTGTACCGAAACGTCCGAAACCCCAGCCAGCATGAAATTCCCAAATGCGCGCAAAGCCGGCGCGCAATTGCCCCGGAGGTGAGGGAACGCTGGTGGAACCCGATGGTTCCGAGTTGGCCGGAAAAATGGGAGGCGAGGCATTCGCCTCGCCTCCCCGGTTCTCTATGTCCGGCGCCGAGGCTTACGGAGCTCGTGCTCGATATCGGTCGGGGTCATCCCGCAGTCCCGAAGCTCGCGCTCGCTCATATCCGCGAGGCGATACGTTGTCCTGCGATCCCTCTTGCCGGAGACGGACCACCTCCACCAGCGCCTGGCATGACGGATCATGTCCGCCGGTGCAGGCAACACGGCTCGACCTGCTCAGCTCGCAGCCCTCACCGCCGGTTGTGGAAACGGGCCGAGGGCCCTCTCGGTCAGCACCGAGTCGCAATATTCCCTGATCTCCTTGATCTTGCCGTTCTCGAACCGGAACACGAGACAATAATCATTGTCGTAACGCACGCCTTCGGGCGTGACGTTGTCGCCCTTGGCCTCCACCACGACGATGTCGCCGTCGGCAATGAAGCGCTCGGCAACCGTTCGCGTCCGCTCGCGCAGGCGGGTGCGCACATAGCCGTGCAAGTCGTTCATGATCGCCTCCTTTCCCGCGAAGATGCGCGACCACGAATATTGCCCGGTGACGATCCATCTGGCGTCGTCGGCAAGGCTCGCGACGAACAGCGACCGATCGCGAACGGCTGGATCGGGGCTGGCGGCGGCGGCGAAAATGTCCTGCATCAGCTTCTTGTTGGCGCTCGCGCTCATGGCGGCATCTCCTGATAGTGGCAACACGGAGAACATCGCCGCACGAACGGAATTCTTCAAATCGATAGTGGATATGATATCTATTCACCCCATGAATTTGAATTCGCTCGATCTCAATCTATTGACCGCGCTCGACGCGCTGCTGCGCGAGGCCAATGTCAGCCGCGCGGCCATGCGCATCGGCCTGTCTCAACCCGCCGCGAGCCACGCGCTGCAACGGCTGCGCGATATTTTTGGCGACCCGCTGCTGGTACGGACCGGCGCCCGGATGGAGTTGACGCCGCGCGCACAGGCGCTGCGCGCCCCGCTGGCGCAAACGCTCGACCAGGTACGCGGGCTCTTCATAACCGACGCGTTCGACGCCATGCGCAGCGAACGCGCGTTCCGGTTGATGATGCCCGACCTCGCGGTCGAGTTGTTGATGCCGCCTTTGATGGAAAAGGTGACGCGTCTTGCACCCAGCGTCCGCATCGACGTGGTGCCGTGGCGGGGGCCGGCGATCTTTCACGCCGAGTTCGCCCGCACCATTGACCTCGTGATTTCGATCGGCAACGCCTTCAAAGGCTTTCACCGCCAGTTGCTCTACACCGACAGCGACGCGCTAGCGGTACGGCGTGGTCACCCCATGGGCACAAAGCTGAAGCGACGCGAGGCGTTCCTGGCCGCACGCCATGTCGGCGTGGTCATCCGCGGCAATGCCGAGGATCTCATCGATACCTGGCTGCGCGCCAAAGGCATCGAGCGGCACATTTCGCTGGTGGTGTCGGGCTATCTCGAAGCCCTGCACGTCGCAGCCCGCACCGACCTCGTCGCCTTCGTGCCGCGTCGGCTGATCGCGGCGCTGTCAAAGCAGCTCGCTCTCGTCACGGTGACGCCGCCGCTCGACCCCGGAATCGACGAGCAGTTCATGTTCTATCCGACCCGGGCGCAGATGGACCCGGGCTCGATCTGGCTGCGGCGCTTGATGCTGGAGACGGGACGGGAGCTGGAGAAGCGGAACGCTGGGTAACCCGCGTAGGGTGGGCAAAGCGGAGCGTGCCCACCATCTGTCGCCGCCATACAAAGATGGTGGGCACGGCGCGTTGCGCCTTTGCCCACCCTACGACAGCAGCACGCCTTAAGCCTTCTGCGCGTCCATCACCTTGCGGATCGCCGGTCGGTCCATCATCCGCTTGAAGTGGTCGGCGATCTTCGGTGTGGCGTTGATGTCGACGCTGTCGCCTTCGAGCCAGTGCGAGAGCGTGTGGAGATAGGGATCGCAGATCGTGAACTGGTCGCCCATCACCCAGGGCCCCTTGAACATCTTCTGCTCGATCAGCTGGAAGCAGGCGCCCATGGTCTTTGGCACCATCGCCTTCATGTCGGCAAACGAGCTCTCCTGCGTCGCCCAGCGCGCGCCGCGCATCTTGTGCGCATGGTTGATGTGCACCGTCGAGCAGAGATAGGAGTTGAACGACTGCACTTGCGCAAAGTCGAAGGGATCGTCGAGCGGCGCGAGTTTCGCCTTCGGGAAGGTCTGCGCGAGATAGGCCAGCATCGCCGGCGTCTCGGTGAGGACGCCGCGGTCGGTCACCAGGGCCGGCACGCGGCCCTTCGGGTTGATCGCCAGATAGTCCGGGCTGTTCTGTTGATTGTCCTTGAAGCTCAGCCGCTCGGCCGTGTAGTCGGCGCCAGCCTCCTCCAGCGTCATGTAGGTGGCAAGCGCGCAGGTGCCGGTGGCGTAGTAGAGCTTGAGCATGTCGGACCTCATGGGAAAATTGGAAATTAGCGACTGTCGGCCCGCAGGTCCATAGCACAACATCCTCTTCGCAGTTGCCCACATCCGCCCGCCTGTGCCAAGACGCCCGCAATCGGAGGGGGTTCTGTCATGACGGTCCTTATCGCTGGCGGCGGCATCGGCGGCCTGACGCTTGCGCTCAGCCTGCATCAAATCGGCGTTCCCGTAAAAGTTTTCGAGAGCGTCGCGGAATTGAAGCCGCTCGGCGTCGGCATCAATGTGCTGCCACATGCGGTGCGCGAGCTGATCGAGCTCGGGCTGCTCGACAGGCTGGATGCCAGCGGCGTGCGCACCCGCGAGCTTGCTTACTTCTCCAAGCACGGCAAGCCGATCTGGAGCGAGCCGCGCGGGCTGGAAGCCGGCTACAAATGGCCGCAATTCTCGATCCATCGCGGCACGCTGCAGCAGCTCCTGCTCGACGCCGCGATCGAGCGGCTCGGCCGCGAGAACATTTTGACCAGCCACCACCTGACCGGCTGGACCGAGACGCCCAGCGGCGTGCGCGCCGACTTCATCGACAAAGCGACCGGCAAGGCCGCCGGGACATACGAAGGCGCGATCATGGTCGCCGCCGACGGCATCCATTCCCTCGCGCGCGAAAAGCTCTACCCCAACGAGGGTCCGCCGATCTGGAACGGCCGCATCCTCTGGCGCGGCGTGACACCGGCAAAAGCGTTCCTCACCGGCCGCACCATGATCATGGCCGGCCACGAGATCCTGAAATTCGTCTGCTATCCGATCTCGAAGGAGCCGGACGCGGCCGGCAACCATTTGATCAACTGGGTCGCCGAGCGCCACATGCCGCCGACCTATCAATGGCGCCGCGAGGACTATAACCGCACCGCGCGGCTGGAAGAGTTTCTGCCCTGGTTCGAGAGCTGGCAATTCGACTGGCTCGACGTGCCCGGCTTGATCAGGAACTGCCCGCACGCCTACGAATATCCGCTGGTCGACCGCGATCCGGTGTCGCAATGGACCTTCGGCAGGGTGACGCTGATGGGCGACGCCGCGCATCCGATGTACCCGATCGGCTCGAACGGCGCCTCGCAGGCGATCCTCGATGCCCGCACCATCACCCGCGAAATCCTGGCGCATGGTCCGACGCAGGCCGCCCTGCTCGCCTATGAAGCCGAGCGCAGGCCGGCGACCACCGACCTCGTCCTGCTCAACCGCAAGAACGGCCCCGAGCAAGTGATGCAGCTCGTCGAAGAGCGCGCGCCCGATGGCTACAAGGTCGTCACCGACGTGCTGTCGCAGCAGGAGCTGGAAGACATCGCCGCGAACTACAAGCGCGTCGCTGGCTTCCAGGTCGAGGCACTGAATGCCAAGCCGCCGATCGTGAGCAAGGACGCGCGGGCGGGGGTGTGAGTTCGTTCGCTGCGCTGCCGGCTGTTCTTCACCTCTCCCCGCTTGCGGGGAGAGGCATGGGCCGCCTCTGGCAGCCGTCCTCAAGAACGCCGAAGCAAAGCTTCGGCCATGTTGCATCGAAGATGCGATCCGGGTGACGGGGTACAGGTCTCACGGAAATCTCGCCTGCGGCGAGATGCCCTCACCCCACCCTCTCCCCGTAAGAACGGGGCGAGGGACTGAGAGAGCGGTGCCCGCCTTACTTCACCACCCTCGCCGCCTCCAGCAGCCGCTCACTTGCGGTTGCCGTCGCCAGCACCGTGCCATCCTCGGCCATCAGCTTGGCCTCGACGAACGCGATGGTCTTGCCGAGCTGCGTGACCTTGGCCTCTCCGACGATTGGCCCTGGCCTTGCTGGGCTGAGAAAATTCACGGTCATGCTGATGGTCGTGGTGTAGAGCCGGCCCTCGCTCATCACCAGCACGGCCGGCCCCATGGTGTCATCGAGCATGGCCGAGAGCATGCCGCCCTGGATGAATCCGGCCGGATTGCAGAACTCGGGTCGGCCCTCGAACCCGAGCTTGATCCAGCCGTCCGCGGGCCGGACTTCGAGCAGGCGCCAGCCAAGCAGCTCGGCGCAGGGCGGCCTCTTGAAATCGTCGAGCGCGGTCTTGACCATGCGAACCTCCGTGACCGACAACACCTAGCGCAGGCTTGCTGACACCCTCATGGCAGCAGGCCATCGGCCCGCAGCGCAACAACACTCCCGCAACACAGGAAATTGTTCCGATTCCGGACATCCCCGCGCCGTTAAGCGTGCTTCAACCAACCGGCTTCACGACCGATTCAATACGATCCAAATCAGAAATCGGCCGGTAAGTGGTTGGAAGTTACCACATGGCATGAGCGACGGTGAGACCGGAGCCTTTCCATGCGCGCTTTCTTGCAACAGGCAGCAGAACGCCTGCACGCGATCGAAGATCGACTGACCGTTCGGACGCAGATCGCTGCGGCCGTGGCTGCGATGTCCATCGTGCTGGTGGGCACTCTCGCCGCGGGCGCCGCGCTGATCAGCTACAGAAACACCGCAGCGCTCATCGAGAACAATCTGGCCGGAACCGCGGCCATGGTGTCCGGCCGGCTCGACCGCTTCATGGCGACGCGGCGTCAGGAGATGAAGCTTTTCGCGGAGCTGCAACCGATGGAGCAGCTGTGGCAGGGCGATCCGGCCGCATTGCGCCGCTCGCTCGAGGCGCTTCAGCATTCCTTTGATTTCGCCTGGATCGGTTTCGTCGACCTGAACGGCGACGTCGTCGCGGCAACCGGCGGCCTGCTGCAAGGCAAGTCCGTGGCTGCACGCCCCTGGTTCAAGCAAGGCCTCGAACGGGTCGCTGTCGGCGACGTGCACGAGGCTCTCCTGCTCGCCTCGCTTCTCTCGCAGCGCGCCAGCAACGAACCTTATCGCTTCGTCGATATCGCCATTCCCGTACGTGATGCCTCGGGCAAGCTGCTCGGCGTGCTGGGCGGACATCTCGACTGGAATTGGGCGACCAGCCTGATCAAGGACG
Organism: Bradyrhizobium campsiandrae; assembly: GCF_014529705.1. Taxonomy (GTDB): domain Bacteria; phylum Pseudomonadota; class Alphaproteobacteria; order Rhizobiales; family Xanthobacteraceae; genus Bradyrhizobium; species Bradyrhizobium campsiandrae. Next base: position 15,369 of record NZ_JAANIH010000110.1, read on the forward strand.
TCGAAGCCACCGACGGCAATGCCGACGCAACGCTCTCGATCCTCAGCAAGGGCGGCATGGTTCTGGTCGGACCGCAGACGGAAACCATCCGTTATGACGGCGACGAACTCGCCGCCATCCTGAAAGCCGGCGACGGCACGCTTCGTGAAACACGGGACGGGCGGCAGATGCTGACCGCGTTCCATGTCGGCCGTGGCTTTCGCGACTATCAGGGGCTGAACTGGATTGTCACTGCGAGCCAGCCTGCGAGCGTGGCGCTCGCCGCCGCGATCTCGTCGGCGCAGACGATCCTGGCGATCGGAGCGGCGACCGCCCTGATCGCGCTGTCGCTGGCCGTGCTGCTGTCGCGCCGGATCGCAGGCCCGATCCTCGCCATCACGCAGGAAGCGGACCGCATCGGGCGCGCCCACGGCCCGACAATGCTGGCGCGGCAGAGCGGCTCGGCCGAAGTCGTCCAGCTCTCGCGCGCGTTGCGTTCGCTGCTGCGGCGCATCGGCCATGCCGAGGAACGCACCAAGGAAGCGGAGCTGCGCGCGAGCGAAAATGCAATGCAGCTCCAGGAAGACATGCTGAAGCTGCGTGAGCTCGCCGACACCGACTTCATGACCGGCCTGATGAACCGCCGCTCCTTCCTCGCCGTCGCCGACGACGCCGTGGCATTCAGCCGCCGCTACAAGCGCAACATGGCGCCCCTGATGATCGACATCGATCATTTCAAGAAGATCAACGACACTCATGGGCATGCCGCAGGCGACGACGCGATCAAGCGTGTCGCCGAAATCGTCAGCCAGTCGATCCGCACGACCGACAAGGCCGCCCGCTTCGGCGGCGAGGAGTTCGTGGTACTGCTGCGCGAGATCGACCAAGAAACCGCCGTGCTGCTCGCCGACCGGATCAGGACCTCAATCGAGAGCGCGATTGTTCGCCATGGCAACACCGTGATCCCCCTCACCGTCTCGGTCGGGCTCGCGCTGTTCGACGAAACCGACCGCGACGTGCAGGACGTCATCGAGCGCGCTGACCAAGGCCTCTATGTCGCCAAGAAGACGGGACGCAACCGCACCTTCCTGATGCCAATAAGCGACGAACGCGCGGCGCGCGCCGCCTGAACGGTCAATCCAGCGCGTACGCAATCACCTTGCGCATGACGTTGGGCAGCGCCTCGTCCGCCAGCGTCGCGATCGGCACCCAGCGCATGCCCGCGGGCGCGCGCGTCCGGGCTTCGGCCTTCGCCGTGTAGACCACGAGCTCCAGCGGGAAATGCGTGAAGACGTGGGTGACCACGCCGAGCTTGCGCTGCCAGCGCGACAGCCCCTTGATATCTGGCGCCTGCCGTTTCGCCGCCGCGTCCTCTTGTCCTGCGAGCCAGTCCGAGCCCGGAACTTCGGTCATGCCGCCAAGCAAGCCTTTTTCCGGCCTTGAGCGAACCAGCAGCTCATCGCCGCGCGTGACGACGAAGGCGGCGCCACGCCGCAACGTGCCGCTCTTCTTCGGCGCCTTGCGTGGGAATGTCTCCTGCGTGCCCTGCGCGCGCGCGGCGCAATCATCATTCAGCGGACAGAGCGAGCAGGCCGGCTTCTTCGGCGTGCAGATCGAGGCGCCCAGATCCATCAGGGCCTGCGCGCTATCGCCGGCGCGGGAATTGGCCAACAGCGTCGCGGCCAGTCGCTGGATCAGCGGCTTTGCTTGCGGCAATTCCTCCTCGACCGCAAACAGGCGCGACACCACGCGCTCGATATTGCCGTCGACCGGCATGGTGTGGCGCTCGAACGCGATCGCCGCAATCGCGGCCGCCGTGTACGGCCCGATTCCCGGCAGCCCCCGCAGGCCCTCCTCGGTGTCGGGGAAGACGCCGCCATGGTCCCGCGTCACCATGACCGCGCAGGCATGAAGATTACGCGCCCGCGAGTAATAGCCGAGACCGGCCCACATCCGCAGCACATCATCCAGCGAAGCATTGCCGAGCGCCGTGACCTCAGGCCACCGTGTCACGAATTTCTCGAAATAGGGCCCGACCGCCTTCACCGTGGTCTGCTGCAGCATGATCTCCGACAGCCAGACGCGATAGGGATCAGACCTCTCCCCGGGCGCGGCGCGCCAGGGCAGCCTGCGGCGGTGGCGGTCGTACCATTGGAGCAGCGCGACTGGGCGCGACACGGTCTCTGGCGGTCTGGGTTCCGATGTCGCCTTCCGGGCGGATTTGGTGCTCATACTTTCACAGTAGCGACAACGCACCGGCCTCTCCACGTCATGCCCGCGTTCGTCGCAGGCATCCACGTCTTTCTTCGTTGCGGGGAGTCTGCCGGCGGCACGCCAGAGTGCTATAAGGCCCCATGGCCAAATTCCCTCCCAAACCCGGCCCCATCAGCGCCAAGCCGCTCGGGATCCTGCTCGACGACGTCTTTGCCGAGGCCTATGCCAAGCAGGGCTTTGCCGCGCGCGAGCTGGTGACGCGGTGGGCGCAGATCGCGGGGCCCGAGATCGCCGCCCATGCCGAGCCGTTGAAGATGCAATGGCCCCGGCCGGTCGAGGGCCAGCCGCAGGAGCCGGCGACGCTGGTGCTGCGGGTCGAGGGCCCGATGGCGCTGGAGATCCAGCATTCCGCCGACGTGATCCTGGAGCGGGTCAACCGGTTCTTCGGCTGGAGCGCGGTCGGCAAGCTTGCCTTCCGCCAGGCCCCGCTGTCCCGCCCCCAGACCCGGAAGCGGCC
>NZ_JAANIH010000111.1 GCF_014529705.1 Bradyrhizobium campsiandrae
AGCTTCGGACTCCTCGCCCGATAGTTCCATCCGTCAGTCTCCTCCTGGCTGCCTCAACAGCCAAGAATCGCAGAGCACAAACCGAGCGGAAACCCATCAATCAAATGGGAGAAAAGCCTCGCTTACGTTAATCCTAACGGCGATATTGCTGTGCCTATGCGCGTCGTCAGGAGCGAAAGCGGCTTGCGACCAGCGCGCGGCAAAGTCCATCGCTGATCGCGTGACATCAGAAATCGCCATCATGATCCAATTCACGAAGGCCGCCTGCATTCCAACAGCAGACGCTCAGAAATGCTCGCTGTTGTGTTTGTCGGATTTGCGCATCGAGGGCATGAACCGCAATATCGTTCTCGTCTTTATCACCGCCTCTGGCGGCAAGAAGATGCGCGAGGCAGGCTTGGCGAGATTTGCCAACATCGTCTTTGCCGATCGTAGCTTGCTCGAGAAAAGGCGCGCGATGCGCCTATCCGCTGAACGCGCGTCGATGTTGCAAGCCGGATTCGCCACCTCGGGTGAGAAGCCTGAGATCATGGCGACCCGGGTCGGCGCCGAGTATGCCGAAATAGATTATTCAAGATAGACGGAGGGGAGGGTGAAAGTCTGGCTCGGTATTGGTGCGCTCCTTCTAGCGCTCATCGTTGGCGCGCAGTTCATCACCATCTTTGTTGTCCAGCCTATTGGCGGGTTACCCGAGGGGCGGACCGTCGTCATAGCTCGCCTTACAAAGCTGAACTTTATCGACAGCGCGGACGCCTTTTGCGACCGAACAATGGGTGGTGTCAGCCTTCTGTGCCGGGCTGCCGTCCTCGGCAAGGTCACGAAGGAAGCTTCCATTCTCCTGCGTCTTCCTTATTCGGCGATCCTTTATCAAATCAGCACCGGCGGCAAACACTACGACCGATAGAAAGCGGCGAGCCGCCTATGAGGTTCGCGTTCGCCAGGAACGATGTTGTCCTTCGTCAGCATTGAAGTGCGAGAGTTTATCGCGCTATCGACCTAAAACTCCCTAGTCGACAGCTGGCGCGCCAGGGTGACAGCAGCCCTTAGTCTGAGTTGCATATCGGGCTTGATGGCAAAATAAAACCTCTTCCTCTTGATGAAGGAAAATGGTCCAACCTCCTCGGGGGCCTAGGCCGAGCGTCGAGGGATTTTGCGCCTATTGACTTTGCGCCGCCGGTTTCGATGGTCCAGAGACCGTCCCGGCGGGCAGGGCAAGGATACGACCTCTGGCGTGAGCTCGGCGCTTTCGCGGTCGTCTTCGGGTGGTTCTTTGGTACGCGCCGACGCCTTGTGTTCGAGCGCAGTCAAGAAAGCACGGCCCTCGCCGGTGATCCGCCAGCTCCCCTGCTCACGCTCGACGAGCTTCTGGCCGAAGAGATCGAGATTGGGAGCAAGCTCGGCGAGCCGCTTCATACGCGCACCCCACTCCGGACCGCTGGTATAGAAGATCGCGAGGTGCTGTTTCACCACCTCGAGACTGCCGCGTCCATCGGGCTGGCCGGCCAAGATCTTCAATATCGACAGCTGAAAACTCACGCACGCGGCTCTGACGCTAAGACTAATCTTCGCTCCTAACGGAGCTTTGCCCAATCTTGAAGGGCCGCTACCGAAATACCAAGAGAAAACCTTGACGGGTAAGCCTAATCGTCAGGGTTAAGCCTCGCGATCCCAGGTAAGTCGCCAGGCTCTACCCGCTGGCGCCCACCGAGCCCCTAAGGGGTCTTGTCCCTTCGGGTGGCGATCCCATCGCGCAAGCGATATTGTGCTCCTCGCCTGGGTCGCTCACTGGAGGGACTCGCCTTCGGCGACCGCTATCACTACCCATCCAGTCGGGTGCCCTTTTGACCGGTCTCAGAGCTGCACTCGTCCCGCGTGCCGGCTTTGTCGTCGCTATGCTCACGCGGCCCGGGTTCCTCTTTCAGAGCGGCTCTCGACGGAGGTGTCCTTACACGGCCGAGCTGGCGCGCTCGGCCTCGAAGCGAATGCCGATGCGTTTGTCTTGTCGCCGCACAACGACCGCGGGCTTCGACGCGTGCTCCGCCTCGATAACCAACGTGAACCGCGCGGGAATGCCGACCGGCGAGGTGACATCCAGCATTGCGCCCGTCGCCGAAAGGTTTCGAACGGTGCAGTGGCGTTGCCTGCATAAAATTGTTGAATCGTTGGCCCTGATCGATTCATTTATTTAATTGGACGGTCGATTCGGTAATTGCGATTCTGGCGCATGTCCGAATTCACCGTGCAATACCTCGTGCTCGAGCGTCGCGATCCGGCCCGCAACATGGCGCGGTTCTATGTGCTTACGATCGAGCCGACGCTGTTCGGCGATACCGCATTGGTCCGTGAGTGGGGCCGTCTCGGTGGCCGAGGTCGACGGCGGCTCGATCTGTTCGATGGGCACGTGCAGGCGGTCGAGGCGCTTGAGTCCTGGCTCAGGCGCAAAACCCGTCGCGGTTACGTCCAGCGGCATTCGTCATGTTTGGAGCGAACGTGTGATCCCGCGTGAGATGGCTGGGATGGACGAAGCGCCGAAGAAAGTATACTAAAGTAATCCGAAGTCATCATCGATCGCGTTCCAAGAATTGCAAAAGTATTCCATAATCTATCTTATGCAATAAACTCATGTAGACGCTCATTAGAAAGGTCACCATCCTCCCCATTACACGCTCGGACTCATCTAAGGCATGGGGCACGATCCACCTGGGATCGTGGATCTGCGCGGTGGGAGCCTTGGTGAACATCGAGGCATACGCCTCGCGCTCGGCGCGGGACGTTCCGCTCGCGCGGCTCTCGGCCGCAACGGATGGAGCGCTTGATGTCGTTGCCGCCTCGCCGCGTCCGGCGAGGAATGAATCGATCGGGATGCCCATGAACTGGCTCATGGCGTTGAAAGGTTGCAGCCTAACCCGAGGCCTAGGTAAGTCCGGCAGCGGTCAAGGTGCCGCAGATCGCGGGAATGCTGCCGTTGCTGTTGAAGAAATTCGTCGGCGCGTTGCCGAGGTTTTGCTGGCGTGGCAATCCTTAGTGAGAGTTGCGCGGGTCATCCGCAGGATTCAGGTAGTTGATTCCAGTGGGGCCGACCCCGCTGATTTGAAAGACGACTTCCTCGTCCTTCGTTTCGGCAAACTGCCAAACGTTTGGCGGCACGTTCGAAAACGTGCCGGTAGGAAAGACCATGAGTTTTGCCTCGTCGACCTTGTCGCCAATCGCCGAATAGTAGGTCCCGGAGATAATCGTCCGCACGCGCTCATCGGGGTGAGAATGTACAGGCAGTTTGAAGTGCGGAGGTAGCTTCACGCGGATCGTGAACAGTCCGGGCTTGCTGAGGCTGCCGTGCAGAACCGCGATTTGTGCTCCTTTGGGCATTGATGGCAGCGGAGCCCACTTGATGTCTGCGGGCGTCACACGTTCGTAGTCGGCCGATCGTTCTTGGGCTTTCGCGCAGGAAAGGCCGATGGAGGTGAGCAGGAAAATTAAGCCAATCACAGCTTTGAGAGAAGGCATTGTCGGCTCCCGTCTGCTACGAACTTACGCGGCTTGCAGTATTAACTCGCTCAAACGGTCTGGTGCGTCAAGCATGGCCATGTGCCCGACATCAGGCAGCTCGAACGTGGCCCAGGACTTATCGCTCTTGCATTCTGCCAGTGCCTTATCAAACGGCGGCATTGGAAATTTGGGGAGACGGACATATGTCTTCTTTGCCACCTTTTGCAGCGCCCCGGTAACCTTGATCGGCTGAAGATAGGCGCCGACGGGATGCGGAGTCACTTTGGATTCAGCGAAGACCCGATCGCGTTCGGCAACGACAGCAGGCGGATACTTCGCCGATCCACGAACGCCTGCCTCGCCCTTTTCGATGGCCGCTTGTATGCCTTTGCGAACCGGCTCGGCTGCGGTGTCCGCAGCCCTTTGTCCGTCGGCTGGAATGAAGGCATCAAGCCATACAACCGATGAGACGCGATCGCCGATGCTTTCGAGAGCGCCGGAACCTACATAGCCTGCAAGGGACCACGCCACGAGGCAGACGTTCTCGAGACTTTCCCATTTGATCAGGTTGACGACGTCGGCGATGTGGGTGTCCAAATTGACGTCCTTGCTCAGCAAGTGCGAGCGATCGGCTAAACCCGTGAGTGACGGAGCAAACACCTTGTGACCGCCTTGTTCGAGCCGATCCGTGACACGCCGCCAAATCCAGCCACCGCAAAAAGCCCCGCTGACAAAGACGAAGGTCTTTCGCGCCGCTTGCGCGTGGGCGGCCTCGATCACTCCGGAGGCTGATGCCCCCGCCAGACCCACAACTGTAGCACCGCGAAGCAAACGGCGGCGAGTAACGTGAAGTTTTGTCATAACACGTCTCCCCCTGCTGATCTCAAACGCAACTATTAGCTGTTGAGCCTAAAGAACTGTCGCTGACGTGGCAAGTGTACATACTTCGCTGCGCCCCGATTCCATCAGCGAGCAAGGTTGAAGATCTCAGCAAATGGCCATCAGAGGCTTCGGGAGATATCTGCTTCGTGACGTACACCGCGTTTCGACTTGTGCGAAAACGTTGTCGAATGACAATACCGAACTGTCGCAGACACCGCATCGCCCACTCGGGTGAGGGAGAACCACTTCCCAGCAAATCACTGCGTGCGCGACACACTCCCTTGCGCGGACGGTCGACTCGGTGCGTGAAGAGGCGCGTGGAACAGGAAAACATGAAATAACGACAGCAAGGCCTGCGCCTCACCCGCATGGATGATGACGCGCGATCTCGGCCTGACGTATTGCCCAAACGTGATCCCGGTCGGGGCTTGCCGCAGGTCTCGATCGCAGGCGGATGCAAACCCGCATCCGGGTGTGAGGAGATTCCACGATGACCAGACTCGTCATGCGGAGTACGCGTTTCTCGGCACATGAGGCAACGGAGGAAGATCGCCAGACGTATCGACGATGGGCGCGCGCGTCCTATCTGGTCGATTTCATCGTCTTCGCCGCGCTGTTGATCGGCTTCTCTCTTTACGAGCGGCAGGGGTCGCGGGTTGCCCACGACGATCTGACGGCGGGCATCGATCTGAAACGGGTGCCGGCAAGCTCGCGGAATGCGGGCGGAGATCGCAATTAGCAAAATGTTTGACTGAATTGTTGCTTGGAGGGGGAGGCGCCCTGCCTCTTTTGCGGGCAGCTACATCGACGAAAGGGAGATCGAGAACGGATATTTGATCGATATCGAACGCGCCTCACCCGATCGGGTGAGGCGTCCTGCCGCAAGTCGCCGTATCATCATCTTACCTCCTTAGATTGCGCGGACAGCCGCCGGCTGTCGACGGCCTCGGGCGGAGGAGTGCGGTGAATTTCTCTAGCGACAAGATCGAGAAGGTCCTCGACCTGATCTATGACGCGGCGGCCGAGAACGATCTGTGGCCGCATGCGCTCACGGCGATCGCTGATCTCACGCACAGCGAAGGGGGCATCCTGTTCGGCCAGTCGGTGACCGCGAAACGCGTCTACTTCGATTTCAACGGCCGGCTCAACGAGGAGTGCAACCGCGCCTATCAAGAGCGCCACATGCAGAATCCATGGTCGCAACACATGGAGGCGCAGCCGACCGGGCGGCTGGTGCTGTCGGACGAAGCGATCTCGCTGGCGAAGCTTCAGCAGCTGGCGTTCTATGACGAGGTGTTGCGGCCGCAGAATGTCGCGCACAACGGAATGATGGCGCTGGCGGCGCGCGAGGATTTTCGCGCCGCGTTCAACATGTGTCGCAGCGCGCGGCGAGGCACGTTCGATCCCGACGAGCTGCGGCTTTTGGAATGGTTGTCACCGCATCTGTGCCGGTCTGTGACGCTCGGATTTCGGATCGACGGCTATCTGGCCATGCAGCAAGCAGCCTTCCGTCTTTCAGGAACGGCACATGCAGAACCCGTGGCAGCGGCACATGGAGACCCAACCGGTCGGGCGGCTGGTGCTGTCGGACGAAGCGATCTCGCTGGCGGAGCTCCAGTCGTCGGCATTTTACGATGACGTGCTGCGGCCGCAGAATGTCGCGCACAACGGAATGATGGTACTGGCGGCGCGCAATAATTTCCGCGCCGCGTTCAATATGTGTCGCAGAGCGCGGCGAGGCACGTTCGATTCCGACGAGCTGCGGCTTTTGGAATGGTTGTCACCACATCTGTGCCAGTCGGTGACGCTCGGATTTCGGATCGACGGCTATCTGGCCATGCAGCAAGCAGCCTTCAACGTCCTAGACCGGCTTGCCGACGGTGTTGTGGTGCTCGACCGCAAGGGGCGGGTGCTGTTCGCCAATGCCGCCGCCCACCGCATGGCCGAGGAAGGGGTGCTGCGGCTGCACCAGTCGATCGGCACCCATTCACCGGCGCATTCGCAGCGGCTGAGCGAACTGATCCGCGTAGCGCTCGAAGGCGCCGCCGGCGGCTCCATGAGCGTGCCGTGTCAGCTCGACGGCCGGCTTCTGACGATTCTCGTTTCCTCGATCCGCGGCAAGAATCTCGGGCGGCTGTCGGACGCCGGCGTGAAGGATGCGGCAGTGCTGCTGTTCGTCGTTGATCCCGCCAACCGGCGCTCGCTTCCGCTCGGACAGATCATGGATGCCTACGGTTTGACCCATGCCGAGGCGCGCGTGGCGCTGGCGGTCTCGTCCGGGATCACCATCCAGGAGACTGCACAATCGCTGAACCTGTCGCCCAACACAATCAAGACGCATCTGCCAAGACGCATCTGCGCCGCGTCTTCGCCAAGACGGCGACCGGTCGCCAGACCGAGCTCGCCCCGTTACTCGCGGTAATGGGCAGCGTGCGGATCGGCGAGATAGATCAGGGAAAATGAGGTTTCACCCGAGCGGGTGACGACGGCAAATGTGCCGATCCCCTAGAATTTGCACCGAACCAGGTCCGGGACTGGCCGGATGAAATCCCTCATGAGGTCTGCCGTGCGGTGGGTAGAAGTGGCTGGCTACATCGCCTCGTCACTGGTGTTCCTTACCTTCTATATGCGCCGCATGGTCCCGCTGAGGTTGGTCGCGCTCTGTAGCAATGTCGCATTCCTGACTTATGCGTTCGCGCTTCACCTCGCGCCGATCGCCATCCTGCATGGCGCGCTTATTCCGGTGAACATCGTCAGACTGATCGGCGCTCTGCGGGAGCGCGCAGACAAACCGCACAGCGGCAATCATCTGCGCCAGAATGTCGGCAATTCGCTATCTGTCGCGCCGCCCGAAGTTCGCGTGATGCCGAAGACACTACGTGATGCAGGCCTCGCCCGCACGGATGCACCCGGCTGCCGGGCGGCTGACAATGGACGAAGTGGTGAAGTTCGAACGGCTCGACGCCAAGACTCCGCTCGATTAGAAGCCCGGCGCGGTCATGACGTCGTATGAGCGCGCAGCTGGGTCGGGTAGTTCACGATTCGCATAACCTTCATTATGGAATATCCGAAGTGGAGTTTTATCAAGATCGTGTTGCCAAAAAGCCCGTCTGTTTAGTTACTGAGCTAGAGGGATTCGACGTGTGGCCTTAGCACGTCAACCGTCTCAATCAGTCCCGCAGCCTCCATCATGAGCAATAGCTCCGCCGGCGTCATTTCCGGTTTCTTGAAGCGTTCGCGCATACGCCGAATGGCCGCAACGGCGCGAGCTTCGTCGAGTGCGATAGTATCCGCAATGAAAGCGTCGGCCGATTTCGCCTCCATGTTCAGGTCGGAAAGAACTGCCGCCGGAAAGTCCTTAAGGTTTTCCGTTACGATCATTGCGGCTTGCGTCTTGGCCGCCGCAGCAATAACGTGGCGATCGTTGGGATCGGGCAGACCCGCCGCAACCGGCAAGAAGTTGTCAAAATCTGCAACCATGGCTTCTTCGAAGGCAGCTTCCATGCTGGCGCGCGCCCGCTCTGCGCGCGCCTTGCCATCGTCAAAGCCTTTGCCGCTCAAGATTTCCCCGATCGCAGTTTCGGTCTCATCCAGAACGCGGCTTGACCAGCGGAGACGAAAAAATTCCGCCTCCGCCAAGGAGAGAAGCAGGTTCCTTTTGAGCGCGCTTGCAAGCGAGCACGCATCGACGAATGCGGTGAAGCGGTTTGCAAACAAGCTTACAGGTGCTCCGCGTCCTGCTCAGCGAGATTCGCAAGCGCTTTGCCCCGCTTCTCATCACGCGTGCGCTTATAGGCGAATAGGTCCTCTGCCCTAACCCTGCGATGACGCCCCACCGTCACGTGCTGAATTTCGTTCTTCTCAAGCAGTGAGACCAGAAACGGACGCGAGACATTCAGAATGTCGGCAGCTTGCTGCGTGGTCAACATCTCATGCACAGGCACAAGCGTCACCGCATCTCCGCGACCGATATGCCGCAGCAATTCCATCAAGAGACTCGACAGGGCCGGCGACAAGGTTATCTCAGCAGCCTGCTGTGCATCGTCGAGCACTCGCAGTTTGGCATCTCCCGTCGCATGCGAAGCGAGTATCTGACGAAGCTGGTTGGCCGCCGCCTTCTCGCTCGCGGAAGGCAGGCGAGTACCTCCCAGCTCTTCAGCGTAGGCTGGCATCGTCATCGTATTTTCTCCCTGTACGGCCTTTTGTATAGGCTATATTCGAAATAAACGCAACAGATGAAATAAACGAAACGCCGGAAAGTTCCGGGGCAACTGGGATGCCCCCCGCCTGTACCAAGCAGGTCAATTTAAAAGCTCGAAATAGCAGGAAAATGGCCCTGGCCGGACAACCGGCTCCGTGAAGTCCAGACAGATTCTTCGCTAGCTAAAGGGATCATGTCCCGTGGCGTGGTGTAGGTGGCGGCGCACCGCGTTCGCCGGCGTGGGCCGGGCCGGTCAGCTGGCGATAGCCGGAAGGCTGACGGTGGGATCATCGCTCAACGGTGCGATGGTTTCCAGTGTCATGTAGCGAACTGTCAATCGGCGTTCAAATTTGACCCCTCATCGGCGTCCAATTTTGACCCCTTTGCGCGGCGGGGTTTGGCGGTAGCGCTCGGCTCGTCGGAGCTGGCCGGGATTGCGGAGACGAGACGAGCGCGGGTGGCGTGATCATCGTCGCGGCTTTTGAATCGCCAGCTATCGTTGCCGGTCTCGACGATGTCACAGTGATGGGTCAACCGGTCGAGCAGCGCGGTGGTCATCTTGGCATCGCCGAACACGCTGGGCCATTCGCCGAAGGCGAGATTGGTGGTGACGATGACGGAGGCGCGCTCGTAGAGCCGGCTGACGAGGTGGAACAGGAGCTGGCCACCGGACTGGGCGAAGGGCAGATATCCGAGTAGGGCAGATATCCGAGTTCGTCCAGAACGATGAAGTCCATCCGGGTCAAGTGCTCGGCGAGCCGTCCCTGCCGTCCATTGCGGGTCTCGATCTCGAGGCGGTTGACGAGGTCGACCACGTTGTAGAAGCGGCCACGGGCACCGGATCGGATGCAGCTCCTGGCGATTGCGATGGCCAGATGGGTCTTGCCGGTGCCGGTGCCGCCGACCAGCACGACGTTGCGTTGCTGGGCGATGAAGCCGCCGCCGGCGAGGTCATTGACCAGCGTCCGATTGATGGGCGTGTCTTCGAACTGGAAGTCCTCAAGGTCCTTGGCAAGCGGCAGCTTGGCAATGGTGAGCTGGTATTTGATCGAACGGGCCTGCTTCTCGTTGATCTCGGCGTTGAGCAGGTCGCCGACGATGCGCTGGGGTTCGTGCTGGCGCTTGACAGCAGTCGCCATGATCTCGTCGAAGGCAGCCTTCATGCCGTAGAGTTTGAGTTCGCCCATGAGGTCGAACAGTTGAGTGCGCTCCATTAGTTGGTTCTCCTGAGGTTGTCGTAACGGGCACAGTCGGCGATCGGCGCATGGCGTAAGATCAGCGCCGTGGGGGTGAGGATGTTGGCTGGTGGCGCGGGATCTCTCTGGCGGGCCAGGATGTTGAATGGAAACTTCAAGTCCGGTCCGACCAAGGGTGCGGCGCGGCAACGCTGATTGCGAAACCATGGTGGACTGCTCTCCCTTTTCGCGTTCCAATCGCACTGTTCTCATTGCAGCGGCGGGAAGAGTATGAATTGACCGTCACGTGTCAACGCGCAGAATGCGCCTCCTTTGCAGGGCCATTCCGCTTATGCCAACGGGCCGTAGGGATAGCAGAATCGGCCTGCGGAACGCCGCGGGGCTTGGGCGGACGATGAAAATTGGGGGAAGCGGAAAGCGCAACAACGACAGTCGCATGTTCGTTGCCGGCAAGGGATTGTGCAACAGCGAAGCTGGCATGGCCGTACCAATTCGCGTGACAAAAAATGACACTCAGGGAAAAGTGACGCCGAAGCGCTGCAGCACGATGCCGCTGGCGACCTCGCCCTCCCCGTTCAGTTCCGCGATGCCGCGTCGCTCGTCCGGACCAAGTTCGACGGTTGCCACATCGCGCAGCAGCACCGGCGTGCCGTTGCTGGTCTTCAGCACGATGTTGCCGAGATCGTTGATGCTCTTGATGTAACCCTTGCCGCGGATGACGTACTCGAACTCGGACAGTTCCACGGTCCGACCGCCGACGTCCGCGTTCGAAGCGCGGATCGCCTCCCGGATCTTCTGCATGCTGATCCCGCGGTCCCGCATCCGCTGCGGGTCGAGGACCACGTTATACTGTTTCACGAAGCCGCCGATGCTGGCGACTTCGGCGACGCCTTCGGCCTTGGCCAGCGCGAATTTCAGATTCCAGTCCTGGATCGTGCGGGTCTCGGCGAGGCTCAGCTCCTTGGACATGACGGCGTACTGGTAGACCCAGCCGACACCGGTCGCGTCGGGCCCGATCGTGGGTGTGACGCCGGCGGGGAGCCTCGACGCCGCGCTGTTGAGAAACTCCATGACGCGCGAGCGCGCCCAGTAGATATCGGTGCCGTCCTCGAAGATCACGTAGACGAACGACACGCCGAAGAAGGAGAAGCCGCGCACCACCTTGGACTTCGGCACCGTCAGCATGGCGGTCGTCAGAGGATAAGTGACCTGGTCCTCGATGACCTGCGGCGCCTGGCCGGGATATTCGGTATAAACGATGACCTGCGTGTCGGAGAGATCCGGGATCGCATCGAGCGGCAGGTGAACGAGCGCGTAGAGACCGGCGGCGGCCGCGAAGCCGGTGCCGAACAGCACCAGAAGCAGGTTGCGCGCCGACCAGGCGATGATGCGGGAGATCATTTGTGTTCTCCCATGCCGCTGTGGGACCGAGCTTCGGGCCGCGAGGGGCCCGCTTCGGCGAAGCCCTTCAGCGCCGCCTTCAGGTTGCTTTCCGCATCGATCAGGAAGTTGGCGGAGGTGACTACGGCTTCGCCCGCGGCAAGACCGTTCCGCACCTCGACGTAGCCGCCGCCTCTCCGCCCGAGTTTGACCTCGCGAGGCTCGAAGCGCCCTTCCCCCTTGTCGACAAGGACGGCCTGGCGGCTGCCGGTGTCGAGCACCGAACTGTCGGGTACCGCGAGGACGGGCGTGGAATCGGCGGTGTCGATGTTGGCATCGACGTACATGTCGGGCAGCAGCGCCGCGTCCGGATTGGCGAGTTCGATCCGGACGCGAACGGTTCGGGTGTCGCGGTTCACCTGCGGATGGACGACGGCGATCTTGCCGGCGAAGGATCGGCCCGCAAAACTTCTCGCGCGTACCGTCACGGGCTGACCCACGGCGATGTTGCCGAGATCGCGTTCGGCCACGTCGACCAAGGCCCACACCACCGACGTGTCGGCGATCCGGAACAGCACGTCGCCGGGATTGGCCCGCATGCCTTCGATCGCGTTGCGTTCGAGCACGATACCATCGCGTGGTGCCGTCCACTGCACCGTGACCGGAGCGACCTTCGACTTCTCCATCGCGGTGATGACCGGCTCAGGAACATCGAGGTTCATCAGGCGCTGACGCGAGCCGCGGCCGTAGGCCTCCACGCCGCCCACCACCTTCGAATTGAGGGTGGCGAGATATTCCGCCGCCGCGGAGGCGATGGCCGAACTGTAGACCTCCATCAAGGGCTGCCCCGCCTTCACGCGGGTGCCTGTGGTGACGTCCGCGATCTTCTGCACGAAGCTTTCCGCCCGCATCGCGATGACGGAGATGCAGCGCTCGTCGAGCTGGATGGTGCCGGGCGCCTTCACGGCGACGCTGATGCTGCGCCGTTCGGCGGGCTCGGACTTGACGCCGGTGCGCTGGATCTTGCCCGGCGAAAGCCTCACCGTGCCGTCGTCGGTCTCGTCGCCTTCGTACACGGGGACGTAGTCCATCCCCATCGGATCCTTCTTCGGCACGGGCGAAGTGTCCGGCAGTCCCATCGGATTTCGGTAGTACAGGATCTTTCGGGAGGCGTTCGCCTGCTGCGGCTTCGCCTTCGGCGGCTCGGCCGCGGGTTCGTCTTCGTCGTAGATCGGCAGATAATCTCGGCCTTGCGCATCCTTCTTCGGGCCTGCCGACCAGGCCGGCGCCCCGCCGGGATCCCGATAGTAGAGCGGTTTTCGCTCTGCGGCCGCCGCCGTCGTGGTTACGGCGGCATAGGCAGGCCAGCGCTCGCCGCTCGAGTGCCAGTAGCCGGCCGGAGCCAGGGCGCCGCCCAGCGCGAGGGTCGTCGTCAGTAGACGCAGCGTCTTCATGGCGTGTTCCGCGCGCGATCAGGCGCATCCGTGTGATCGAAAAGGAGGACATCGGGCGCCGCCGAGCGGCGCCCGAACGCTCACTTGGTCGCCTTGGCGACCACCTTGCCTGTGATCGTCTCCGGCTCACCCTGCACCTTGGCGGAGAGCGTCACCTGATAGCGGCCGGCCATCGGTAGGTCCGTCTTGAAGGCGTAGACGCCCGGCTCCTTCGACGGCAGCGGAGAAACGGGCGACTCCATCTCGGCCATCCGGTCGGGCGCCATGTCGACGCGGGTCTTGAAAATGACCGCATCCGGCACCGGCTTGCCGGTCTGCTTGTTCGTCAGACGGATGGCGAGCGTGACGTCGTCGCCCTTCTTCATCTCCGGATTGACCGGCTCGAACGTGTAATCACCGGCGCCCGCCATGGTGACTGAAGCGGCAAACGAAAGGGTTGCGGCGAGAGCCGCGGTCCTGAATGTAGAAAGCATTGTCCTGTCCTCATGGATTGATCTCGGCCGTGCCGCCCTGGGCGCGCACGTCATCGTCTGCGCGAGCAAGCGTGCGCGCGCCGGGTTTTGCGAGATCAGACTCGAGGAGGTCGGAATGGAGGACTGCCGCCGCGAAAATCGACGACCTGGTCCGAGGGGATGGCGATTTTGCTCGCCGCCACCGCGAAAAACGCGAACGCAATGGGTCGAACGTCCCCGAGCGCGAGAGCTCCGCCGATGCAGCAGACACCCATCCCGCACTTGTAGCCGTCCGTGTGGGAGGTCTTTCCGTCCATGCCGTCCGGACAGCAGTCGTCCATCGACATGTCGGTGTGGTCCGCCATCTGCACGCCGACCTTCATGTCGTCCGACGACATCGCCTGCCCGGCGGTCGACGCGCCAAGCGGCAGCATCGCCAGCGAGACGGCAATCGCGAATGCCAGGATGGTACGGACGAGCCGCATCTAATTCATTTACCTTTCGGGCCCCAGCGCGCCTTGAGTAACATATCCCTGCTCCGGACGCAGTCCTCGATTCAGGTCAAGCATTCGTGACTGTCGCCCGGTTTCCTATCCACCCCGACTTCCATCAGTTCTGCGATCTTGTGGCGCTGATCGGCCTTGTGGCCGCTCTGATCGCGTGTTCCACGCAATGGCGACGTGATCCTCAGGAATTTCTTCCTCCGCGGGGTCTGTCGGGCCTAGGGGAAACTGCTACGGCCTTCCCGCATCGCGCGCAGGCGTCCAGCGCCACGTTTGATCCCGTCTGCGCTATGGGCGTCGATCCAGGGCCGGCGCGTCACAAGGCCGAATCCGGTGGACAGACTTTCTACTTCTGCTTCGATCTATGCAGGAAAGACGCGTCGCTTCTGGATAGGCTTCGCGCTTTCCGTGCCCCGTCGAGATCCTGCAGATGGGGGACACCTGATCGGCGGTCACGGCTGGGTCGATCAGTCGCTCTCGAACTGAATCCAGCTCGTTCTCGCCACGTCCGTCGTGATGCGGGCCGTTCTTCGTTCGCGGCTGGTAGTCGCTTTTGACGCGCAACCTGAAGATGTTCAGGCTGATCGCGATGGGCACCGCCGTTGCGTGGGTCTATAGCGTCGTCGCCACCGGTGTCTTCCCCGCCACGTCCAGGGGACACGCCGGCGCGGTCGCCGTCTACTTGGAGGCGGCCGCAGTTATCATCGTGCTGGTACTTCTGGGGCAAGTTCTCGAACTGCGCGCGCGAGGCGACCTCTGACGTGATCAAGGTTCTGCTCGACGTCGCTCCGAAGACGGCGCGGCGCATCCGCGGACGGGAGTGATAAGGAGGTTCACATCACCGTGCTGCAGCCCGGGGACCGTCTGCGGGTGCGGCCGGGCGAGAAGGTGCCGGTCGACGGTGAGATTGAAGGCAGGTCTTTCCTCGACAAGTCGATGGTCACAGGCGAATCCAGGCCGGTCAGCAAAGAGGTAGGCGGCAAAGTGATCGCCCGTACGCTGAACCGCTCCGGCGGCTTCGTCATGCGGGCCAAAACGGTCGGCAGCGACACGATGCTGTCCCAAATCGTGCAGATGGTCGCGCAGACGCAGCGCTCGCGGGCTCCGATTCAGCGGTTGGCCGAACAGGTCGCCGGCTGGTTCATGCCGGCAGTCATCGTGGTCGCCATCGCGGCGTTCGCAGTCTGGGCGGTCTAAGGCCTCGAACCGCGCTTTGCCTTCCGCTTGGTCGCTGCGTTCCCATAGAAACTTTGTCGGTACGTACCTTGCCGGAGCTGGTGCATTCATACCAGAACAACCGCGCATCGTCGATAAACGACACTTCAATAGGCACTCAGCTTCTGCAAACGTCTCAAATCGTCCAAAGCTGTCACAAGAAGGGGCGGCCCTTGCAAGCCGCCCCTCGTTTACATCCTATGATAATATCTTACTTCAAGTTGGTGACTGCCGTCAGGTCGAACGAGAGCTTGGCGATACCGGCCGCGCCGCACCAGTTGGAGCCGACACCGGTTGGGTTAATCGGCGTCACGTTGGTGGTTCCAGTCCCGTTGAATGCGCCCGTGAAGGCGTTGCAGTCACCCTTGTTCAGGTCGGTGTCCGAATAGCGTAGATCGAGCGTGAACACCTTGTAAGTGAAGCCGATTCCGATGTTCCAAGTGTTGTAATCGGCGTAATGGATACCGTTCGGAAAAGCTGCCACCGCATAAAATGCATCGGTCGTACCGAACCACTGCCGTCCAAACTCGCCCGAAACATACATGCCGACACCGCTTGAGCCGAAGGTCGTGCTCGGCGCCGTGTACTTGGCGGTGAGCGAAGCGTAGTTGCCCCAAGCGCCGGAGTTCAGGAAGCTCGGCGTGTAGTACTCGTTCGCACCAACCTGCCAATTTTCATTGATGGTGTAGTTCACCTTGCCGTAGACTTCGTAGAAGCTGACGTCCTTCTTCATTACGTTGCCATTGGCAAGGAAGATCGTGGTCGTAGAGACCGGACAAACGCCGCCACCGGGAACAGCAACGCCGCCGACGACGGTGAGCGTGTTGTCGGCGCACTGCCCGCCCGGATAGAGGTAACCCCAGACGCCAATATCGAAGGCGAACGCCCCGAAGGTCGGGCGGATACCGCCGTAGATATCGACCTCAGCCGCGGGACGGTTCGCAAACGAAATGCTTTCGATCGAAGTACCGATATAGAGTTGCAGATCCTTGGTGACGTTGTAACGCGGCTCCAAATAGGCAGCAACCGACGGCTGATGATTGGATTGCGTGACGCCGCGGAAGATGTAGTCGTTCATGACTGCGGCGCCGAAGGCGACATCCCAGGGGTCGAAGGCTGGCGGCGGGGGTGCTTTCAAGGCCTTCACCGGCATGTCTGCCGCCAGCGCCGAACCCGTTACCATTGCCAGCGCCGTTGCCAACAAAGCCACTTTTCTCATTTTGGATCCCCATCACCGTTCTCAAGATCAGTCCGATCCCGGCGCCCCCCGGAAGGCATGCGAGCTGACTGAAATCAAATTCTTAAACCGACGCCAATCTGGAGCGGGAGAAGACTTCCGTGAAGGCGTAAACTCGGGCAAGCAGCCTATTTCATGAGCAAATGACCCTTTCGGCACTCGATTCGAAACGCATGTTGCATTCCGGCCACACGATTGCGGGGAACGGCGCTATCAAGCATAGGATTGGGCTCCGCGGCGGCCCTGTGTGGCACTGCGAATCGCGCGTAAGGACTTTCGTCGGGAGCAGAAGTTTGACGGGTGAGGAGCTCAAACGCTGGCGCAAGATCGTGGGGTATACCCAGCAGCAGGCTGGAGCGGAACTTGATGTTACGAGAGCCACCATTCAAAACTGGGAACGTGAAAGCACTGCGATTCCGATGGCTGTCGAATTGGCCATCCGATTCCTCGTGAGATGTTGGAAACAGCGTCCCGAGTTCGGTCCAGTTGCACTTGCTTACGTAAGTACCTGCTTAGAATTTGCCACTCCGTCATCTCACGACATGGCAACGATGATCTGTCAGCGATTCAGCAACAATCAGGACGTATTCCGGCACTTGGCCGATCGCATGGACGTCGTCGGAGCTGTTAAACCGATCATCCTCGATGAGGAGGGCGTTGTGATTTGGAGCGGCTCCGAGTTGATGAAGGAATGTGCCAGGTTCCGATCTCAACAATTGCAGCAGTCCTAGAAGCCGAAGGTCCAATCGTCGAGGATATAATGGACTGCTGGGACCTAAAAAAGTGGAGGAAACGTCTCGGCTACAACCAGGTCGAGGCGGCTGCTCGGCTCGGCGTACAACGAGGAGCTCTTCAGAATTGGGAGCAAGAAGTCAGACCCATTCCACTAACGGTTGAGCTTGCCTGCAAGGAACTCGAGCGGGAATCACAGCAGCGTGCCGAGGTCGGTGACGTTCTACTTATCTCTACAGATGGACCCATCGTGCAGTCGTCCGACGAGATCTATCACGTGCCGCTGTTGCGCTGCGAAGTCCATGTGAATAGCAATACCGCGATAGAAGCAGTTCGTGGCCTGAGATCCGATGCGACTCTTACTTCTTCGCTCATTCTTTCGAAGGACGGAACGGTGATTTGGGACGCGCACGAAGTCATTAAAGAGTGTCGAAGGAGAGATGCGCGACGCAACATCGATGAAGGCGGCTCTGCAGCTGTTCACGCGCGGCGGGGAAGACGACCATAGGAAAGGCTACTAAGGCCGGCCGCCCCGATGCCTCGACTTGACGAACAGCGTCCTCGACCAGCCAATTATCCTGTCACTCGGTCCTTTAGTTGGTCTCCCGTGAAGAACTTCCAAGCCGTTGATTTGGAATCTAGAAACGGCATCTTGCCGTGGTTGGATTTGCCAGAAAGCGGGCTCTTGGAGCGGGATTCCTTGCAAACTTGATTTGTGATTCACT
>NZ_JAANIH010000112.1 GCF_014529705.1 Bradyrhizobium campsiandrae
TCTCCACGGGATTATGCGGAGTGTCGCCGCCACAAAAGCCCTTGAAAACCGCGGCCACCAGCCAACGACTCCGCATAATCCCGCGCTACGCATAATCTACGTTATGCGGTGCACCGCATAACGTCGAACTGGGTGCTGCCTGGCAGAAGACCGCCAAGGACACCGAGCGCGACTACCTCTCCGTTAAGCTGGACGATCCGAGCTTCCCCGCTCCGATTTACGCCACCCTGACCGAGGTCGAAGGTGCGGAAGGTCTCCAGCTGATCTGGTCCCGGCCGAACCGGGACTGAGGCTCAGCCAGTGGGCTCCGCCGCAAGGCGGGGCCCACTCCCTTCGACTGGAGATGCGATCATGACCATCGACACCATTGAAGAGGTTCGCGCCGAGCTGCGCGGATGCGTATTCACGCCGGCGGAGCGCAAGTCGCTCGAAGTCGAACTGGCCGAACTCATCCGCCAACGCAACGAAGCGCTCGCAGCCGAGGAGGGGGCATAAGCCCCCTCGTCTTGCATCTTACGATGCACTGTCGTTACTCGCGCCGCCGGGCAGCGCTCCCGGAGCCCGCAAGCGGTCTCCGCGCATTCGCGTGACGATCCTCTCGCGACCGTGTCGACAGCAGTGGTCCAGCAACGAGCACGGTCCCAGCCGCGCTTGCCAGAATTTGTTCCTCCCGATGGCGATGTACTGACCTGACTCTTCTGGCAGGGGATTCGCCGGAAGAATTTGGGGATCGTTCCCACGATCGGATTCGCAGTCGCTGTTGGTTCAAACCAACATCCCCTTGTCATGACGGACGAGGATATGCCTCTCGCGCCCTCAGACCCATTTCGGATCTTAATATGAAGACCATCGTCATCAACAATCAAAAGGGCGGGGTCGGCAAGACGACCCTCGCTGTGCATTTGGCTTGGTTCATGGCGGAAACGAATCTCCGCGTTCTCGTGATCGACGTTGATGCGCAGAGCAATGCGTCGGATACGCTGAGGCACTACGCAGGTTCAACGTTAGCCGCGGATTTGTTTAAACCGGGAATGCGGGTCGTACCCAGAGACGACGAAAGCCTAACGCTTGCGCCGGCCGATAGCTCACTGACTGATCTCGATCGAAGCGATGCGGCCGCCATAACGACTCTGCAAAAGAACCTCGCCATCGCGTCGGATCAGTTCGATGCCTGCGTCATCGATACGCCGCCTTCACTTGGACTTCGCAGTGTCGGCTGTTTGGTTGCGGCATCGCATGTGCTGGCCCCTATCTATCTGGAGGACTATTCGATCAAGGGCGTCAAAGGTCTGATGCAGACCGTTATCGGCGTGCAGAGGCGCTATGGCCGCCAGGATACGAAGTTCCTTGGGCTGCTGCCCTCGAACTTCAACACGAAATCGCCGCGTCAAAGGATGCATCTTGAGCAACTTTTGCGCGAGGCTGGCAAATATGTATTCCCAGGCCAGATCGTTGCAAGGGACGGCTATGCTGAAGCCGTCGCGGAACGCCTGCCGGTCTGGAAGCTGAAGCGCCGCTCTGCGCAGGAGGCCGGTCGGGAAATCCGCGATGTTCTCGCCAAGATCGTCGCGCAGATGGACGAGTCGGCCCATGGCGCTTGATCTCAGCTTCAAGCAGCTCATCGCGGTCGCAGAAGATGGTGCCGCCACAATCGGGCAACCGACGTGCATCTCTATCGACCGTATCGACGAAGATCCGGACCAGCCCCGTCGCAGCTTCGACGAACAGAAGCTCGACGAGCTTGCGCAATCGGTCCTTCAGCATGGAGTGCTGCAACCGATCGTGCTGCGGCAAGCGACCGAGGAAGGCCGGTACGTGATCGTCATGGGCGCGAGGCGGTATCGTGCTGCTAAGCGCGCCGGGCTCCGTGATTTGCCGGCTTTCGTTCATGCCGCTGGTTCTGCGGATCGCTATGTTCAGATGATCGAGAATATCCAGCGCGATGACCTCAATGCCCCCGAAATTGCGGCGTTCATCGCGGACCGCCTGGAGCAGGGTGAGAACCAAGCCGACATCTCGCGCAAGCTCGGGAAGCCCAGGGACTGGGTGTCTCGCTACTCGTCGGTCCAGAATATGCCGGAGTTCCTTCGGTCGAAGCTTGCCGGCTCTTCAATCCGTGCTGTGTATGAGCTCTACCAGGCTTGGCGTGAGCAGCCGGACGCCGTCGAGACCTTATGCGCAGCACAGGAAAGCTTCACCGACGCACACGCCCGCCGACTGGCCCGCGAAGTTCGCACGAAAGTCCGCGGCTCCCCTGCTGATGGCGAAGGTGCCCCTGGAGCTCAACCAGCACGTAGGCGGATCGCACCCCAATCGGCATTGCGACCCATGGCGAGAGACCGTGCAACGGCGGCCGCGGAAAAGCGCCTCAACTCTTCGGACGATCGGAACGAGCGAATGAGGACATCGCTGACGATCAGAGTGCGTCACCAAGATCGCACGGGCTGTCTCCTAATCGATCGACTCGCGTCTCAGGGCTCACACCATGCCGTGCTGCTGATCGATGGCGCGGAGGAAGCAGAAGAGGTTCCAGCATCGACCATCACAATCGAAGAGATCCTATCGGCATGAAGCTGCTCAACAGCCTCCTCAGAAACACTGTTCCGGTTGATGCGCCGGCGGAGCGGATTTCCCATCCGAAGGATGGCGCGTTAGCGCAGCAGCCGGAGGCCGAACGCGCCCCCCACAGCGCTGTAGAGAGGCCGGAGGCTGCTGGAAAGCCGCGGTCCACATATTCAGTGCTAATGTTGCGAATCTGCGCGCGCGGTCTTCGTGGAGTACAGGCATTCGGGGTGACGGCTGCGTCATTCCCGGAAGAACTCTCCTCATCGATCGTCGACTGTGTTGGATCTCAGCTGCAGCAACTGCCGAGCCTTTACCGCCGAGCCCGATGGTTTGAACCAACATGGAGGGGGTGGAGGGATTCGCACTTTCTAGTGCAGGATAGGCTTCGCGCCAGCGATGTATTACAGCGCGATTGGGATTGGAGAACATGGCTCTGATCTCGCTTCGCGTCTCCGACGAAGTCGCGGCGGAGTTCTCAGTTCTTGCAGCTACCCAGGGCGGTAAGTCCGCGCTGCTGCGGCGTCTCATTGCTGATGCACTTGCTGCACCAGAGCCGCGCATCTTAACGTTGCCCGTCGGACGGCCGGAGAAGGTGACGGTGCGATTTCGCGAGAGCGAGATGCGGCAGCTCGCGGAAGTTTCGCATCAGCGCGGCATGACGCGAACGGGCTGGATCGTCGCCCTGGTTCGCTCGCGATTAGGGTCGCCCGTGCAGCATTCCCCGAACGAGCATGACGAGCTTCGCGCGATCGTTCGCGAACTCAACCGGATCGGTGGCAACATTAACCAGATCGCGCGGGCCGCAAACACCAGTGTGCTGCAGGGCAGGGCGGTTGAGACCGATCTACCCGCAATTCGAGAAGCCAAATTGGTCATTGAAACAGAGCTCGCGCGACTACGTAATGCGCTGCACGGCAACGCGGATTATTGGGATGGACGGCGATGAGCCGGCGCCCGCGGCGGCCGACTGACCTGGCCTCTGAACTTCCGCCGATTTCGTATGTCTGGGAAACGCCCAACCGGCGCCCGCGCCAGGCCGAGTGGGATATCCCCGATCCGGCCGCTCCCAGCCGCCTCACGCCGGCGATGCGTGCAAAGCTCGAACGCATTGTGCGCCGAGCACCAGAGGTGATGGTCAAGATCACCGGGCGCACCAAGGGCGTGGCGCATCTCAAGTCGCACCTCGCATACATCACGCGAAACGGGGAACTCGATGCGGAAACAGAACAGGGCGCGACGCTGGCGGGGCGTTCCGGCTTGAAAGATCTGCAGCAGCGCTGGGAGGATGATGCCGGTCTCGACGACAAGCGCCGCCGCGATGGATCACTTTCGATCAACATCATTCTGTCGATGCCGGCTGGCACCGATGCCGTCGCCGTCAAGGATTCAGCCAGGGCTTTTGCCATCGAGACATTCGGGGATAATCACGACTACGTCTTCGTCCAGCACCTCGACGACAAGCATCCCCACGTGCACTTGACCGTTCGGTCTCTTGGCCATGACGGCAAGCGCCTCAATCCTCGCAAAGCGGATCTTCAGGCCTGGCGGGAACGGTTTGCCGGCGAACTCCGGCTTCGCGGCATCGCCGCGGAGGCAACGCCGCGGCGAACGCGCGGACGGGTTCGAAAGGCTGATCGCGGGGCGGTGCTCGCGTTGCGCAAGCGAAAGATCACGCCCAATGTTGATCAGCTCGCCCGAAAGGAGGTGCTCTCGGAGGTGAGGGGTGGCAGGACTGCAAAACATCCTTGGGATGAACAGATTAAGTCCCGTCAGGAGGCAATCAGGCGGCGTTATCTCGAGTATGCCGCCGAGCTACAGCACTCTGGAGCGGCAACTGATCACGAACTCGCCCGTCAGGTTCGGCAGTTCGTTAACGACATGCCCGCTGTCGAAACTCGCCAGCATGCGCTGAAGAACGAGCTTTCGGAACTTGCCAATACACGACGTGGCAGTACGGAGCTAGGAGTCAATACGGAGCGGCGTGATAAAACACGAAGCGATGAGCGGACGAGATAGACGTGACTTCAGGCTTGAACCAGCTATTCCTGAGCTAGGTAATGGTATGCGCAGCCATGGCGCTTTCCAACTCCGGCAATGAAGTCTGTGGCCCAGCGACGTACAATTCGGTTCGCGTCGACCCAGCAGCGAACAAGCTGGAAATCTGCCGGCCATGATCGACGCCATCAAAAAGCTGCGGCGCATCATCGAGGGTTTGCGGCGCCAGGGCATGGCGTATGAAGGGGCCGGAAAATCCGCTTGGCAAACAGCGCCACGGATTGGGATTGGAACAGGACCGCGCTACTGTCTCTCGCGGGTGTTGATAACCCGGCGGGCGAATTGGGGCAGGGCATGAAGTGTTTCACGCTGATCTTTGCAGCGATCTTATTCTCGACGCTGAGTGTCCGGGCGGAGCCCGTCAGCGTCGATGCCATCACAGTCGTGGATGGTGACACCATCGAGATCGGGAGCTATCGGTACCGCCTGGTTGGCTATGACACCCCGGAAATCAAGACGCGCCGCCGGAAGGTGACCGCAGATGAGCGGGCTCTGGCGATGGTCGCAAAGGAGCGCTTCACTGAACTGCTCCATAGCGGTCCGGTCGACTTGGTGGAGGTAGTTTGCTCGTGCCCGGCAAAGACCATCGGGATCAAGAAGTGCAACTACGGCAGGAAGTGCGGCCGGCTGACGCTCAATGGCAAGAACATAGGTGAGATGCTGATCGGCGAAGAACTCGCCCAGCTGTTTGTCTGCTGGGAGACGAGCTGTCCCGAAATGCCCGATTGGCCAAAGATCATCGAGAAGCAGTTTCCGTCTGGGAGGGCGCTTTGACCACGCAGTACGAGGAAGCGAAGAGGCTTCTGCCGATCGTCGCTGCAGCCGCCAAATCGCGCCAGCGACTGACCTATCAAATAGCTGCCCAAAAGCTCGGACGCCCCAAGAACAATGCCCGCACTGTCGCGCAGGTTTGCGACTTGCTGGATGCCGCCGCTGCCCTCGCAGAGGTTCCGCTGTTGGCGTTGACCACAGTGCTAACCGCCGATCTTCGCGTCAATCCCGATGCATGGGCTGACGTCGAGCCCGAAATTCGCAATGCCATCATTATGCGGTCGCAGAACCACACTTTCACCACGGCTGACATCAAGGCCATTGGCGATGCCCTGGAGAGACTGAAGGGCATCAGCAACCGCAAGGCCTGGCCGTACTTGGCTACGTTGATGCCGGCGGGTAAGCGAAGGTTGCAGTTGGCAGGGGTTGGCACCGCGGCGTACACGGACGCCATTGACGACCTGGGCACGGATGCTCCGGCCTACACGGCCTTCACCGGGAAACGCTACGCGCGTGATCCTCGAGTTCGCTCGGCAGTCAAGCAGCGTGCCGGCGGCAGGTGTGAATACTGCGGAAAGCTCGGTTTCCAATGCGCCGATGGATCGCGGTATTTGGAGTGTCATCACATCTTGGCGCTGGCGAACCAGGGCGCTGATCTCATGACGAATGTCATCGCCATCTGCCCACACGATCACCGGGAGGTCCATTATGGGAAACGACGGAAGCAGATCGAAACCGCGATGATCGTTAAGGTCAAGGCGGCCGAAGCGCGTCGCTTAACGGGTAGGGCGGGTGAAGATGCCGGAAGAAGCTAACCTATCGCCGCGAGACCGTGCGCTTTACGAGAAACTCTATGCGTCTGCCAATGACATCGGTACGGCCACGGCGTGCGCGCAATACATCCTCAAGAAGGGTTGGCACGGCTATTCGTTCACAAGGCGCGGTAGCGTACCGATCCAGCAGACCGCTTTTACCACGACACTGATCGTTGCTTACGCTCGGCCATTCGCTGCCGGGCGGGGAAATATCGATTTCCCAAAGAGGTTGCTGCAATACGACGATAAGGAGGCCGCGTTTCACCAGCGACTGCTGAAGCTGAGAAACCAGGAGTACGCGCATTCCGATGCGTCGACCATTAGCGTGAAGCCGCTCAAGGGAGTGATCCGCAGCATTCAGTCGATACGTGACTTGCGGTTCGTCCCGGCCGAGCTGAAGTTGTTCCTGGGCATGACTGCGGGTCTGTTCAGTCGAATTCATGAGCGCATGGAAGAAATTCGGCTGAGCGGAAGCTAGGGCAGGGCAGTCGAAACTGCCCTGCGACCTGGTATCAGGAACCCAGGCTCAGGATGAAGAGAATCAGGTAACCCAAGGTCACCAGACCATAAGCTAACGTATGCACGTTTAACTCCTTTGGTCGTGAAGATTTGGGCCTCAAATCAAGGGAGACGATCACCGACCGTTCCGATTATTTAGGGGATGCTATGTGCCGCTCGGTCGAATTCGGCGGAATCTCGCGAGAAATATTTTCGCCGATCGAGAACGGAAAAGCCGATGCCCGCTTATAAATAGGGCCTGTTTCAACTCAGATGTTACCTGCCGCTACAAGCGGCCTTGAAGGTGGTCGGGTAGCCCCTACCGACCTTCTTAAACTTCGGCTCGCCCTCGGTGTGGACCGCGAGAATGGCGGCTAGTTCTAACGGCTCCAGGGTATAGAGGTCGAATCCTTCGCGGTCAGGACGACAGCCGAGGGTGCGCGCGAATGCGCCGATGACCGCGCGGCCGGCGGAATATGAATGCGTTGTCTTGGCGAGGGGGACGGCCACCTCAAGGATACGGGGCTGGCCGATGGTTGCGACGAGCGCCTTCAGCCTCTCATCTTTCAGCCAGAAGTATGTAGATTCGCCTCCCCAATTCTCCAGCAGCGGCTCCACACCGTCGTCATCCGCGCGTATTGGCTCTGATGCCATCCAGAACTTGCCGAGCCGGCCAGGTTGCTGTTCCGGATGGTGGCAGGGGCTTGCCTTGTACAGTTTTTCCGCGTCGGCTGGGGAGAGCGCCCCGGCCGTTACCTGCGCGTCCAGCCTGCGCCGCAGGGTATCAAGCGTCCCGGTATAAATGCCTCCTTCTCGCATGGCGCGGACCTCCTCATCGACCAGGCGTGCGTAATGCCAGGCTCGAATGGTGCGGCTTTCCATGTCGCGGCCTACCTCCTCGGTGAAGGCGATGTAGTCCGCCGCATGGGGATTCTGGGGGTGAGGCATGCGGTGGTCCGAGGCCTCACGCTCCAGGAACTGCCGGCGCGATGTCGTGAGATAATCGCGGATCAACGACTCTTCCCGGCGCAGTTTCGCGCGCAGCTCTTCGTCGAAGGTGTCGATGTCCCAGACGTCGATAGGTTTCAGAATGCTCATAGAGCTATTGTGTTTCAGGAATCAAAACAAATGCAACACTGGTGATCATCAGTCTGCGCAGCGGCTTTGACTGTTGCATATGTCTGTTGCAAGTTGGCAGTGTTGAAATACATGCTATGCGTGCGTCTCTACCACCGAGCAGGATCATGCTGCGCAAGTTGACGCGCTAAAAGCGGCCGGCGCCGTCAAGGTCTTCAGCGAAAAGATGAGCGGGGTGAGGGCTGATCGGCCACAGCTTGTCCGTGCCATCGCAGCGCTCGACCAGGGCGACGTGCTCGCCGTTACCCGCATCGACCGTCTGGCGCGCGCAGCGCGCGACCTTCTCAATATCGTGCACGAGATCGAGGCGAGGGGAGCGACGTTCGAATCCCTTGCAGAGCCTCGGGCCAATACGAACACACCGCAGGCAGCAGCGATGCTGACCATGCTTTCCGTATTCGCCCAGCTCGACCGCGCCTTTACCCTGTCGCGGACCAAGGAAGGGAGGGAGCGGGCGAAAGCTCAGGGCCGACGGTTCGGGCCCGAGCCGAAGCTGAGCAAGGAGCAGACCGCGCATGCCCGGGATCTGCAAGGCGAAGGGCGGGGGCTGCGGGAGATTGGCGCACTTCTCGGATGCAGTGCAGCCACTGTGTCGCGCGCCTTACATACAGCAAAGGAAGAAGACGAGGTCGCATGACCGCAATTATCGTTACTCGGGTCGATATGCACCGTAACGTGGCACGGCTTTACAAACTGGACATCCAGCCGACGTTGTTTGGCGAATGTTCCCTCGTACGAGAATGGGGACGCATTGGGCGTGCTGGCACTGTTCGTATTGAAACGTACTCGTCCCGAGGCCAGGCCGATATCGCCTTGATCTCGAAGTGGGCGCAGAAGCGAAAGCGCGGCTACCTGCACAGAGGGTTTGCCGCATAGCGCATTCGCTTACAGCGATCGTGGCGCCTACTTGGCGAACTGGTCGTATTCATCAAGCAGGAATGACAAGTAGCTGCGGATCAAATTGCAGATCAGCCTAGTTTCGTGTGACGAAAGCTCGCCTTCGGCCGTCAGGGTCGCGCCATGCCGCACGCCGCCACCTGTGGGTGACGACAAGTAACCGTGGAGCGTCTTCATCCAATTAATGGCTTGCTCTGCGACTTGTCCCTTGCGATGCAGCTTCAGCTCGTCGGCAATCTTGTTGAAATATTTGCCCTGGATCGTGCCATCCCCAACGGGGAGGCCTTGAAAAACGGTTGAAACCGTTTCGAGCAGCCAAAGGATTTCCTGCACGGCCTGCCGGTTCTTACCGGCGGTCAGATACTCTTCTGACTGCTTCAGGGACCGCTGAAGTTTTTCATGGGCCTGCGCATCCAGAGAGGGCGGCAGTGTCTCGATCTCGACCGGCATCTGTGCCCGGCGGGCGATCAACTGCGGCGGGTTCACCCTCGTAGCCTGCATCGTGCGTATTGAGCACATGGTTGATCATGGTCACATCGGGCACCACAATCCCTTCATACTGCCTCTTCAGAGCCTCCCCGGCATCGAAAAAAGCCTCGACGAACAGCGGAGCGTTCTCGCCGGCCTCGTGCATGTATATGCCCAGGTCGGTCTCAGCCCAGCTTAGCGAGGAACTATGGTGATGGGGTCTGTTGGCCGCATCGGCGAAGTAGCCTTTGTAGTGTTCGACGATGTGCTGCCGGTTGCCGTGTTGGCCGGCAACGCGCCGGATCAAACCGGTCAAATCGTGGATGACGCCCTTGGCGATCTTCCCAGGTGACATCAACCGCCACGATAGATCGAAGTTCAGCACGCACAATTCTCCTGCCGGTAACGGCGCTGATCGGGGTCTGCATGGAGGGTTAGCTAGCCCAGCACCCAATCTTCTTCGTCGATGAGCTGCATGAGGTTGATGCACTCGACCTTCATGGCATTGCAGACACCGGGTATCTTGCCGAGGCTACCGACGCCAGTTTCCTCCGTGATCACCGTGTAGCCGCTGGCCTTGGCCAACGCGATGACAAACGGATCGGCCTGAAACTTCTCTTTGCCCGCTGAAACAAGCGCCGTGTAGGTATTGACGATGTGGTCGACCTGCTGCTGTACCGTCTCATCAGGCGTAATAAACATGGTCTCGCGCGGCTTGAGCCACCCGTGCAATTCCTCTGAGCGCTGCTTGTTGCATTCGCGGAGCACCAAGGTCGAGGATACGAGCCTGCCGTCGGTCACGAGCTGATCGAACTGTTCCCACAGTTTCGGGAAACGGTTTGGCTTGTAACGCTCGTACCAGGCTGCGATCAGCGCGCTTGTGTCGATGCAATAGGTCTTCTTCGCCATGCCGGATTAGCCCGCCATGCCAAAGGCCGCCTTTTCCATGACAGGAACAGTCGTAACCTTCATGTTCAAAAGACCTGCGACGTCGCGCAGCGTGAAATATCGATCGTGGTAACCCTGGAAAATAAGCTGGGTGAACGTCCGGCCGAGCTGGCTCAGCACCACGTAGTGATACTTGGGCCCTCCCTCGGATGGCTCTTTTTGCTCGTCTAGCTGGGCGTAAATCTTTTGGAAGTCGACGCGCTTGCTGTCGTAGAAGGCTTGTGTGGTGCGGCCGAGCGTCAGCAGGCGGCGCAGTACCGCTTCTTGGCTGACTCCAAAGCGCAGCGCCAGCGCCTCCAACTCGTCATCACGCCAGCTCTTCTGGCTGCCTTTCTGGGTAACCAGCGTCTCGCGCAGCAACCAGTCGCGCGGCATCAGCGTTGCGGCCGCGACGGCGTTGCAGAACTTCTCGACATCGGGGTGAGGAGCGTCATTCCGATCACCCCCCATGTTACTGACGCCGCTTTGCCTTAACGCCAGATGGCAGAACTCATGTAGCAGTGTGAACACGCGGCCGTTGCCGCGATCCTTGCCGTTGATCAGGATCACCGGCATGGTCTGCTCGGCGAGGGCCGTGCCGCGCATTTCTTTGATCTTCAGCCGCGGCACGACGAAGACAAGGATGTCTTTGGCCTCCACAGCTATGCGCCAGTTATCGAAGGCCTTGCGACCAAATCGCTGTTGCTTGGCTTCGGTAACGCCCAGGTATTCGCGGATTTGCCCACCGAGCTGTTCCACGTCCGTCTTCAGCGTTGCTTTCAGCTCGAACGGTTGCACCGGCTGGCTCAACTCGTCTCGCACGGTCATCGCAATTTCGCGGCGCTCTCGCGCCAAGCGGATCACGTAGTTGAGCTGCGGAGAGAACCCCTCGTCAACGCCAGGCAGGCGGCGGAAGTCCTGAATGGGCTGCCAGCCCTTGGGCGGGGTCTTGAGATAGAACAGGCTTACCGGGCGCTTGTAGAGGTCTGCAATGTCCAGGAGCTTGGCGAAGGTCGGCGCCTCGCCGCCCCGCTCAAACGCATTCAGTCGCTCCTCGTCGATGTGCAAACGGCGTGCGGCCTCGTCCGGGCTAAACCCGGCCTGCGCCCGCGCCCATGCAAGCATGGCCGGGTTGATCAGGGCCTTTACACTCTTCGCCATCGTCTTTGCTTCCCCGAGGAAGATTCTAACCTGACCGTCAAGCGGCAGGCACAACTTTCAGCGGCATGCGCCTAAAAAAACGTTCAGGCTGTGTGCGTGCCGCCGCAGTTTGCGGTCCATATAATGCAAAGGGCCCCGATGTTCACCGGAGCCCTGCGACGATCGAGCATTCCCGATCCCAACCTCAAGATAAGCCGCTAAGCTGGTAGGGTTAATGGCGGGTTCCGCGGCTCGATCTAAAATCGTAAGTATTATCAGCCTCTTAGCGGGCAACTGTCGGCATTCTGCCGTGTTCGCGCAGGCATCGCGCCCTATGGTTCGGGCCATAGGAGATCGACATGAACACCACCAATGACCCGAAGACGCTTGGCTTCTGGGCTCGTTGCGTCCGGGACGCCCAGCACCTGTCCCAGGAGGCCCTGGCCGCCAACGCCTCCGTCGACATCAGGACTGTGCAGCGCTTCGAAGCGGGCAAGACCGTCAACATCACGTCGCGGCGCGCTCTGGCGAAGGCCCTGGGCTACGACAATCCGGATGTGTTCGACGATCCCAAGTTCGCCGAGGAGGTCCTGAAGTTCTTCGACGGGCTGAAGGCCATCCAGCAGAAGAGCCTCGACGACCAGCATCCCGACAGCGTGCGGGTCAAGGCTCAGGGGCTGACTTCGGGGACCGAGGCCATGCGGTTTGCCGATGTCGTTAACGCGATGTCGTTCGTCATCGATGATGGCCTTTCGGATGCGGCCAAAGAAGTCGCGGCCGGGTTCTGCGACTACGTGCAGGAGCTGATGGACCTGGACGACTTCCCGATGTCGGGCCGCCTTGGTATCGCCAAGGACCTGGACGATCTTTTGCAGGATCTCCGCGAGAAGGGTGCGCATGCTTACTTTGCGACGCGCGACCGCAAGCTTCGCGGGCCGGACTGGGGCGACAAGCCGTCCTGGGACGTGACGATCGGCTTTCTTGTCGTCGTCCCCACCGACCGGCAGCTCACCGAGCTGTATATCCCGCGGAAGTCCAAGTTTGCATAGGGCCAGTCGGCGGCTTGCAGCACTGCCGCCGGTAGTGGTGTCTCGGAGTCATCCGATCAATTTCTGAAGCTCGGCCCGATCCTCAGGAAGCAGGCACAAGCTTTGCGCCGGATAATTGGGCTGAACCTCTCCGCTCATACGTTCATCAGGGATCAATCGCAATAGCGCACTAAACGCGGGATTGAAGCGGCGAGGCTCCCAGCCGCTGGCGGCGTGAAGGGTAGGCGTCCATTCGCGCGCTTCGTCCTCGAGCAGCAGCTTTGCGAGCATGCGGGCATCATCTGCCGTCGATGATCCCCAGCCCATCACTTGATAATCGAGCTGTTCATAAAACGTCTGCGTCAACCGCAGACACCAATTATCTCTGCCGATCGCGCGGTCGATTGTAACCAATCCATGCGAGTTCAGCTCGAACGCGGCTTGCTCAACAGCCTTGCGCTCGACATCCGGCAACAGTGCGCACAGATCGGTCAGCATCCGGCCACGGCCTGCCATTCCGTCGCCAGGTGCACGTGCCAAGGCGACAGCCAGTTGAACGCTTGCGCCGGTCAACGTCGTGGTGGGATTGAGAGCCTGGTCGTGATCATCGAGCCGGCCGGTGTGTTCGTTCGTTCGCGCCGAGATCGCGCCTTCCCATTTACTGCGCGATTTTTGCGCCTGGGTCGGCATGAACTCCCCAACCAGCTTCAGCAAGCTGCTCACCCCGGGGATGACCCCGAGCGCCGCTTCCAACGGAACACGCGCCCGGTCATCGGGGTGCTTGGTCTCGGGTGGGGCTATGGGCCTGTGTTCGCGCGGTTCATCGGTCATGCGCAGCGACTCCTCACTGTCGTTTAGCCGATTCGCTGGCGCCGCGGGCAAATGGTCGTCTACCACCTCATGTTGCTGGCAAGGTGGACGACGCTTTCAATGGCCAGCGCCAGATAGTCCTGGTCGCCACGTGCAAAGCCGGCTTCCAGCAGCACCGGCTGGAGTTCGCCCTTCCAGCCGTCAAGAATTGATCGGGCGGCGCGGCCATCCCAGACTGCTCGGCCCATCGGTGCCCGAACATAGCTCTGAGCTTTAAGCGCTGCTTGCAGCGTCGACTTATCATTGGCCAGCCCAATGTATGCAAGCGTGCCCAGCAGTTCAAATTGCGCGTACAACGTGGTGAACTCACCCTTGGTGAAGAGGTAGTCGACCGTCCACTTTTCAAATACGCCGTGGAGATAGTCGCTCAGCGCCATTCTCCGCTGTTCCTTTCCGAATAGCAGATTCCACGGATCGTGTTCTGTGCCCTCCCAACCGCTCAGGAGAAGGTGCGATACCACCGTGGGCGCGTAGTCGCGACCAATATTGATCGACGCCGAAAACAGCTTGAATAGGTCGGCAAAGCGCTGAGCCTTGAGCAACGCGATTCCGTACGCATAGAGCAGCAGCACCGCCGGGTATGTCCTGAGATTGACCAGGAAGTTGAATCCGCTCGCGGGGGCGCGATGCCCAAGCCTGGTGATGACTTCCACCGCGTCCCGGAACTCATCGCCCCTTCCGTATCGACCCAACACACCAAAAATGCGGGCAAGTATTTCAGTCTGTGCTTCATAGCGCGCAACCGCTAGCGCGAAGAAGTCGCTCTGCCAGTCGCCTGTAAGTGGCTGAAAGCCACCTGAGACGATAAAGCTATCGATACGGCGCAACTCCGCGCCGATCAGCTCATCGAGCTGTATACCAAACTCTGGTCGCGCCAGAAACTTCTTCGCGCTGGCGACGAGCAGGTCGACGCTCCGCGGGTTGGGGCGTTGGGCATCGGTTTGGGCCGACACCAGCATCTCTAGTCGCTCGAAGAATGCGTCGGCGCCCTCGATGGTGACGACCTTGCCCGCACGGTGACCAACCACCGTGTCCGCAACCGCGGACAACTTGCCCCGCGTGGCCCAGAACATCGGATAGCGGCGATTGGGAGCCCGTGTGATTGCCGAGCGGAGGGCAGGGTCCCAATCACCTGACCAACCGCACACGATAAGCCCGTGTTCGTCGATAATGCGGTCTAACAAGACATTCAGTTCCTGCGTGTATGCGCCCAGTTCAGCATCGGTGTTCCGGATGCGAGTATCCAGGTAGTCGCCATGGATTTTCACCACGTAGCAGCGGCTGTGAATGAGTGGCACCGCGCCCTTCAGACTGTCATCGGAAGAAATGACCGTTGGCTCAACGCCGTTCTCGCGAAGGGCATTTTCCGTCAGCCGATCGAAGTTTGTTGTGATGATGACACGCACATGGCCCGCGGCGACCAGCCGGGCGATTGCCTGGTGGGCGCGCGTAGGGATTTTGCGGCCGGCCTCGATGTCTTCAGCGTTGGGCTCGATATAGCTGTGCAACACCGAGCGGCGTTCGTCTGGCGTGCTCGCGAGTTGGTCCAACAACTCTGAATAATTCGGTTCTTTGCCGAACTTTGCTTTGTGCCATGCCGCCCAATCCGCCTCGTCTTTAACGCCTTGCAGGGCTGCGACGCGTTGAACGAGATCGAGCGTGACTTCCCAGCCAGTGGGGATCTGGGCAGGGCGTGAAATGCCCGACCCAAGAAGGAGGCAATAGACGCCTTTGTTCTCGTAAACTGAAAAAGCTAAGGCCGTTAAGGGATCGATCATCTCAGTGCACACCGCGAATCTCACTCAGCGGCGCAGTGTGCGCCATACATGGCGGTGGCTCAACCACTAGCTGAGGTCATTCCCCCGCGCTCCTCACTATGCGCCATTGACCAAGCTTCAGCTGTCGCAAAAATTGCGACGGCGATTCGGTGGCGGGCCAAAGAGCAGGTTCACATGCAGCTAGAGGAAGAGGTCGACGCCTATCTCGGCGAATGGCTCAAGGGAATTGCGCGCGCGGACGCGTCAAAGGATTGGTATCTCGACCTGCTCAAGGGTGACCATGTCTCTCTCGGCATCGACGAGCCCAACAATTGGGTGAGCACCAAAGGAAATAGTCACCTAAGGGCGGCAACTCGGCTTCTGCTTGATCGCGCGAAGGAGCAACGAAGAGTCACGACGGATACAGCTCGCCGTTGCCTTATCGAAGCTCACTTCGCTCACCTGCCCAAAGCCATGAGGACCCGCAAGCTCTCAGAGCGTGCGGTGATAGCCGGAGCTACGGACAGATTAACCAAAGCCCGGCGGTCTAACGGCACCTACGTCATTCCGGTCTGTTTTGCTCCCTCGGCAACAAAGACCAGTTTCCGGATTGGCCCGGCCGTGATCTTCGCGAGGGCAGTGTTCGAAGAGCGTTATCGCGGTGCTATTCAGGCGCGTGCCGATGATGACGACGCCTTTACAAAGAAGGCCATCAAGCAGTGGGCTGAATACTCGGAGCGATACGACCACTTCATCGTTGTGCGTGTTGATGGGCATGAGAGTGAAATGGCCTGGAAGGCCGCGCGAGACGTAGCCGAATACGTCCTCAACTGTCAATCGGCGTTCAAATTTGACCCCTCATCGGCGTCCAATTTTGACCCCTTTGCGCGGCGGGGTTTGGCGGTAGCGCTCGTCTCGTCGGAGCTGGCCGGGATTGCGGAGATGAGACGAGCGCGGG
>NZ_JAANIH010000113.1 GCF_014529705.1 Bradyrhizobium campsiandrae
TTGATCGAGCGATCACCGGTCGCGGCGCCGCACTCCGCGGCGATGGTAGCCACGCGGTCCGCGCCCACCACGGCGCAGGCGAGCCCAACCGTGGTCATGGAACGGCCTGTCGCCTCCGCGCAGTCCGATGCTGCGCCGGTCGCCGACGCCGCGTGGCAGCAGGTCGCCGGAGCTGAGGCGCCCGCAGGCGCACTGTACCGCAAATGGATATGCATCACCTGCGGGCATATCTACGACGAGGCGCTCGGCGACGAACGAGAAGGGTTTGCGCCCGGCACGCTGTTTGAGGACATCCCTGACGACTGGTGCTGCCCAGACTGCGGAGCCACGAAAAAAGACTACGTTCATTACGAAGAAAAGTGAGGGGTCGGTATATCGGTCCCTACAATATCCGAGGGAGGAAGAATGAACCGGATCTCCAATCTAAGGCCGGTCGAGCCTGGACAGGCCCCCGGCTCGGGGATCGATGCGGCCTTTGAGGCCCAGCGGCGTGCGCAGCTTGCGCGCCGACCAAGCTTCGACCGCAAGGCACGGATCGCGCAGCTTGACCGCCTGCGTGATACGATCAGGCGGCGCGAGGTCGACATCATCGCGGCCTGTGCCGCCGATTTCCGCAAGCCGGCGTCCGAGGTTAAGCTGACCGAGATGCTTCCTGTGCTCCAGGAAATCCAGCACACCAAGCGGCATCTGCGCAAATGGATGCGTCCCAGGCGCGCCGCTCCCACGCTGGGCGTGTTCGGAACAAGAGCCCGCGTGCGGCCGGAGGCCAAGGGCGTCTGCCTGATCATCGCGCCATGGAACTATCCGGTGAACCTGTCGCTTGGGCCGCTCGTCTCGGCGCTTGCGGCAGGCAACTCCGCCATCATCAAACCGTCCGAGCTGACGCCGCACACGTCGAAGTTAATCGCCGATATCGTGGCCGAGACCTTCTCGCCCGATCTGGTGACCGTGGCGCAGGGCGACGCAGGCGTGGCGCAGAAGTTGCTGGCCTTGCCCTTCGACCACGTCTTCTTTACCGGCAGCCCGATGGTGGGCAAGATCGTGATGGAGGCGGCGGCCAAGAACCTGACCTCGGTCACGCTGGAACTGGGCGGAAAATCGCCCACCATCGTCGGGCCTAACGCCAACATCGGGAAGGCCGCCAAGCATATCGTCTGGGGCAAGTTCGCCAACAACGGCCAGACCTGCATCGCCCCGGACCATGTGTTCGTCTACCGCGACATTGCGGCGAAGTTCAACGAGGCGGTCAGGAAGGAAATCCTCCGCGTCTACGGTAAGACGCTCGAGGCGCAGAAGGCGACGCCCGACTATTGCCGCATTGTCAACGACCGCCATTTCGGCCGCGTCCGCGGGCTGATCGAGGATGCCAAGGCCAAGGGAGCACAGATCCTGCAGGGAGGGCAGACCGACGCGTCACAGAATTTCGTGGCGCCGACGCTGATCGCCAACGTTTCCGACGACATGGAGATCACCCGCGAGGAGCTATTTGGCCCAATCCTGCCCATTATCGAATACGTCGACCTTGACAAGGTGATCGACCGGATCAACGCCAACCCCAAGCCGCTGGCGCTTTACGTTTTCGACAAGAGCAAATCCTTCGTCGAAGATATCACTACGCGCACATCGTCCGGCGGGGTCGGGATAAACTTGACCGTGGTGCATTTCCTGCACCCGAACCTGCCCTTCGGCGGAGTGAACAATTCGGGCATCGGGGCGGCGCATGGCGAATACGGTTTCCGCGCGTTTTCCCACGAAAAGGCGGTGATGGAGGAACGTCATTCCATCACCCACATGCTGTTCCCTCCCTATAGCGGCTTTGTGCAGCGCCTCATCAGCATCGTCGTTCGTGTTCTGGGCTGAACCGGCGGCAACCGACAGGAATATTTACATGTATGATTATATCATCGTGGGCGCAGGCTCGGCTGGTTGCGTCATGGCCAACCGGCTCTCGGCAGACCCCTCCAAACGCGTCGCCCTGCTGGAAGCGGGCCCGCGCGACAAGAGCCCGCTGATCCACATGCCGCTGGGCATCGCCCTGCTGGCCAACAGCAAGAAGCTGAACTGGGGCTTCGAGACCGAGCCACAGGAGCATCTGAATGGCCGGCGCCTGTTCTGGCCACGCGGCAAGACGCTGGGCGGATCGTCCTCGATCAACGCCATGGTCTATATCCGGGGTCACAAGGCCGACTATGACTACTGGAGCCAGCAGGCCGGCACCGATGTCTGGGGATGGGGGCGGGTGAGCGCGTTATTCCGGCGCCTCGAGGACAACCAGCGGTTCGGCGCCGACGAGCATCACGGTCGGGGCGGCGAGCTGAGCGTGAGCGAGCTTAACACGGTCAACCCGCTCAGTCGCGATTTCGTGCAGGCCGGTCGGGAATTGCAGATACCACACAATGGCGATTTCAACGGCGCCTCGCAGGAAGGGCTGGGCCTTTACCAGGTGACGCAGAAGGACGGGCGCCGTTGCAGTTCGGCGCAGGCCTTCCTGCGCAGGGCGGAGGAAAGGTCGAACCTCGAGGTGATGACGGACGCCCGCGTGACGCGCATTGTCATGGACGGAAGCAAGGCCATCGGTGTTACGCTGCGCCAGGGCAAGGAATACCGCCAGCTGCGGCTTAATCCGGGCGGCGAGGTGATCCTGTCCGGCGGCGCCGTCAACTCACCTCAGCTTCTGCTTTTGTCGGGCATTGGCAACGCCGAAGAGATGAAGCGGCATGGCATCCCGGTGGTTCATCACCTGCCGGAGGTCGGCAAGAACATGGCCGACCACCTGGACATAACGCTGATGCATGCCGCCAATTCGAGCCTGCCGATCGGCGTTGCGCTCAGTTTCCTTCCGCGCGGCGTTGCGGGGCTGTTTTCCTATATCTTCCGGCGGCGCGGCTTCCTGACCAGCAACGTGGCCGAGTCGGGCGGGTTCGTAAAATCGTCGCCCGACCGCGAACGGCCCAACGTGCAGTTCCATTTCCTTCCGACCTATCTGCGCGACCACGGGCGCAAGGTGTCTTTCGGTTACGGCTACACGCTGCATATCTGCGACCTACTTCCGAAAAGCCGCGGCCATATCGGGCTGACGAGCCCCGATCCGATGGACAATCCGCTGATCCAGCCGAACTACCTGAGCGATCCGGAAGACATGGAAACGATGATCGCGGCGGTGAAGCTCGGACGCCGTATCCTCGACGCGCCGGCGATGGCCGTCCACAGCAAATACGAGGTCCAGCCGGGCAACGCGGTACACACGGACGACGAGATTGCTGCGTTCATCCGCGAAAACGCGGAAACGATCTATCACCCGGTCGGCACCTGCCGCATGGGCGCGGACGAGGCCTCGGTCGTGGATCCCGAACTGAAGGTGCGTGGCGTCGAAGGGTTGCGGGTGGTCGACGCCTCGATCATGCCGAGCCTTGTGGCCGGCAACACCAACGCGCCCACGATGATGATCGCCGAAAACGCCGCCGATATCGTACTGGGCAGGGCGCGGATCCTCCCCCGGGCAAGGGCCGTTGCGTGAGCTGTCATGACTGTGGACGCGCAATGTTGTGATGGCTGCGGCTCAACCAGCGGCAAGGAAGCGGTCGAAATACTGAACAGCCCCTGTGCTGCGGTGGTCCCGCCCGCTCCCGAAATGGAAATGGCGACGAAGACGACTGAAAGGAGCCAGGAATGCTCGGTCAGATGATGCGAATGCCGCTCACCATTCATTCCCTGATCGCCCACGGCGCACGGTATCATGGCGATACCGAAATTGTGTCGATCGAAACGGATGGCACGACCAGGCGGAGCAACTGGAGAACGGTTTCGGAACGATCGCGCCAGCTGTCCTCGGCGCTTGGCAGGATGGGGATCGTTCGTGGCGACCGCTGCGCCACGATCGCCTGGAACAACGCGCGGCATCTGGAATGTTACTTCGGCATTTCCTGTGGCGGGATGGTCTGCCACACGATCAACCCGCGGCTGTTCCCCGAACAGCTAATCTACATCATCAACCACGCCGAAGACCGCGTGGTCTTCTTCGATAAGACCTTCCTGCCGATCATCGCCAAGCTGCGCGAGCACCTGAAATCGGTGGAGGCCTTCGTGCTGCTGTCGGGCCGCGACGAAGAGGCCGCCGCGCAGGTTCCCGGTCTTCTGTTTTACGAGGATTTCATCGCGACGGGTGATGTAGATGCGGACTGGGGCGAGGTGAGCGAGAACGACGCCTCGAGCCTGTGCTACACCTCGGGCACGACCGGCAATCCGAAGGGCGTGCTCTATTCGCACCGGTCGACGGTCCTTCATTCCCTGGCCGCCGCGCTTCCCGACACGCTGAACATCTCGGCGCGCGAGGTGATCATGCCGGTGGTGCCGATGTTCCACGTCAATGCCTGGGGCGTGCCCTATGCCGCGGCGATGGTGGGCGCGAAGCTGGTCCTGCCGGGACCGGGGTTGGACGGTGAAAGCCTGGCCCGCCTGATCGACGCCGAAGGGGTGACGATGGCCCTTGGCGTGCCGACGATCTGGCAGGGCCTGCTTGCCGCGCTGAAGAAGCGCGGCTCCAAAGCCGAGACGCTGAAGCGCACGATCGTCGGGGGCAGCGCCTGCCCGCCCTCAATGATCGCGGAGTTCCGCGACAAGTACGGCACGGAGGTGGTGCACGCCTGGGGCATGACGGAAACCTCGCCGCTCGGAACTGCAAACGCGCTTCTTGAACGTCACGGCAAGCTATCTGAGGCGGAACAGGCGAAAATCCGGGAAAGTCAGGGCCGCCCGCCCTATGGCGTAGAACTGAAGATCGTGGATGACGAAGGCAATCGTCTGCCCGAAGATGGGGTGGCCCAGGGCAACCTGCGCATCCGCGGCCATTGGGTGGTGGCAGATTACTTCGGCTTCGAAGCCGGCGAAACGCTCGAAGAAGACGGCTGGTTCGAAACCGGCGACGTGGCCTCGATCAACGCCGAGGGCTTCATGACCATCCGCGACCGGTCCAAGGACATCATCAAATCCGGCGGCGAATGGATTTCAACGGTGGAGCTGGAAGGCATCGCCGTAGGCCATCCGGGCGTCGCGGATGCCGCGGCGATCGCAGCCCGACACGAGAAATGGGACGAACGCCCGATCCTTTTGGCCGTGAAGGCGCCCGGAGCGGACGTGACCGAGGAGGAGTTGATCGCCTATTACGCCGACAAGGTCGCCAAATGGCAGATCCCCGACAAGGTGATCTTTGTTGATCAACTGCCGCGCAACGCCACCGGCAAGGTTTTGAAGAACAAGCTGCGCGAGGAATACGGCGGCGTGCTGACCGGCGCCTAGTTTAGGTGCCGGCCTCGCCATCGGATTGATCCGCCCGCGGACGGATTGGTCCGATGCCGCGGAGGGTTCGAAAACGGAAGGCGGCCATGTCCGCGGCCCCTTCGTCATGGTTGTCCGTCGCTAGCGCGCGAAGGGCAATGCTACAGAAGCGTTCTCATGAGGGGCAGGAGGCGCCGATGTCGATTGTTGGCACAACGTGCATGATCATCGGCGCGGCCGTCGTCCTGGGCCTTTTTTCCGTCTATGCGAACTGGGTCACCCGTTCGATGACGATGATGCCGCCACCCGCTGGTATAGGCATTGGTGTTCAAAATAGAGAGGCAAATCATGAGCGGTTCGTGACGAGCACCAATCTAGACTAGTATTGCAATGGCTGCTTCAAGAATGAACTCTGGCTGTTCGCCGATGTAGACGGATGACAACTTACGTCAGACGACGTCTTGAAGCTTCATTCAACGCGACCACTGCGATCAAGAATGCGCGGCGCGGTTCGTGGGTTGCCTTTCAGACTTAAATCGAATTGAAGATTGCTCTGACCAAAGACAAAGACCAGAGCAGGAATCGCACTCGATTTTCGGAAGAGCAGATCATCAGGTGTCTTGGAGGAGCACGAAGCCGGCGTTTCTCCGCAGCCGATATGCGCCGGAGGCACGGCGCCAGTGCCGACTTTATCCACAAAATGGAAAGCCAATTCTGGCGGCATGGAGATCACGGTGGCGACGCGATTAACACAATGGTCAGCGCGGAGCAGCCGACGCCTATGACGAATTCGCCCGCGATTATCAGGGTCATGGCCCGACCATGCCTCGTTAATGCTCTGCGCCGGGCGCCTCCTCTCAACCAAAAACGTAGTTGGGCAAGAGCATGGTCAACGACGGCCAATATCTCCTTGATCGCTTCCCCGATCGCGGCGTTTGATATCGTGGAGAGCACGAAAAGATTGAGTCCCACAGGCGGATGAATCAGCCCGATCTGGATAGCGTCATACTGGCGACGGTCTCGTTCGTGGTGGAAATTCCGTCGAACGTTCTCTGCGACAGAGCGAGGGGCACGTTCGGCAGTGGCGTCGTTTTCGAAATTTCCCCGACGAACCGCATTACAGTCGTCCTCGTCCTTGCTAAAAAGCCGGACCGCATCGGCTCTTAAGCTACGCCATCCACGTGGGTCCGGATTATCCGGTCGATCCTAGCTTTGGTCCATTCTTTGGCGAGCAGTTCGATGAAGAGATAGCCGTAGCCGCGAATGAAACGGAATGGATCAAGGACAATCGAGACGTCGCTCGGCTCGAATAGATGGCTAACATTCAAGCTCTTGATACTGCGGTCTCGTTCCGCGTCGTACGCCGCTCCTGATAGAATCGCTATTCCCGCGCCCTCCAGCACGAGCGACTTAATGACACTTGCATCCATTGCGCGAATTACCGGATGAATTTCGAATCCCCGACTTCGGAACACGCGGGTCACATCCCATTCGGTCGTAAGAACATTTGAGAATACCAGCGGGTACCGCGCGATCGCTGCAAGGTCGATTTCCTTTTCAGACAGTAGCGGGTGGTCGTGAGGTAGAAGAAGTAATCGGGGCAATGCCTTTCGCGGAATGAAAGCAAACCGTAGCTGGGCGGCGGCTCCAAGACCACAGCGAAATCGACGGCACCCGCTCTTAACAAATCATAGCTACGACTGGCGGAGGCTTGTTGGATATCGATCGTGACAGATTGGTATGCCGAACGCACGCCGACGATCGCTTTTGGAAGCAGCGATTGAGTTCCAGAATGCAGAGTCGCGATACTTTTCCAGATTGCCTTCCACGAAGCGTCGCTTGGTCCGGTACGCGGTCGAGCCGCCCACGCCGACGCTCCTGGCGATCTCCTCGTCACCGGCCCCGGCATCGGCGGCCAACAAGATCTGTGCTCGCTTGAGCTTGCGGGACGCATGCTTGCCGCCGCTGAGAAGCGTCCTGAGTTCGCTGCGCTCGATTTGGCTGAAGTCGACCCGATAGCGTACATTCATGCCGTGCCTCCGTGTTTGAGGCACGCAGCAACAACTGAATCGGATGGCCGGCGTGAGTCCTTCGGCAAAAACCTTCACGCCCAAACAGGGGCAATACCTTGCCTTTATCCACCTCTATACGCGGCTGCACCGCAGGTCCCCGGCGGAAACCGACATGCAAGAGTATTTTCGCGTCAGCCCGCCTTCGGTTCACCAGATGGTGCTGACCCTGGAACGAGCGGGCCTCATCAGAAGGCAGCCAAGGACACCTCGCAGCATCGAGGTTCTCGTTGATCCCAAAAGCCTGCCGGAGCTAATCTGACCGCACCAGGAACCAACCCGTCAAAATCACTGTGCAGAGCCACTAGCTGCGGTCATTGGTTCATTCCTTCGACAAAGCTCTCACAAAACGGGTCGACTTCGATTGCGGGGCTAATCGTCGCGTGTATCGCCATTACGTTGTGATATCTGCGGTTCTCGAAAGAAACTGACGACGGCTTCAGTAAATGCATCAT
This sequence comes from Bradyrhizobium campsiandrae, assembly GCF_014529705.1. GTDB lineage: Bacteria > Pseudomonadota > Alphaproteobacteria > Rhizobiales > Xanthobacteraceae > Bradyrhizobium > Bradyrhizobium campsiandrae. The sequence goes on from NZ_JAANIH010000113.1 coordinate 7,799, forward strand.
TTCGATCGCCAACGACCATATGACCCGCGCCGGCAATATCGGTGTACGTAGAGTGGGGAGCAAGTCGAAGAAACTCTTGCGCAGCATACATGCTTACCAAATTGCTTGATCCTCCACGTATCAGGTGAATCGGCAGCTTAAGTGTTTTGGCGGCGTCGGTCAGTCGGTTTTCGGACTGGCTCGCTTTGTCATTTGTCACGGAAGTTATGAAGCGTGGATCCCAATGCCAGCGAAGACGTCCGTCATCGCATCGTCTCAAATAGCGGTCGAGGCTCTCCGAGCCTTTCCGTCGCTGACGATTTGGCAAATAGTTGGCGATCGCCTCGGCGGCTTCATCGGGCGAAGCGAAGCCATCCGCCAAATGTGCCCTCATGAAATCCAGGACCTGCGCAACGCCGATCGGCTCCATATTTGGTGTAATATCGACAAGCGTAAGCGAAGTGAAGGATCCGGAGCGAAGTTCACCTCGGCTATCAAGCCCGCCAGGCCGCCGAGGGAAGCGCCGACGAGAGCTGGCTTCTCGTCCAGTTGATCAGACATCGCAAGGAGATCCATCGCAAAGTCGTCGAGTTGGTAAGAGCCCGATGGCGACCATGCACTTTCCCCGTGGCCACGCAAATCCATCGCAATTGCACTATATCCTGCCTGCATCAAGGCCCGTGCAGTTCGAGTCCACGCCAACCGGGTCTGGCCCCCTCCGTGCGCCAGCAAAATCGGCGAACCCTCACCAAACATGTCGGCTACAATCGCGTGTCCCTGAGCCCCGCAAAAAATCTTCTGTTTTTCACTTGCGTCCTCAACTATCGTCACACCGCGCTCAAGTTGTTCCTTATCCTTATTGAAACGGCACCTCGAAATAACGCCCAACACCTGGCAATCGCCAAGTCCTCTCTAAGAGTTGTCGAATTTGACTGCGGCGCGATCGATTTCGCCCTTGGCGGTCCTCGGCAGTTGATCGACGAAAACAATGTGCTTTGGCTTCTTGTAGCGTGCGATCTTTCCGGCGACGAAGTCGATGAGCTCGTCGGCGGTGACATTCGCGCCAGTTCGGCGCACGCAGATCGCTTTGATGGCTTCGCTCCACTGGGGATCAGGCACGCCGATGACCACGACGTCGGCGATATCTGGATGTTGGAGAATCGCGTTTTCGACCTCCGCCGGGTAGACGTTCTCCCCACCCGTCTTGATCAGCTCTTTCTCGGGAGCACGGCCGGCATACCAGAGATAGCCATCGGCATCGAAATAGCCGATGTCGCCGGTGTGATGCCAGCCATTACGGAAGGTGTGGGCGGCATCGGCGTCGTTATTCCAATAGCCTTTAAAAACGGTGGGACCACGCACCACGATCTCGCCGGTTTGTCCGGTGGGCCTTGGCTTGTCGGCGCTGTCGACGACCGTAATGGTGCGCCAGAACAGGGGGCGCCCAGCTGATCCTGGCCGGTTGCGGTAGGGCGACAGCGTTGCGAGGCCCGATGTCTCGGACTGTCCGAAGGCTGCCCAGAATACCGCGTGGGGGCAGGCTTTCTCGAAGCGTTCAATCGTCGCCGGGGTATCCAGTCCGGTCACAGCGCGCAACGTCTTCAATTCGTCGCCTTTGGCCTGATCCATCAGGTTTGCCAGCATCGGCGCGAACTCCGACATGACGGTCACCCTCTCGGCGGCAATGTCGCGAACCGCCTGTTGCGGGTCGAATTTCGAAGCGATGACGCTGGCGCCGCCAGCCTGCTGCACCGTCAGCATCAGGCCAAGGCCGGCGACGTGGAACAGCGGGAGCACACCAAGATTGACGTCGCGCTCGGTCAGGCTCCAGGCCTGCACCAGCGAGCTTTGCGCCGTTAGAAGGCCGGTTTGCGACAGCAGCGCGCCGCGCGGCCGCCCGCCGACGGCGGCGGTGTGAATGATTACAAAGCCTTCGTCGGCGCTAAAGTTGCCGTCAGGCATCGACGCGTCCGAAGCCGCAAGATCTGCGTACGGCGCAAACGGCGCCGTGTGCTTGCCGATGCCGAAATAGCTCCGGACCGAAGGTAGCGACGTTTGTAGAGCTGCAATAATTTCCTGGTATTCGGACCCCGCAACAACCAGTACCGGCGCACCGTCGGCGAGGACGTAGCCGATCTCCTCGGCGCTAAGGCGGAAATTAACCGGCAGCAGGATGGCACCGAGCCCCGCGATCGCACCGATCAAATCGATCATTTCGAGTGAGTTTTGCGAAAGGATGGCGACGCGGTCACCTACCTTCACGCCCTCGCGAGCAAGACCTGCCGCCAGCCGCTCGATCCGTCCGAGATAGTCGCGATGGGTGATGCGCTTGCCTTCGAACACGAACGCAGTGTGGTCGGGAAAGAGTTGCGCGTTGCGGCGGTAAACATCCGGGAGTGTGAAATCCTTGAGAGTCATCGATTCCTCGATATGATGCACGATCTACCTATCGCAAAGTGCTCCACTCGAAGAAGAATCTTCGAAGCCTTCGCTCGCAGGCTTTTTGTCAACTCTCGAATTTTGGCTCACGTTTTTCGAGAAAGGCAGCGATGCCTTCCTGTGCGTCTCGATGCATGAATAGGAGCGGAAAACCATCGATCGCGTGCCGCATCTCATCGCCGCCGAGGCCGCGGTTGTAAAACGATTTCGCCATCTGCACCGCAAGCTTTGGTTTCGATGCAATTCGTTCGGCAAATTCCAGGGCGGCCGTGAGAAGATCACCATGGGGAACCACACGTAGCACGAGGCCTAGTCTGTATGCCTCTTCCGCGCTGATTGGATCGCCGAGGATACTCATCTCTTTGGCTTTGGCGCGGCCGATCATATCGTGCAGACGCACAATCGCAAAACCGGGCAGTAGTCCGAGCTTGATCTCTGGCACCGCGAAGCGTGCGCGATCAGATGCGATGATAAAGTCCGAAGCGATCGCAAGTTCAAAGCCACCGCCGAACGCAATACCGTTGACGGCGGAGACAACGGGTTTGCGGCAATTCTCTGGTGCCGCTAATACCGCTAAAGCCTCGATCATAAACTTGCGTACTTTGCCCGGATCAAAGTTGAAGCCGCTAATATCGGCGCCAGCGCAAAATGCCTTGTCCCCGTTGCCGGTGATGATGGCGACGCGGACGTTGTCGTCTTCATCCACTTTCTTCAGGCCATCGAGAATGCCCTCACGGATGCCGGTGCTGAGCGCGTTAAGCTTGCCCGGTTCGTCCAGCGTAAGGATGGCGATCTTCCCTTTGGTTTCATAATTGACGCTGCCTAGTCTCATCGCAGTCTCCCTTACGTTATGGCGCCCTGTCTTCAGCGAAACGCGCTGAAATCCGGCTTGCGCTTCTCGAGGAATGCATTGGCGCCTTCCTGCTGTTCTTGTGTCGTGAAATAGGCGGGTGCAACCTCGCGGACGAGGTCATCCATGTCGCGCTCCATGATCGGCGCCATGTGATAGTAGAATGAGCGCTTGAGAATCTTCAGGCAAGTGGGGCTCAAAGCCAGCAGTTCGTCGCAATATTTCCTCACCTCGACGTCGAGTTCGGCCATCGGAACGACGGAATTAGCCAGCCCCCAGTCGAGTGCTTGTTTGGCGGTGTAGCGTCGCGCCAGCATCCAGAGCTCGCGCGCGCGCTTGTGGCCAAGCACATTGGCGCTGTGCGAGACGATGTAGCCGCCCGCCGGGGAGCCGACACGTGGACCGTTCTGGCCAAAGATCGCATGCTCCGCGGCGATGGTGAAATCGCAGAAATAGGCGATGTGGTGTCCGCCGCCAATCGCGTAACCGTTGACACGCGCGATCACCGGTTTTGGGCATTCGACGATGTGGCGGTTGAAGTTGAATTTCAATCCTTCGAGCCCGCTCTTGCCGCCGGCATCCTTCTCCCAGTTGACGTCGCCGCCGACGCAGAACGCGCGCTCGCCGGAGCCGGTGAGGACGATGACGCCAACTTTCTTGTCTGCGGTTGCCTCGAGGATCAGCCGCTCCATCTCTACGATGTTATCGCCGGTAAAGGCGTTGAGGGTCTTTGGCCGATTGATGGTGATGGTCGCGACGTAGTCCTTGACGTCGTACATGATCTCTTTTTCGGACACGATGGAACTCCATTTTGTTTTGGCGAAATTGGCGGTCGACCTCAGCCGATCATGGTGTATCCGCCTGACACCGACAGGACCTGGCCGGTGACATGACCTGCGGCGGCGGACGACAGGAACACTACAGCGTTGGCGATATCATTCGGGCGACCAAGTTTGCGCAGCGGCAGCGCCTTGGCAACCTTCTCGAATTGCTCCGCCGTGAACATTGAATCTGGTTTTGTCCACATGCTGTTGGTGCCAACTTCTTCCGCAGCCACGGGAACAGTTACGCCAGGACAAACGACATTGCAGCGGATGCCATAGCGGCCGTTCTCCTTGGCAATGGTCTTCATGAAAGAATTGACGGCGGCCTTGACGCCGCCATAGACCGCCTCGCGCGGCTCGCCCGAGCGGCTTGCGTCGGAACTGATCGACACGATAGCGCCGGCCCCCTTCGGAATCATGATATCGAGCGCACATTTGGTGCAGTTAAGCACGCCGACGTAGTTGATCTTGATGATCTTGTCCCAGAACTCGGGCGTTGTTTGTGTAAAGAACATCAGTTGATCCCAGCCGACGTTATTGACGAGCACGTCGACGGTGCCATGCTGGGCGGTAGCCGCCTCGTACATGGCTTTGACCTGATCGAAGTCGGTCACGTCGGTCTTGACGACCTGGACGCTGGCAGCGCCGTTCTTGCGCGCAAGTTCGGCAACCTTCTCGGCTTGCGCTTGGTCGAGATCGCCAATCGTGATGTTGGCGCCCTCAACCGCAAACCCGAGTACGATCGCCCGGCCGATGTTGGAGCCGCCGCCAGTGACGACGACCGATTTGCCCTTCAGATTGAAATCCATATTCGCCACTCCCTGTTCTGTCATTGAATTATGGTTGCTGATCGACCTCCACCACCACTACAACCGCGTTGCGCTCGACGGTTTCGCCTGGCCGGCAGTTGACTGCCGTGACCACGCCATCGATTTCGCAATTGATCCGCAACTCCATCTTCATTGATTCCAGTACGGCTGCGACATCGCCCGCCTTGATCGTATCGCCGACTGCGACGTTGACCTTCAGGATCATGCCCATCATGGGCGCACGCAGCTCGCCGCTGGTTTCGGCGACCGCGCTGATGTAGGTGAGATAGGGAATAGCCGTCAGCGTATGGACGCCGCGGCGATCGTGGACGAAGATCGTCTGGTTTTCTTGATAAATGCGCACCGTCTCACGCCGCGCGCCGACAATCGCTGTGAAGGTGTCGTCTTTGAGCGGGATGAGTCTGACCGGCAGCTTCTCGTCGTTGACGCCGACAATCATCGAGCCGTCAGCCTTGAGCGGTGCGAATCGGATCTCCGCGCTTGCGCCCGCGGTTTCGAGGTGCAGGATCGGAATCGGTGACAATCCGTCGCCACCTGCGGCCATGTGCCATCCAGTCATTTCGCGCGACTGCCACGGCCCCCTTGCGAGGGGCTGTCGTTGCCGGATCATCCAGAAGTAGGCGCCCAACGCCAACGCCTCGGCGTCCAAATCCTTTGCCTTGTCGACCAACTGGTCGATTTGCTCGTCGATCAGGCGTGTGTAAAAGGTGGCACTGCGCGTCGCTGGCAGGGCGAGCAAGCGCTTGAGAAATCCCTGATTGGTCGTAATTCCGAAAATCGAGGTCTCGTCGAGAGCCCGGTCGAGTTTGTCGAGCGCCTCATTGCGCGTTTCGGCGTGGGCGATGAGTTTTGCCAGCATCGAGTCGTAATACGGCGTGACTACCGACCCGCTTTCGACGCCCGTCTCGACGCGAACCCCGTCGGCGGGAAATTTGACGTAAGCGAGGTCTCCCGTGCAAGGGAGAAAATTATTTGCCGGATCCTCCGCACAGATGCGCACCTCGACGGCATGCCCGCTACATGTCACCTCATTTTGCGTAAACGGCAGCCCTTCTCCGGCGGCGATGCGGAGCATCACCTCGACAATATCGATGCCGGTGACCATCTCGGTCACGGGGTGCTCGACCTGGAGACGTGGGTTTACTTCCAGAAAATAGTAGGTGTCTCCGCTCAGGATGAATTCGACAGTGCCGACCCCGCGATAGTTCAGGCGCTTGCCGAGCCGCACCGCGTCGGCGGCCATTTTGTCGCGAAGCGTTGCGGCGAGATTGGCGGCAGGGGCTTCCTCGATGAGCTTCTGGTGACGGCGCTGCAGGGAACATTCACGCTCGAACAGGTGAAGCACGTTGCCTTTGCCATCGCCGGCGATCTGCACTTCGATATGGCGCCCGCGTTCGACCAGTTTTTCGACGATCAGCCCGGGATAGCCGAACGAATTCTTCGCCTCACGCATGGCCGATTCGATCTCATTGGCAAGGCTATCGAGATCGGAAACGGCACGCATACCCTTGCCGCCGCCGCCGGCCGCCGCTTTCAGCATCACCGGAAGCCCGACTTCCTGCACGATCCGGGTGATCTCGGCGGCGTCCTCACTGGGCGTCTTGCTGCCGGGGATGATCGGCACGTCGGCCGCCTCAGCCTCCTTCTTGGCAGCGGCCTTGTCGCCGAGCCGTTCGATCACATCCGGTGTCGGCCCGATAAAAACCAGACCTGCCGCCTCGACTGCACGGGCGAACGTGGCATTCTCCGCGAGGAAGCCAAAGCCGGGATGGATGGCCTGGGCGCCGGTCGCTTGCGCTGCGGCAATCACCGCATCGATCCGCAGGTAGCTGTCGGACGCGGCGGCGCCTCCAATCTCTATGGATTCCCCGATCATCTTCACATGCAAGGCGTCGGCGTCGGCCGTGGAGTGAATGCCAGCAACCGCGACCCCGAGCCGATGGCAGGTTCGCGCGATCCGGCAGGCGATCTCGCCGCGATTGGCAATCAGGAGTTTCTTGAACACGGAATGATATCCTCTGTCATCACATCCTGAACACGCCGAAGTCTGTTTCCTGCTGTGGCAGACGGCCGGCGAGATCAAGCAAGAGGGCCATCACGTCGCGGGTCTCGAGCGGATCGATCACCATGTCACACCAGGTGTTGCGTGCGAAGTTGTAGGCGTTCGCGAAATCCTCAAAAGTCTTGCGAACCGGAGCGCGATAAGCCTCGCGCTCTTCGTCGGTCCAGTTCGTGCCGTCGCGCTTGTGGATATCGTCCTTGACCATCGCGAGCGTGTTGGCGGCCTGATCCGGCCCCATGATCGCGGAGCGCCCGTGCGGCCACATCATCATCGCGTGAGGTTTGAAGGCACGGCCGCACATCGCCAGATAGCCGGCTCCGTAGGAATTCCCGATAATCAGCGTGTATTTCGGCACGTTGGCGCTGGCCATTGCGGTGATCATCTTGGCGCCGTGCTTGGCGATGCCGCCTTCTTCCGCCTCGCGCCCGACCATGAAGCCGGTGACATCGGCCATGAACAGCAGCGGGATATTGCGCTTGCAGCAGAGGTCGATGAAGTGGGTCGCCTTCAGCGCGCATTCGGAAAACAGCACGCCGTTGTTACAGAGAATCCCGATCTCGAAGCCCATTATGCGGCCAAACCCGGTGATCAGAGTTTCGCCATATAGCGGCTTGAATTCGTGAAACTCGCTGCCATCGACCAACCGAGCAACAATCTCTCGATTGTTGGTGGGGATACGCGGGTCCGTGCTGATCAACCCATAAATATCCCTGGGGTCGAAGCGCGGCTCACGCCGTGGCGCCACGTTCCACCGTTGCATGGGAATGTCACCGAGATTGGCGACGATATCGCGGGTAATCGCGATCGCGTGGCTGTCGCTTTCCGCCAAATGGTCGGTGACGCCGCTGATCCGGCTGTGCATCTCCGCGCCGCCGAGCGGTTCGATCTCGATGGTCTCGCCGGTCGCGGCAAATACCAGTTGCGGGCTGCCGAGAAACATCGCGCCCTGGTCGCGT
>NZ_JAANIH010000114.1 GCF_014529705.1 Bradyrhizobium campsiandrae
CGGCCATCATGCAGATCTCGGCATCCGCCGCCGGCGTTGCCGAACCGACCGTGTCGGCATCGAACTGCATGAACTGACGGAAGCGGCCGGGGCCCGGCTTCTCGTTGCGGAAGACATAGCCGACGCGGTAGCTGCGATAGGGCAGGACCAGACCGTCGGTGCCATAGCGCTCGCCGACATAGCGCGCCAGCGGCGCGGTCAGGTCGTAGCGCAGCGAGATCCACTGCTCGTCATCGTCCTGGAACGAGAACACCCCCTCGTTCGGACGGTCCTGATCGGGCAGGAACTTGCCGAGCGCGTCGGTGTATTCCATTGCCGGCGTCTCCACCGGCTCGAAGCCGTAGAGCTCGTAGACGGCGCGGATCTTCTCGACCATCTCGCGCGTCGCCCGGATCGCCGCGGGATCGCGATCCTCGAGCCCGCGCGGCAGACGCGCCTTCAGTTTCTGGGGTTTTTTGGGTTTTTCGGCCATGCGGGCGTTTACCAGCCGACGCGCGACGCGGCAACTGCCGGCTTGGCCTTACGGCTGCTCCATCCGTGCCCTGAGCGCGTCGGCCTCGGCCTTCGACATGGATTTGAGCAGCGGCTTGATGGTTTCACCCCCGACGATCTTGCCATTGCGCATAAACATCCAGTCGGAGATGTCCGCGTCATTGAACTGCGTGAGGTCTCCGAACTGCTTTCCCGGCAGGTTCCGAGGCGTGTCGGCGAAGCGCGCCGCGTAGTCCCCACCCGGAAGCCTCTTCACGTCGCTCACCCAGATGAACTCGTCATTCCCGCCGGTCTGAAATCGTACCTTGAGAGAGTGCTCCGTCTCCGAGCCTTTTGGCGCGTCATAGGAAGCCCAGAACACCGGCAGCGTGGCGCGTGCGCGAGCGATAGCCGCATTCATTTCCGCGTCAGTGTCGGACACGCTGATGACGCGGTCCATCACCTCAAGTTCGGGCCCGCGCCCCCATGTCAGGATACCGAAGAGAACGACGGCAGTTAGGACCGCAGACGCGACCCATTTTACCAGCTGAGGGACAGAGGTGAGCATAACCGCAATAGCTGAGAACTTTGATCTCTCAAGGGTTGTCGCACAGTTGCGCTCTTGCCTTCAACAACTAAAGGTTATCGCCAAAAGTTGGAACACAGCGCGCCGCCCTTGCGGCCGGCACGCTGCCGATCCGAATTCGTACGAGAGCGCGGGTCCCGGCTCTGGGTCCGGGACACGGGCCTCAAAACACCTTGCGGATCCAGTTGTGCGGATCGTTGGTGCGGCCATACTGGATGTCGACGAGCTGCTTGCGCAGGCCCATGGCGACGGGACCGGCGGCGCCGCCCGAGATCTCGAAATCGCCGCTGACCGAGCGCACCTTGCCGATCGGCGAGATCACGGCCGCCGTGCCGCAGGCAAATGCTTCCTTCAAGCGTCCGGAGGCCGCGTCCTTGCGCCACTGATCGAGCGAATACGGCTCCTCGCGCACGGTCTTGCCGGCATCGCGGGCGAGCGCGATGATGGAGTCGCGGGTGATGCCGGGGAGGATGGTGCCGAGCGGTGGCGTCGAGAGCGAGCCGTCGTCGAACACGAAGAACACGTTCATGCCGCCGAGCTCCTCGATGTAGCGGCGCTCGACCGCATCGAGAAAGACGACCTGATCGCAGCCATGCTGGATCGCTTCGGCCTGGGCGCGCAGGCTCGCCGCATAATTGCCGCCGCATTTGACGGCGCCGGTGCCGCCAACCGCCGCGCGCGTGTAGTTCTCGGAGACCCAGATCGAGACCGGGGCCGGGCCGCCCTTGAAATAGGAACCGACCGGCGAAGCGATCACCGCAAAGATGTATTCGGAGGATGGCTTGACGCCGAGGAAGGTCTCGCTGGCGATCATGAAGGGCCGCAAATACAGGCTGCCCTCGCCGCCCGGCATCCAGGCGCGATCGATGCGCACGACCTGCTCGACCGCCTCGATGAAGACGTCCTCGGGCAGCTGCGCCATCGCCATGCGGTCGGCGGAATCCTTGAAGCGGCGCGCATTGGCGTCGGGGCGGAACAGGTTCACGCCGCCATCGTCGCGCTTGTAGGCCTTGAGACCCTCGAAAATTTCCTGGGCGTAGTGCAGGACCGCACCCGCCGGATCGAGCTGGAAGTTGGCGCGCGCCTCGATCTTCGCCTCATACCAGCCGCCCTTGGCCTGGCTATAGCGGACCACAGCCATGTGATCGGTGAAGACGCGGCCGAAGCCGGGGTCCACCAACTTGGCGACACGGTCCTTTTCGGGTGTCGGATTGGATGCGGGCTGGATCTCGAATTTCATGCTCATGTCGTTGCCTCCCGCTGCCGGTAGCGGCGCTGTTCTGGCGCCCGCCGGCCCGTTTCGGGCCCGGCTGGCTTGATGTGGTTTCTGGCCGAACCACCGCCAGCCTTGTTACGGCCGGTTTCCGTGGCCAGCATGTCGTCCGAGGACATGCTTTTGCGGAAGGCGGAAGTCCAGTATGTTTTGCCGAAATGCCGCTCGACAATCGTACGGTAGATCTGATCCGGCCGTCGCCGCCTGTCCGGCTCATTCCGGCCGCTCTTAGCAATGTCGCCCGACGCGAAACGATCTAAAATTTCGTGCGGGCTGATCGTTTTGTAACATTGAACCCAAGATACGTCAATATGCCTGACATAAATTTCGCGACTCCCTCTCAAGACGCCGCCGAGCTACGACCGGCGGCAGGCGATGGAGGCAATTTGCGCTGGGATATCATCGAGCTGCTGTTCTTCGCCTATCGCGATTTCGTCGGCGATCCCGACCAGGAGCTGGAGGCTTTCGGCTTCGGCCGGGCTCACCACCGGGTCATGCATTTCGTCTACCGCTATCCCGGGCTGAAGGTCGCCGACCTGCTCGACGTCCTGCGCATCACCAAACAGTCGCTCGGCCGGGTGCTCAAGCAGCTCCTGGACGAGGGCTATATCGTGCAGAAGACCGGCGACAATGACCGCCGCCAGCGGCTGCTCTATGCGACGCCGAAGGGCGAGGCACTGGTGCAGAAGCTCGCCGGGCTGCAGACCACGCGGATCACCAAGGCGCTCGCCGAGATGGATCCGCAGGATGCCGAGACGGTCAAGCGCTTCCTGCGCGCGATGATCGACCGCGACGATCCGGACAAGGTGCTGGAGACGATCTTCGCCACCAATCAAGATTCGAAGGAGTGACCGTGCCGCTCGCTGCCACGCTCGCCCGCCCGCCGGTGCAACCGGCCGACGATGCCCCGCATCTCCTCTTGGTCGACGACGACCGCCGCATCCGCGATCTGCTCTCGCGTTTCCTCGCCGCCGAAGGCTATCGCGTCACCACCGCAGCCAGCGCCGGCGATGCGCGTTCGAAGCTGCTTGGCCTGCATTTCGACCTTCTCATCCTCGATGTGATGATGCCCGGCGAGACCGGCTTCGACCTCGCCCGCTTCATCCGGACCTCCTCCTCGGTGCCGATCGTGATGCTGACGGCGCGGCATGAAGCGGAAAGCCGCATCGAGGGCCTGCAGATCGGCGCCGACGATTACGTCGCAAAGCCGTTCGAGCCGCGCGAACTGGCGCTGCGCATCAACAACATCCTCAAGCGCGCCGCGCCGCCGCCGCAAGCCGTGATGGTCGAGAAGATCGCGTTCGGCCCCTATGTCTACCATCTCGAGCGTGGCGAGCTGCGGCAGGGCGAGGAGGTCATCCACCTCACCGACCGCGAGCGCGAGATGCTGCGGATTCTCTCGGAGACGCCGGGCGAGACCGTGCCGCGCAGCGCGCTCACCGGCAATGGCAGCGTCAACGAGCGCGCCGTCGACGTGCAAATCAACCGCCTGCGGCGGAAGATCGAGACCGATCCCGCCAATCCGCTATTCCTGCAGGCGGTGCGCGGCATCGGCTACCGGCTCGTGGCCTCGCCGTAAAAGCAGTGAAGCACGCCAGATGAGCACGATCGATACCGGCCTGACGCTGCTCAAGAGCGCCGCCGGCCGCGTCTCCGCCGCCAATGGCTGGATGGGCAATGCGTTCAAGGGCTGGATGCCGACCGGCCTCTATGCCCGCGCGCTGCTGATCATGATCGTGCCGATGGTGATCCTGCAGACCGTGGTCGCCTTCGTGTTCATGGAGCGACACTGGAATACGGTGACGCGGCGCTTGTCGCAGGCCGTGGTGCAGGACGTCGCCAGCCTGATCGACGTCTACAAGGGCTATCCGCAGGACAAGGACCGCGCGCAACTGCGCCGCATCGCCGAGCGCATGCAGTTGGTGGTCGATTTTCTTCCCGTCGGCGACATGCCGCCGCCGGGACCCAAACCGTTCTTCTCGCTGCTCGACCAGACGTTGTCGGTGCAGCTCGGCCGGCAGATCGGCCGCTCGTTCTGGATCGACACGGTCGGCCGTTCCAACCTCGTCGAGATCCGCATCCAGCTCGACGACGCCGTCATGCGCGTGTTCGCGCAGCGCAGCGCCGCCTACGCCTCGAACTCGGAGATCTTCCTGTTCTGGATGGTCGGCACGTCCTCGATCCTGCTGATCGTGTCGGTGCTGTTCCTGCGCAATCAGATCAAGCCGATCCTGCGGCTCGCGGACGCCGCGGAAAGTTTCGGCAAGGGACGCGAAGCACCGAACTTTCGACCCAGAGGCGCACGCGAGGTGCGGCGCGCCGCCGTTGCCTTCCTCGAGATGAAATCCCGCATCGAGCGCACGATGGAGCAGCGCACCGCGATGCTCGCCGGCGTCAGCCACGATTTGCGCACCATCCTCACCCGCTTCAAGCTCGAGCTGGCGCTGCTCGGCGACAGCCCGGAGATGGAGGGCATGCGCAAGGACGTCGACGAGATGTCGATGATGCTGGAGGATTACCTCGCCTTCGCCCGCGGCGATTCCGGCGAGCAGTCGCAGCCGACCGACATGGCGCAGGCGCTCGAGGAGCTGCGCAGCGACGCCGAGCGCCACGGCCACGCCGCGACCGTGACGTTCAGCGGCCTGCCTGTGGTGACGGTGAAGCCGGCCTCGTTCAAGCGCTGTCTCGCCAACCTCGTCACCAATGCCGCGCGCTACGGCAAGAGCATCGCCATCAACGGCCAGCGCGATCACCGTTATTTGACCGTGACGATCGACGACGACGGCCCCGGCATTCCCGTGCATCTGCGCGAAGAAGTGTTCAAGCCGTTCCTGCGGCTGGACAACGCCCGCAACCAGGACGAAGGCGGCACGGGCCTTGGCCTCGCCATCGCCCGCGACATCGCCCGCTCCCATGGCGGCGACATCACGCTCAGCGACAGCCCGATGGGGGGCTTAAGAGCGAGCGTGCGAATACCGGTATAGCGGCGTCGCCGATTGGTTACGCTCCACCCGGGCTACAATTTTCGCTCTTACTTCGGCAGCAACGCTTTCAGCTTGTCGACGTCGCGCACGTTCATCTTGAAGCCGCCGGGCATCACGATGTCGCCCGGCTTCTGCTCCGGCTTGCAGGCGCCGAGCCATTTCGCCTCCAGCGTCATCGTGGTGTCGCGGCCTGCGGCGCCGGCGGCGCCGCCTTGCGCATGCGTGGACGTCTTCACCGTATAGGCCGAGTTGAAATCGCCCGTGATCTCGGCGTGCGAGGTCGTGCTGATGCCGGCGACGCTGCACTCGGAATCGCTGACATAGCCGGTGGCCGTCTTCTTGACGTCCTGCTTGGAGCAGACCTGCTTGGCCATCGGGGAGATGTTGTTGTTCATCTCCTTGTCGACGCTCTCATCGGTGCAGTGCTGCATGGTCATTTCAGGCATTGCCGAACCTGATCTGACCATCTTCATTTCCCAGAGGCCGGCCTTGCGCACCGGCAGATCGTCGGCGAAGGCACCTCCCGCCGACAACGCAAGGCAAACGGCCGATCCGAGCAAAGCGAGCTTGCGCGTCATGCGAGAGACTCCCGGCTGCGATGGCCTAGCTTTTCTTTGGCGTGACCTTGTCAGCGCTCCGAAACGCCTCAGTAGAGGGTGCGGATCGGCCGATCGGCGGCGCCATAGGGCACCCAGCGGCAGGCGAACGAGATATAGCCGCCCTCATAGGCCTGCACCGCGAGGAATTTCACCACCTTGCCGTAGCGCGCACAATGATCGACCGCGGCCTGCCGCGCATCGACCTGCGTCGCCATCGAATAGGCGATGATGCCGCCGGTGTCGTTGCCCTTGAAGGGCGGTACCGGCAGGAGATCGGCAAGGGCCGACTGGCTCGCCATCATACCCGAGACAAAAACCAGGCTGGCGAGAACGCCCGCGGCCGCAATGATTCGCATTCCCGTCACTCCGATTGGTTGGCACCAGTTTACGGTGCCGGCGCGGCGGTGAAAAGAACGGAAGGGCTGCCGGCTGCGATGTTGTGATCAACTCCTGGCCGAGTGTTGCCGCGCTGCACTTGACCTCCCTCAACCTTCGCGGCACCGTCCGACCCTCACAGATCATGCTGTCTGGATTGCCCATGCGCGCCTCAACCTCCCTGAAATCGCTTCGCTTTGCCGCCGTCCTCGGCCTCTTGTTCGGGGCGCTGTCGCTCGGCGAGGCCAAGGCGGCCAATCCGCTGGAGCTGAATTTCTGGCTGAGCGGACCGCGCTATGACGGCCGCGTTGCCGATTGCGAGAAGGCGCTGCCGACCATCGCGACCCAGTTCTGGGAGAAGGAAAGCTCGTTCTGGAATTCGCCCTTGAAGATCGAGGGCTTCGCAGCCGTACACGAGACCGCGTTCCGGCCCTGGGCGTCCGACAACATTCCGCGTCGCTACTGCACCGGCGATGCCATGCTCAATGACGGCAAGGTGCGCAAGGTCCACTTCTCGATTATCGAGGATGGCGGCTTCGCAGGTTACGGGCAGGGCGTCGAATGGTGCGTGGTCGGGCTCGACCGCAACTGGGCCTATAACCCGGCCTGCCGCGCCGCCAAGCCCTGATCGCAAGCCGAACGGCACGGATTCGGACGGATTAAGCCGGACCCATTAAACCGTCGCTTGGACGTCGCTCGAAATTTGTTCTTGAAATGTTCTAATTGCCTGCTAGGCTGATTTCACAGTCTAGTTGAGGGGCGTGACCATGTTTCACTTTAGATTGCATTCGTTCTCCCGTCTCGTGATCTCATTGACCCTCCCGCTGGTTCTTGCCGCCGGGCTGCTTTCGCTGGCCGCCGGTGGCGCGAGAGCCCAGGACAAGCGGCAGAACGCGCCCGGCGAATTCGATTTCTACGTGCTGTCGCTTTCATGGTCGCCGTCGTTCTGCGAGGAAGCAGCCGAGCGTGGCCGCAGCGGCGGACGCGCGAACATCCAGTGCGAGGGACGGCCCTATTCCTTCGTGGTGCACGGGCTGTGGCCGCAATATGAGAACGGTTTTCCGGAATATTGCCAGCGGCTGTCGCCCCGGTTGAACCGCAGCATCGTCTCCTCGATGCTCGACCTGATGCCGGCGCCGGGGCTGATCTTCAACGAATGGGACAAGCACGGGACCTGCTCCGGGCTCACCGATCGCAATTATTTCGAGACGATCCGCAAGGCACGCGCTGCAATCAAGATCCCGGCCGAATATCTCGACCTGTCGCAGGCCAAGACCGTGGCGCCGGGTGAGGTCGAGGAAGCCTTCATCAAGGCCAATCCCGGCCTGAGCAATGCAGCCGTCTCGGTCACCTGCAACCGGACCCGGCTGTCCGAAGTCCGCATCTGCCTCAGCAAGGACCTGCAATTCCGCGCCTGCGACGAGCTCGAACGCCGCGCCTGCCGCCGCGACCAGGTGACCATGCCGCCGATCAGGGGCGGCTAGCTCCTGCTTTGTCATTGCGAGCGCAGCGAGGCAATCCAGATTGCCTCTGCAGCAAGATTCTGGGTTGCCTCGCTGCGCTCGCAATGACAAGGGCATGGGATCGCGCAAGACAACGTGGTCTCCAATCATGAACTATCGCCACGCCTTTCACGCCGGCAATTTCGCCGATGTCATCAAGCACATCGTGCTGGCACGCATCCTGACCTATTTGCAGGACAAGCCGGCCGCCTTCCGCGTCATCGACACCCATGCCGGCGCCGGCCTCTATGATCTCGACAGCGATGAGGCACGCCGCGGCGGCGAGTGGCTCACGGGAATCGCGCGGCTGATGCAGGCACGGCTCTCGAACGAGACAGTCGCGCTGACCAAGCCGTATATGGACATTGTTCGCGCCTTCAACCCGAAGGGTGAGCTCAAGGCCTATCCGGGCTCGCCGCTGATCGCGCGCGGCCTGATGCGGCCGCAGGACCGGCTGGTGGCCTGCGAGCTCGAGCCGAAGGCGCGCAAGTCGCTGATCGACGCGCTGCGGCGCGACGAACAGGCCCGCGTGGTCGATCTCGATGGTTGGATGGCGCTGCCGGCTTTCGTGCCACCGAAAGAGCGGCGCGGACTCGTGCTGATCGACCCACCCTTCGAGGCGAAAGACGAGTTCGAAAGACTGGGCAATGCGTTCTCGACGGCCTTCGCGAAATGGCCGACCGGTATCTATGTAATCTGGTACCCGGCCAAGAGCCGGCGCGCCACCGACACGCTGGCCCAATTGGTGGCCCGGCTCGCAGCCACAGCGAAGCCTCAGGGCAAATGCCTGCGGCTCGAATTCAGCGTCGCGCCGCAAGCCGAGGGCGGGGCGCTGACCTCAAGCGGGCTCCTGATCGTCAATCCGCCCTACACGCTGCAAGGCGAGCTCAAGACCATCCTGCCGGAGCTGGAAATGCCGCTCGGCCAGGGTGGTGCTGCCAGATTCCGATTAGAGGTGCCCAAGCCTTAACACCGTAACGCTCCGGCATTCTTGGGAAAAATATGCAGCAGCGGTAGTCAATCTGCAGAGAACCGTATTATGCTGTTTTCGTGACTGGCTTTACGTTCCGCTTCCGCGAATGGTTGCGGCGGAGTGAAGGCCTAAGAAAGATCCGGTCGGACTGCATGGTCCGCCCAAGGATGGCCAGCTCCCGGGCTCCGTGATGCCCGGTCATGTCGCGACGCGCGTCTGCGTGGCGACGGAGGAGCAATGAGGGGGAGTTTCCCGATGGCCATGACGGGAACGGTCAAGTTCTTCAACGGCGAACGCGGCTACGGCTTCATCAAGCCGGATGACGGCGGTCGCGATGTCTTCGTTCACATCACCGCTGTTGAGCGGGCGGGACTGAAGGACCTTGCCGAAGGACAGCGTATCACATTCGAAGTCGAACCGGACAAGAAGGGGAAGGGACCGAAAGCGGTCAATTTAGTGATCCTTTCGTAGCGGACCTGCCCCAAAACACCTGGCGCAAAAAAAGTCCCGGCCGCAAGCGGCCGGGAGGTTGTGGTCCGGTATTTTCTTATTTGGCGATCAGAAGTGATAGTTCACGCCTGCACGGACAATGCTGGCGCTATAGCCGTTTGACACGCCTGTAATTGCGAATTGGCTCGTCGACAGATCGATGTAGAGATATTCGAGCTTCGCGCTCCAGTTCGGCGCGAGGCCGACCTCCGCACCGACGCCGGCCGTCCAGCCGGCGGTCGTGTGCGATTCCGTCCAGCCGAAAGTCTGCGCGCGCAGCTCGCCGAAGGCGAGGCCTGCGGTGCCGTAGAACAGCACGTTGCTGAAGGCATAGCCGGCCCGGCCGCGCAGCGTCCCGAACCAGGGATTGGAGAACTTCCACGGCGCGAACGTATCGTCGGCACCGGCGGCCTGGATGTCGCCTTCGACGCCGAACACCCACGGACCGTTCTGGAAATTGTAGCCGGCCTGCACGCCACCGACGAAGCCGGAGGGCTTCACGGACGTGCTGCTCACCGAGCCCCACTCATAGCCGAGATTGCCGCCCAGATACGGGCCGGCCCAGCTATAGGCATTGAGCGGCTGATTGACGGTGTAAGGCGCACGCTGACCGTAATTGAGATCGGCGGCCTCTGCCGAAGCTGTCCAGCCGGCTGCAACCAACGCGGCTGCGCCCACCATGAACCTCTTCATCGATATTCTCCAACGCAACTGTCGTAACCGGGTGCGATGGCCGCGCCGCCGCGCAAAGCCACGCCGCATGGTTACGGAACCACCACTTTTTCGCGTCAAATTTATCGAGAGTTTTAAGTTAAAGGCCTGTTAAGACCCGTTACCGCGCTGTTAACAGACTTAAGGAAGCGTTACCGGGAACTCGCGCGCCAAGCTGTGCGTGCGACGTGGCCGGAACTTCAAATCGACCTCCCCAGCGCCTAAATTCGCTCCATGGTTCACGATTCCAACGACAATCCGGACGACGCAGGCGCGCGCAAATCGCCGCCAGCCGCAACCGCCGAGGCCCCGCCCGCAGGCCTGACACCGCCGGATCTCGATCCCGCGGCCGCCGGTGGCGATGACGAGGACGAAGCGCGGCTGCCGGACATCCTGGAAGAAAGCGGCGCGATCGGCGAAGAGCCGCTGGCATCAGGTCATGAGGCGATCGAGCGCGCGGTCCGCCTCGCCCCGACCTCGCCCGGCGTCTATCGCATGCTCAGCGCGAACGCCGACGTGCTCTATGTCGGCAAGGCCAAGAACGTCAAAAAGCGCCTGTCGAGCTACGCGCGTCAGAGTGCGCCGCTGCCGGCGCGCATCCTGCGCATGATCGCAGCCACGGTGACCGTGGAGATCGTCTCGACCACCACCGAGACCGAGGCGCTGCTGCTGGAAGCCAATCTGATCAAGCAGCTGCGGCCACGCTTCAACGTGCAGCTGCGCGACGACAAGTCGTTTCCCTATATCCTGATCACGGGCGACC
This sequence comes from Bradyrhizobium campsiandrae, assembly GCF_014529705.1. Lineage (GTDB taxonomy): Bacteria > Pseudomonadota > Alphaproteobacteria > Rhizobiales > Xanthobacteraceae > Bradyrhizobium > Bradyrhizobium campsiandrae. The sequence continues at coordinate 10,727 of NZ_JAANIH010000114.1, forward strand.
ATTGGGCGCCGCAGATCCTCAAGCATCGCGGCGCCCAGACGCGGCCCGGGCGCTATTTCGGCCCGTTCGCCTCCGCCGGCGCCGTCAACCGCACCATCACCGCCCTGCAGCGCGCGTTCCTGATCCGCTCCTGCACGGACTCCTTCTTCGAAAGCCGGACCCGGCCCTGCCTGCTCTACCAGATCCGCCGCTGCGCCGGCCCCTGCACCCGCGAAATCGACTTCGGCGGCTATACGACGTTGGTGCGCGAAGCGAGCGACTTCCTGTCCGGCAAGAGCCATGCGGTGAAGCAGGAGCTGGCCGGCGAGATGGAGAAGGCCGCGGGCGAGCTCGAATTCGAGCGCGCCGCGCTCTACCGGGACCGCCTCGCCGCGCTGTCGGCAATCCAGTCGCAGCAAGGCATCAATCCGCGCACGGTGGAGGAAGCCGACGTGTTCGCGATCCACCAGGAGGGCGGTTTCTTCTGCGTCGAGGTGTTCTTCTTCCGCACCGGACAGAACTGGGGTAACCGCGCCTATTTCCCGCGCGCGGAGAAGACGTTTACACCCGAGGAAGTGCTGGGCTCCTTCCTCGCCCAGTTCTACGACGACAAGCCGCCGCCAAAGGTCATCCTGCTCTCGCATGAGATCGAGGAGAGCGACCTGCTGGCCAACGCGCTCTCGATCAAGGCCGGCCACAAGGTCGAGGTCACCACACCCAAGCGCGGCGAGAAGAAGGAACTTGTCACCCACGCGCTGACCAATGCGCGTGAGGCGCTCGGGCGCAAGCTTGCGGACACCGCAACCCAAAGCCGCCTGCTCGACGCCATGGCCACGACCTTGAGCCTGCCGCATGCGCCCAAGCGCATCGAGGTCTACGACAACAGCCACATCCAGGGCACCAACGCGGTCGGTGCCATGATCGTCGCCGGCCCCGATGGCTTCGTCAAAAATCAGTACCGCAAGTTCAACATCAAGTCGGAAGGGATCACGCCGGGCGACGACTTCGCCATGATGCGCGAGGTGCTGGAGCGCCGCTTCAAGCGCCTGATCAACCCGCCCGAGGAGGGCGCAGCCAAAGCCAAGGACGACGATTTCCCGCAATGGCCCGATCTCGTTATCATCGACGGCGGCCGTGGCCAACTCAATGCCGTCAGGGAGATCTTTGCCAATCTCGGCCTGACCCAGGTATCGCTGATGTCGGTCGCCAAGGGGCCGGACCGGGATGCCGGCCGCGAGACCCTGTTCATGCCGGAGCGCGAGGCCATCAAGCTGGAGCCGCGCGATCCCGTGCTCTATTTCATCCAGCGCCTGCGGGACGAGGCCCACCGCTTCGTCATCGGCTCGCACCGCAAGCTGCGCAAGAAGGACATCCGAGAGGCCGGTTTGCAGGAGATTCCGGGTATCGGCCCGTCACGCAAACGTGCCTTGCTGCATCATTTCGGAACCCTGAAGGAGATCGAACGGGCCTCGATCGCCGATCTCGGCAAGGTTCCTGGCGTGAGCGCCGAAAGCGCCCGCAGGATATTCGATTATTTCCATCCCCAGCCGGGATGAACTAAAGGGGCTGTCGTCATATGGTCGTCGCATCGGGCACCCCATTTGGGGGCGGACGGTTGACCTTCAGGCTTGAGCGGTATTGGTAGGACGGATGAACATCGCCACGACACGAGGGACGACCAGCCGCGCGATGTCCCTCCCGAACATCCTGACCTATGGCCGGATCGCCGCGATCCCGGTCGTGGTCGGATGCATCTATGCGCAGTCGATCATGGACTACCCGCTGTGGCTGCGCTGGGTCGCAGTCGCGATCTTCATCGGCGCCGCCGTGACGGACTATCTCGACGGCTATTATGCCCGGATCTGGAATCAGCAATCGGCGTTCGGCCGGATGCTCGATCCGATCGCCGACAAGCTGCTGGTCGCCTCGTGCCTTCTGATGCTGGCCGCTGACGGTATCATTCATGGCTGGTCGCTGTGGGCCGCCATCGTGATCCTGTGCCGCGAGATCCTGGTGTCGGGCCTGCGCGAATACCTTGCAGCGCTGCGGGTCAGCGTGCCCGTGACCAAGCTCGCCAAGTGGAAGACCACCGTCCAACTCGTCGCCATCGGCTTCCTGCTTGCGGGTCCCGCCGGTGACGAGGTCGTTCCCGTCGTCTCGCTGATCGGGCTCGGGCTGCTGTGGGCCTCGGCGATCCTGACCATGTACACCGGCTACGACTATTTCCGCGCCGGCATCCACCACCTCATCAAGGAGGATGAGGGATGAAGGTGAAGTATTTTGCCTGGGTGCGCGAGCGAATCGGCAAGGCCGAAGAAATGATCGAGCCGCCCGCGACCGTGCGGACCGTCGAGGACCTGATTGCCTGGCTGTCCAGCCGGAACGAGGCCTATGCTTATGCCTTCGAGAAGCCGAAGGTGATCCGCACCGCGATCGACCATGCCCATGTCAAGGCGGACGCTGTGATATCGGGCGCCCGCGAGATCGCGTTCTTCCCGCCGATGACCGGCGGCTAGGCCATGAAGTCCCCCGTCACCACCTGCCCCGTCGCCATTCGCATTCAGGAAGATGATTTCGACATTGCGCGCGAGATCGCGGTCCTCACAGAGAGGCGCACCGACATCGGCGCCGTCGTCAGCTTCTCCGGCATCTGCCGCGCCGACGAGGACAGCTCGAATATCGCCTCGCTCACGCTCGAGCATTATCCTGGTATGGCGGAAGAAGAGATCAAGCGCCATGTCGACGAAGCCACGTCGCGCTGGCCGCTGAACGGCGTCACGGTGATCCATCGCGTCGGACGGTTCATACCCGGCCAGAACATCGTGCTGGTGCTCACCGCCTCGCAACACCGAAGGGCGGCGTTCGAGGCCGCCGAGTTCCTGATGGACTATCTCAAGACCAGCGCGCCGTTCTGGAAGAAGGAAGAGAGCGCCACCGGCTCCGGCTGGGTCGAGGCCCAAGCCCGTGACGACGAGGCCGCCGCACGCTGGACCAAATCCTGATGGCAAGATTCTGATGGCGCGAGTGACGAAGAAGCCCGCGCGTGGCCGCGCCGCGTCAAAGCTTGCGAAGGTCGGGCGCGGCGAACTGCTGACGCTGCTCGATTTCGTCCGCTATGCGGTCAGTCGTTTCAATGAGGCGAAACTCGCCTTCGCCCATGGCACGACCGATCCGGTTGCCGAGGCCGCCTTCCTTGTCTGCGAAGCCCTGCATCTGCATCCCGACCAGTTCGAGAGCTTTGCTCATGCGCGCGTCACCGCGGCGGAGGGCAAGGCCCTGCTCGATCTCATCGATCGGCGCGTGACGACGCGCAAACCCGCCGCCTATCTCGTCAACAAGATCTACATGCGCGGCCTGCCCTTCTATGTCGACGAGCGTGTCATCGTTCCGCGCTCCTTCATCGGTGAGCTGCTCGATTCGCATTTCGGCGGCGACGGCGAAGTGGGCTCGCTGATCGACGATCCCACCGCCGTCGAGCGCGTGCTCGATCTCTGCACGGGATCGGGATGCCTTGCGATCCTCGCCGCGTATCGTTTCACGAACGCCGTGGTCGATGCCGTCGACATCTCCAAGGGCGCGCTCGAGGTCGCGGCGCGTAATGTCGGCGACCATGGCCTGGACGATCGGATCACGCTCCATCGCGGCGATCTGTTCGCCCCGCTCGGCGACACCAAATACGATCTGATCATCACCAACCCACCTTACGTCGATGCCGAAGGTATGGCGGCGCTGCCGCCGGAATGCCGGGCCGAACCGAAGCTTGCCTTCGACGGGGGCGCTGACGGTCTCGACGTCATCAGGCGCATCCTGCGTGATGCGCCGGATCATTTGACGCCCGACGGCGGCTTGATCTGCGAGATCGGCCGCGGCCGCGAGCTGGTCGACGAGGCCTTTCCGGAACTGCCCCTGCTCTGGCTCGACACGGAAGACTCCGAAGGCGAGGTGTTCTGGATCGCGGCCGCCGATCTCGGCTGATCGAGCGGGCGCTCGGAACAAGTCAAATTCCGCCACGTTCATCCCCCGATGAATGTCTCGCTTTCGGAGGATGTGCACATGCTCGCGCCATCGGGCGAATTGCT
>NZ_JAANIH010000115.1 GCF_014529705.1 Bradyrhizobium campsiandrae
TGTTGTCCCTCCACACGCAACTTCAACGATTTCCAACGCGTGGATCAACAGATTGCAATCCGTCGCGCCAACGCTTTGCAATCCGTCCCTCCAAATCTTTGCGAATGGGACGTAGACGTCGCTTACATTAAAGGCATTCTTAGAGAAACTATCGCCCTGTTTGATCGGCATGGAGGCGTGCGGAACTGCCCATTATTGGGACGCGAGTTGACGGACCTCGGTCATGATATCCGGTTGATGCCGGCCGGTTACCTCAAACCCTACGTCAAGCGCGGCAAGAACGACGAGGTCGACGCTGAGGCGATCTGTGAGGCAGTCACAAGGCCGACGATGCGGTTCGTGCCGGTCAAGAGCGCCGAACAGCAGTCGATTCTGATGCTACATCGCACCCGGGATCTGTTCGTTCGCCAGCGTACCATGCTGGTCAATTCATCGCGGGGCAGCTTGCCGAGTTTGGTTTGATCGCTCCCAAAGGAGTCTGGCGCATTCCGGAGCTCGAGGCCCTCGCCCAGGGCACGGAACTTCCGGAGCCGGCCCGGGCCTGCGCCGAATTGATCTTGATGCAAATCCAGGAGCTGCAGTCGAAAATCGAAGCCATCGAACGAACAATCCTTGCCCGTCATCGCGGCAACGAACTGAGCCGGCGGCTCGCAACCATTCCCGGAGTCGGATCATCACGGCGACCGCGCTGGTGGTAACCATCGTCAATGCCAGCGCGTTCAAGTCGGGGCCGCCATTTTGCGGTCTGGATCGGGCTGGTCCCGGAACAGAATGGCAGCGGTGGAAAAATGGCATTGGGCCGCATCTCCAAGAAGGGCGAACCGTACCTACGCGGCTCCTTGTGCTCGGCGCCACAGCCGTTGTTCGCTACGTGCGCAACAAGCCCGACCTAGCTGGATGGGTCAATGCGCTGCTCGCCCGGCGGCCGGCGCGCGTTGTCACCGTCGCAGTCGCCAACAAGCTCGCCTGTATCGTCTGGGCAATCATGCAGCGTGGGGGCACCTTCCGAGAACGACCGTTCGGAATCGCCTGAAAAAAGATCGCTTAGCAAATGCAACCGCCTGAACACCGCTCAAGACAACGAACACTGAGTTTGGCGAGGGCAATGACGACGTGATGGCATCCGGTCGACACACCGAGGATCAGGACACCCCGAACCTGTGCACGGACTTTGAGTCCGTCAACGATGATTGGGGCCCGATCAGCGGACTACCATCAAGGCCATGCGGCTCTGATAAGCTGCAATCAAAGGCCGGACAGATGACCGCAACGACCAAAAATGCCATGACGTTAAAAAATGTTCTTGCCATGTGGGTGTCATCCACAGATGCACAAGTGTGATTTCTGCAATTCGCCCCTTTGTTCGAGGGCGCGCCGGATTGCTGGTCGACAGCCGACATCGGTGAGCATGTGCGCTGCGTCGGCAAGTAGCGTCAGGCTGCCCGTGACCAGACCTCCCACGACTTCGGCCTTCCAACCTCCCCGCGTGTTGCCCGCCCGCGGTTCCTGCGGCACCTCCACCGTGCATGACTTCAACTCCCTGCGTTTGAGACTGGATGCAAAGAGGCGTGCTCGTTCATCGATCTGCGCAAGCCCACCTCGAGCTCGGCCAGCAGGAAGAAACTGACATCGTCCACAGACCCGTGTCCCTTGGCAAACGGCTGCTCGAGCAGGCGGACGGGTAGAGCGCGTAGACGAACATGTGGGAGATGAATCCGAACATGATGGCCGATGCCGGGTCGCCTTCAGTCTTCAGGAACAGCATCATGGCGACAATCGAGAACACCGGCGTCTGGACCAGCGCGTGACCGACGAAACGAACTCGACCCGCTGGGTCTGGAAAATGCGCAGCATCGACCTGCGCAGCACGTCCTGCGTCGTGCGCAGGCGGACGACGAAATTGGCCGTCATCCCCATTGATTCGAGCCGACCGAAGATCGGAGTAAGCTTGCCGATTTCGGCGAGGACGGGAGAGATATCCTTGTGGTCTCGCGCATGGCCCAGACCAGACCGCAGCTTGTCAATCGTCGCCACGCCCTTATTGTTCTTTGGGCCACTCATCAGGTGCTTTGTTGGCAGGTATGAACCAGATGGCGATCGGACGTCAGCTACCACCTAACTGACATTTTCGGCAAGCCGCCGAAATACCTCACGCGATTGCGTCGTCATTCCTTTGTCTCAACACCGAAAACGTTTCCCAAGCTGCGATAAACATGGCCGCGATCACGGGACCTATGACGAAGCCATTGATACCGAAAGCTTCGATCCCGCCTAGCGTCGAGAAGAACACCACATAGTCAGGCATCTTGGTGTCCTTACCCACGAGCATCGGCCGCAGGAGGTTGTCCACCAGACCAATGACGAGGGCACCATAGACGATCAGGACGACGCCCTGCCAGATGGCGCCGGTTGCAAGCAGATAAACCGCTACCGGCACCCAGACTAAGCCAGATCCTATCGCGGGCAACAAGGACAGGAAGGCAATCAAAACCGCCCATAGCAGCGACGCGTTTATGCCCAGAAGCGAAAACATCAAACCGCCGAGGGCTCCTAGCAGGAGAGCGACGAGCAGGTTTCCCTTGACCGTCGCGCGGATAACGATGGTGAATTTGAGCAGGAGGGCATCTAGTCGTTCGGGGCGTAGCGGTATGGCGTCCTTAACGCGCTTGGACAGTGTATTCTCATCGCGAAACAGAAAGAACAGGAGGCACAGCATGACGAAGAGGTTTACAAGGAAGCCGAACGTGCGCTGACCGATATCGAGAGTCTGCGCGGCAAGGAATTGGCTACCCTTCAAGAGGACGCTGGATAACTTCTCCTGTACCCCGCCCAGGATCGCAAGGCCAAAGTGATCCAGCACACGAGCCATCCAGTCAGGCAATCCGTCCAGAATCTGTTGGAATGACCGAACGAGGTCTAGTTCGCCGGACTGAACCCGTCCGTACACGTTGGATGCTTCTCGCGCCAGTGTCACGCTCAGCAGCGTCAAGGGCAGAATTACCAAGGTCACGATAATCATGACCGTCGCGGCCGCTGCAAGACTGTGCCTCTGCTGCATCGCCTGCGACAATCGCCGGTACAACGGGGCGAACACAACCGCCGCGACCACACTCCAGAGAATTGCACCGTAAAATGGCCAGAGAATCCAGCCGAAGGCAAGTGATCCAGTAACGACCAAAGAGACGAAAACTCTGTCTTCGAAGGTTCGCATATCGGCTTCCTGTTAACCAGGCGCGGGCGTCGAGGACCGATTTTCGACTCCCATCTGATTGCACTGAGAACGCTGAACGGCCACTGCCACCATGGTAGGCGCTGACAGTCAACTGAGTCGACCTGATTTAGTCACGTCCCGGGCGCGCTACCGGCCGACCGCCAAACGAGTACGCTCGAAGTCGGATTGCGACGGCGGCAATTACCTGAAATGGACTTCTGATATCAAAGGCCTCCAAGGGGGCTTTTCAATGTCAGAAAGCGGAGGAACGACCGTCGTCGATCCCCCCCCCTCAACCTCGCCGTCGCGATTTGGGGCCCGGCCTCCGGATCGCGGAGCGGGAACGTCGCAAGTGTTCCGGGCCAGTACGTTCGCCCCCCGTAGAACGTTCGCTGTTACTTCGCTTCCCGGTACCATCAGCTTACTTGTCGGCCGCCAGATAATGCTCGTGATCACAACCGGAGGTGCCCTTATCGCACTCGTTGTTGGCGACGGCATGAAGAGGATCCCGGTGATCGCGTCGACGACGACCGTATTGCTCGGTGGACTTCGATGCAACATCCGGCGCTTGCCGGCGGGCTCGGAGCGATCATTGCCGTGTTCGCGGCCAAATCTCTGGTTCATCGTCGCCAGAGACATCCTGGCGGAAAACTACCTAGAGAACCCCCTGCTATTCGCAGGAGCAACACTGGTTGTCCTGCCCCTCGTACCTAATTGTCCATGGGCTCCGACGCTGCGCTCAATCCTCATGCGATTGGGTTGTCGTCATACTAATCATAGCTGTCAGCGAGCAGGTTTGGACTTCCTCTCTCGGCACTGGTTTCAGGCTTCATTTCGAGTACAGCGCTATCCGGCATCGGGATTCACGTCATTCTGCTAACTCTTCCGTCATCTCGTCGCATCGGCCGCGCTGCAAGTGATCGGTTCGGCGAGATCGGCATCATCTTCGCCGCAGCCATCGCAGGTTTCGCCGCTACGCTCTCTTCCGCGGTCTTGGTTGCATCGCTTGTCGCATCAAGAAGACTGGCTGAGTCTGACGCGCTCAAACTAGGCTGAGATGATCGGACAGTCCCTCGCGAAGCTTCGGCAGTGATCAGTGTCAGGCAAACGGTTCACCCGTCATGTGGCCCCTTCGCAGCGCCGCCACGATAAAGGATCGGCAGCAGTATCAGCGTCAAAAGCGTCGATGATAGCAACCCGTCGATCACCACGGCCGATTACATATCGCTCTGCAGGCAAGAATGCCGCCCCATCCCCTGACGGCGAACTATCCCCTTTTATCCTTTAGCCAGTCCACGATCCTCAATGTGCCAGAAACCAGGACATTTCCGTGCTTTTCAGCATTTCCCTGGTGACACCGCCGAGCACCCGTTCGGTCAGAGCGCCGTGGCTGTAAACCCCGGCGACGATGAGGTTCGCACCCTCGCGTTCGGCCTGACCGAGCAGATCCGCGCAGACATCGTCTTGCGAGCGAGGGAGGTGCCAATAGCGAGCCTTCACCTTGTGACGGCGCAGGTGCTCCGCCACCGCCTCAAGCCGGTCGGCGGACACCTCGTCCCCGACACCGACGACCGCGACGCTCTGGGCACGCTCAAGCAGAGGGAGCGCATCATGCAAGGCCCGGCGGGCTTGCGAGCAGTCCTTCCAAGCCACCAACACGTTTGGGAAGCAAGTGCTTGCGGTCTTTCGTCCAAGACGCAGAACTGGAGTACCGGAGCGGAGAGCGAGGTCGGCCGGATCTGGCAAGACGCAGGCGTCGGCCTCGGACGAACTCGTGATTAGCAGATCGGTAGCCAGCAGATGGTCGCGCACCGCTTTAGTCGGCTCGCGGATGCCTGAACGCCACTCGACCCCCTTCGGGTTCGCTCCAAACACCTTGTCGAACGCACTCCGGGCGGCAGCCAGAGCATCTTCCATGGCTCGGGTCTGCTCCTGGACGGAGAAGACGTTGGGAGCCAGCGCTTCCGTCATCGACAGAGGGGGCCAAGCATAGGAAACCACCGCAAGGTTAGAACCGAACTCCCTAGCCATGTCGCGAGCTCGATCAAGCGTTTGATAGAGGTCGCTGCGAGGGCATGCATCGACAACGATGTCGCAAAAGCTCATGGCATCACTCCCATTCTTCAATGTTGCTCGCCGCGTTGAATCTTGCTCTTACAGATCGTATGCCGCCCCGGCGAAACTCCAGCCGGAGTGCGCGGCTCAAAGCACAGGACGCAGCTCCGACCGATTTCGGCCGTCACTCCCTGCTTTGCGACTGAGCCGGATGATAGTGGGGCAAACAAGCCGGCGGCAGGCTCTAAGCACGAACTGACGGCTGGCTGCGAAGGGCCGATCATCTCGTCTAACTGATAAGTCATTGGCGGATACTTGCCTGTGGGATAGCGGACCATCATCTTTGCTACCTTCATCGATGAATGACCGCTCATCATTGAGCCATGTCAAGGTTAGGAGCGCTCGCTGGCTGCATTCTGACCCTGCCACCTCTCGGTGGTCGGCAGCTGTACTCTCCTTCAGTGCCCAACTCCTGGAATCGCAAAAAGATGGAAACGAATGCCTGAGGTCAACTCGCAGACTGCGACCGATCCGCTGGATGGATTGTCAGAAACGTTGGATCGCGCGACGACGGCTGCCTTCGCGCAAGTGACTTTCGGGCTTTCTCCGGTGACGGTGGCCCAGGCCTTTTCCGACTGGGGCCTGCATCTCGCCGTTTCGCCGGGCAAGCAGTTGCAGCTCGGCGCGAAAGCAATGCGCAAGTGCCTCCGATTGGCTGACTATGCAGCCAGGAGCGCGGCGAAGAACGACGCTGAGCGCGCGATCGAGCCGCTGCCGCAGGACCGCCGCTTCGCGGACACGGCCTGGGCTACGCCCCCGTTCAATCTAATCTCGCAAGCCTTTTTGCTGAACCAGCAATGGTGGCACGCGGCGACGACTGGCGTCGCGGGCGTCACCAAGCATCATGAAGACATGGTGGCGTTCACCGTGCGGCAATGGCTCGACACGGTGGCGCCCACCAATTTTCTCGCCACCAATCCAGTCCTCCAGCAGCGCATCCTGGACACCGGCGGGCGATGCCTGATCGATGGGGTGCGCAACCTCATGGACGACATGGGGCGGATGGTCCGCGGTCAGCCGCCAGCTGGCGCGGAAGCGTTTCGAGTCGGTGAGTCCGTCGCCACGGCCAGTGGCAAGGTGGTCTGCCGCAACAGGCTGATGGAACTGATCCAGTATGCGCCGACGACCGATATGGTGCGGCCGGAGCCGATCCTGATCGTGCCGGCCTGGATCATGAAGTACTATATTCTCGACCTTTCGCCCGGGAACTCGCTGGTTAACTGGTTGACCGGACAGGGCTTCACTGTCTTCATGATCTCATGGAGCAATCCGGGCAGCGCAGACCGCGATCTCGACATGGAGGACTATCGTCGGCTCGGACCGATGGCCGCTCTCGACGCCATCTGCGCGATCACTGGCGCCGCTTCAGTCCATTCAGTGGGCTACTGCCTGGGTGGGACGCTGCTGTCGATCGTCGCCGCGACGATGGCGCGCGATGGGGACGAGCGGCTCGCGAGCGTGACCCTGCTCGCGGCCCAGACCGAATTCTGCGAACCGGGCGAACTTGGCCTGTTCATCGACCAGGGGCAGCTTAACCTCCTGGAAAGCCTGATGTGGAGTCGAGGGTATTTCGACAGCAGCCAGATGGGCGGCGCGTTCCAGATCCTGCGCTCCAACGATCTCGTCTGGTCGCGCTTGCTCACCACGTATTTGATGGGCGAGCGCGAGCCGATGACCGATCTGATGGCCTGGAACGCCGACGGCACACGCATGCCCTCTGCGATGCACAGCCAGTATCTGCGCCAGTTGTTTCTCGGGGACGATCTGTCCGAGGGCCGCTACAAGGTCGATGGACGCACGATCAGTCTCTCCGCCATGCGCCAGCCGATGTTCGTCGTGGGCACGGAACGCGATCACGTTGCGCCGTGGCGATCGGTGCACAAGATCCATCGCCTGACCGGCGCGGCGATCGACTTCGTGCTGACGAGCGGCGGCCACAATGCCGGCATCGTGTCGGAGCCAGGGCGACCGCGTCGTTCCTATCGACTGCTCCGCCGCGAGGCGGACGGGCCGGCGCTCGATCCGGATGAGTGGCTGACCAGGACCCAACTCTTTGAAGGAAGCTGGTGGCCGGCTTGGAGCGACTGGCTCAAGCGGCATTCCGGCGAAGCCGCAACGGCGCCGCCGATGGGCGCGCCCGACAAGAACTATCCGATCATCGCCGACGCGCCCGGCCACTATGTGCTGGAGCGTTGAGCGATGGCCGATGAGGGGATGATCGAGAACCGGACATTCGATGAAATCCGGGTCGGCGACACAGCGAGCATGACCCGGACGCTCCGCGAGGAGGACATCAAGCTGTTCGCGCTCGTCTCCGGCGACGTCAATCCGACCCATCTCGACGCCGACTTCGCGGCCACTGACATATACCGCCGCGTGATCGCGCATGGAATGTGGGGCGGCGGCCTGATATCCGCGGTACTCGGCACTGAACTGCCGGGGCCTGGCGCTGTCTATCTCAGCCAGTCGCTGCGCTTTATCCGGCCGGTGGGCTTGGGCGACACGATCACCGCGAGCGTGACCGTCGCCGAGAAACGGCCCGAGCACAGCGTCGTCGTGTTCGACTGCCGCTGCGTCAACCAGAACGGCGAGGAGGTGATCTCCGGGCGCGCGGAGGTGAAGGCGCCGAAGGACAAGGTGCGTCGTCCCCGCATCGCACTGCCTGATGTGCATTTGGCCGAGCATCGCGGCTATCGCCGTCTCGTGGAGAAGACGACGGGGGGCGAAGCGGTGGCGACCGCCGTCGCGCATCCCTGCAGCGCCGCGGCTATCACGGCTGCGGTGGAGGCGGCGGAGGCCGGCCTGATAACGCCGATCCTGGTCGGGCCTGAAGCGAGGATCAGGAAGGCTGCGGAGGAGGCCGGCAAGGACATCGCCGCGCTGCGCGTCGTGCCGGCCGCCCACAGCCACGACGCGGCAGAGAAAGCGGTCGCGCTGGTGCGCGCCGGCGAAGCGCGGTTGCTGATGAAAGGATCGCTCCATACCGACGAACTGATGGGTGCGGTGGTCGTCTCCACCACCGGTCTTCGCACCGAACGCAGGATCAGCCATGCCTATGTCATGGACGTGCCGGACCATCCGGTGCCGCTCATCATCACCGACGCCGCGATCAACATCGCGCCGACGCTGGAAGAAAAGGCCGACATCATCCGCAACGCGATCGACCTTGCCCATGTGCTCGGCGTGGAGGAGCCGAAAGTGGCCATTCTCTCTGCCGTCGAGACCATCAATCCGGCCATAGGCTCGACCCTCGATGCAGCCGCGCTCTGCAAGATGGCGGATCGCGGGCAGATTACCGGCGGCATTCTTGATGGGCCGCTCGCCCTCGACAATGCGATCAGTGCAGCGGCCGCGAAGGAGAAGGGCATTGTCTCTCCCGTCGCCGGCCAAGCCGACATTCTCGTCGTGCCCAATCTTGAGGCCGGGAACATGCTCGCGAAGCAACTGACCTTTCTCGGCGATGCATCTGCCGCCGGTATCGTCCTGGGTGCGCGCGTCCCCATCATCCTCACCAGCCGCGCCGACAGCCTGCGCACGCGCCTTGCCTCCTGCGCGGTCGCCGTGCTGATGGCGCGCACGGCGACCAAGGCGGCTCCAGGACTGCCGGCCAGCGCATGAAAGCCATTTTCAGTCTCAACTCAGGCTCATCGAGCATCAAGTTTGCGCTGTTCACGCTCGACGGGGCTAATAACCCCATGCTGTCAGCCGGCGGCAAGATCGAGCGGATCGGCATCGCACCCAGCCTGAGGGTCCGCTCAGCCGACGGCGATATCGTGCTGGAGCGTGACTGGCCGGACGGCGCATCGCTGAGCCACGCCGAACTGCTAAAGGACATCTTCGCTTGGGCGGCGGAACGTTTGGGTGACCGCCAGGTGATCGCGATTGGCCACCGTGTCGTCCACGGCGGGACCGAGTTCGCCGCACCGCGTCTCGTCGACGACGCAGTCCTTGATGCACTGGAAAAGCTCAACCCGCTCGCCCCGCTGCACCAGCCGCACAATCTGGCCGCCATCCGTGCGATTGCGCAGCTCCGCCCGGGCCTTCCGCAGGTGGCCTGTTTCGACACGGCGTTTCACCACGACAAGCCGCCGGTCGCCGCGCGCCTGCCCCTCCCGCGCGCCTTCCATGAGCAGGGCATCCGGCGCTACGGATTCCACGGTCTGTCTTACGAATATATCGCCCGGCGCCTGCGCGAGATCGATCCCGTGCTTGCCGCCGGTCGCATGATCGCTGCGCATCTCGGCAATGGCGCCAGCCTGTGCGCGATGCGCGACGGCAAAAGCATCGACACCACCATGGGCTTCACCGCACTCGACGGCCTGATGATGGGAACACGCTGCGGAGCCATCGATCCTGGCGTTGTCCTTCATCTCCAGACACAGCTTGGCATGTCCGCGGCGGATGTCGAGGACCTGCTCTACCGCAAGTCGGGACTGCTGGGCGTGTCTGGAATCTCAAGTGACATGCGCACGCTGTCTGACAACAGCGGCCCCGAGGCTGAAGAAGCAATCGAACTCTTCTGCTGGAGGGTCGCGCGCGAGGCGGGCGGCCTCATCGCCTCGCTCGGAGGGCTCGACGCCTTCGTATTCACCGCTGGCATCGGAGAGAACCACGCCGATGTGCGCCGCCGGATCTGCGAGCGGCTCGCCTGGTCCGGCCTCTGGATCGACGAATCGGCCAATCTCGGCAGCGCTCTGCGCATATGCGAGGCCAACAGCCCCGTCGCCGTCCTCGTCATACCCACCAATGAAGAGCGGATGATCGCGCTTCATACACTCAACGTCGTTAGAGAAGATCATTCGTAGAACTGTTCATCGCCCGGCGCTGCAAGCGACGTGATCGTCCGCAATACCAACAAACAGAGCATCGCGCCCGGCTGTGCTACGCCTTTGCCCTATTGTTGTGATGCCGGTAATCGAATTCCACGGTGTCGAATGGAGCGTGCCTTCGTGCTATGCGTTACCGGGCGTTGCCGCCCGCGAACGCAGCAAGTCGCGTAGCTTCGGAAATTCGGTCCGCACGTGTTCGTCCAACGCATTTGCGAATTCGCGGGTGAGCCAGAAGCGAAAAACAGCATCGATCACGCGGCCGGCACCGCGAAATCCGACCTCGACCACGTGGGAGAGAGCGACGCCCTCTGCCTGATCTTCGAGGCGCAGGGTGAGTTTTCCGGGCAGCCGTACGCCCTTTATGAATTGCCAAGTGATCGCCTTTCCCGGAACAACGACGGTCACGATCGCGTGGAATCTCAGCCGAAACCGGCCAACATACTCATCCATGTAGACCACGTTTCCGACATCTCCCGTGACCCGGCGCACGGTGTGAAACTGCAAGTGAACCCCGGGCCACCAGGCTTGATAGCTGGCGTCGTCGCAATTCAACATGAAAGTCTGTCACTTCACGGCCGTTCAGGCCGGGGACGCGAATGTTGGTTTGCAGGCGCATCATCTTGCGACCTTGAGAGCCTCGGTCCCTCTCGGACATGGACCTGTCGTAGTTAAACCATAACATCGCCAAGCGACGATGCGAGCGCGCGCTTGGCCGCACGATCCTGACAGGGCGGGGGACGCATTCGCTGCCAGGATTCCGCCCAGGCGCCGCGAAATTTTCTCGGCCGCAAGAGACTGAGTCTCTGGCATGAGCCACTCCGGCCGGAGCCCGCGGCGTCGGTCCAGCGGCGCGCCGTTCGCTGCTGACGAGCCGCGTACGATCGGCGGAGGTTCGGTGAAACCCAGTGCAACTTTACAGCTATCCAGACGGCATGATGGCCTAGAATGTGATTGCACGGATGATCTGCTCGTCAGAAGATCCCGGTCGCCTTCTTTTGTCTCCCTCGTGCAAAATAATGAATAATAGTGAGGTCGCGGTTACCAGAGGGTGCGATCTTAGCTTAGAAGCATTTTAAGTAAAGAAGGACGTGAGGGTGACCGAAAAACTTCGCTTGGACATTCCGATCCTACTGCCGGGCGTCCCCGACACCGATGACGCGTGCGTAGCTCGGCTGACATCGGAGATCCAGGGCCGCGAAGGGGTCGAGGAGGTTCATGTCGCCGCCGCCGGCCCCGGCGAGCCCGCTCAGCTCTGCATCCACTACGACCCAAGCGCCGTACCGCTTCCACGCATTCGCGAGCTCGTGGCAAGCGCCGGAGCCAGGATCACCGAGCGTTTCGGCCATGTCCTTTGGCAGGTCGAGGGAATCGCTCACCAGCGTAGGGCGCGGACGGTCGCTGATCGTCTGCGTGCAGTGCCGGGCGTGCTGGAGGCGGAAGCGAGCGCCGGCGGGCTGGTGCGTGTCGAGTTCGACCGGACCCGAGGTTCCGAGCAGGCCATCCGCGATGCGCTCTCCGGGATGGGGGTCACGGTGACCGGACCCATCGCCGCCCGCCGGCCGGCTGCGAAGCCTGATCGCGTCGACAAAGACCAAGTGGCCGATGCTCATGCAGGTCATGACCATGGCGAGCACAGCCACGCACGGGGAGAGAAGGAGCACGATCACGCGCATGGCGGTGTTCTCGGGTTCAACACCGAGCTGATCTTCTCCCTCGCATGCGGCGCTATGCTTGCGATCGGCTTCGCGATCGAGAAGCTCCTGCCCGCTGCCCCCGGCTGGTTGCCGATCACCTGCTACATCGCCGCCTATTTCTTCGGTGGCTTCTACACGCTGCGCGAGGCGATCGACAATCTGCGCCTGAAGAAGTTCGAGATCGACACGCTGATGCTGGTCGCGGCGGCCGGCGCTGCGGCACTTGGCGCCTTCGCGGAGGGCGCGCTGCTTCTCTTCCTGTTCAGCCTCGGCCACGCGCTTGAACATTACGCGATGGGACGAGCCAAGCAGGCGATCGAGGCGCTGGCCGAGCTCGCCCCGCGAACGGCCACCGTACGCCGCGACGGCGAGACCCGCGAGGTGCCCGTCGAGGACCTCGTGGTCGGCGACGTGGTCCTCGTGCGCCCCAACGAGCGGCTGCCGTCCGACGGGTTTCTCGTGAAGGGCGAGTCGAGCGTCAATCAGGCGCCGGTCACCGGCGAGAGCATCCCCGTCGACAAGCGCCCGGTCGAGGATGCCGCAACGGCGCGCGCCAGACCCAATTCGGTGGGCGCCTCCTCGCGCGTGTTCGCCGGAACCATCAATGGCGCGGGTGCGATCGAGGTGGAGGTGACGCGCCTGTCCACCGAGACCGCACTGGCCAAAGTCGTCCAGATGGTCAGCGAGGCCGAGACGCAGAAATCACCAACACAACGGTTCACTGACAAGTTCGAGCGCCTTTTCGTGCCAGCAGTGCTGGCACTCGCTTTCATCCTGCTGTTCGCGTGGGTGGTAATCGACGAGCCATTCAGCGCTAGCTTCTATCGCGCCATGGCGGTGCTGGTGGCGGCCAGTCCCTGCGCGCTCGCAATCGCTACTCCGAGCGCGGTGCTGTCCGGTGTTGCGCGAGCGGCACGCGGTGGCGTTTTGGTGAAGGGCGGCGCGCCGCTCGAAAATCTTGGCTCGCTGAGCGCGATCGCCTTCGACAAGACGGGCACGCTGACGGAAGGCCGTCCACGCATCACCGATATTGTCCCGGCAGAAGGAGTTTCGGAAGAAGATCTGCTCAGGGTCGCCGTCGCGGTCGAGCAGCTCAGCGACCACCCGCTGGCGGCTGCAATTGCGCGCGACGGTCGCGAGCGCCTGGGCCGGCGCGACGTCCCGCAGGCGCATGATCTCAAGAGCCTCACCGGACGCGGGGTGACCGCGACGCTCGACGGCAAGCCGGTCTGGATCGGCAAGGCCGAGATGTTCGGCGCCGACGGCATCGCCGCACTGGGCAAAGCTTCTGCGGCAGCAATCGCGAAATTGCGCGAAGGCGGCCGCACCACGATGGTCGTCCGCCATGGCAGCAACGAACTCGGCGCAATCGGACTGATGGATACGCCGCGCGCTGCCGCCCGCGATGCGCTTGCGCAGCTGCACGCGCTCGGCATCAAGCGGATGATCATGATCTCCGGCGACCATCAGAAGGTCGCCGAGGCGATCGCCAAGGATGTCGGGCTGGACGAGGCCTGGGGCGACCTGATGCCGGAGGACAAGGTCGAGGCGATCAAGAAGCTGCGCGCCGAACAGAAGGTCGCCATGGTCGGAGACGGCGTGAACGATGCGCCGGCGATGGCGAGCGCGACGGTCGGCATCGCGATGGGCGCGGCCGGCTCCGACGTCGCGCTGGAGACAGCGGATGTTGCGCTGATGGCCGACGACTTGAGCCATCTGCCTTTCGCGGTGGGTCTCAGCCGCCACACCCGCGGGATCATCCTCCAGAATGTGTTCATCAGCCTCGGCGTGGTCGGGCTGCTGGTGCCGGCAACGGTCCTTGGCCTCGGCATCGGCCCGGCGGTGGCGGTTCACGAGGGCTCGACGCTGGTGGTCGTCGTCAACGCGCTGCGCCTGCTCGCGTATCGCGACAACAGGCGGTAGGGCTTTGGAGCATCTGAGGCTATGGACGCTCGGGCTGGCCACGCAACCGCGTAAACGGTCTACTCCCCCGTCAGGCGATAAGACTGACTACAATCCCGGTAACCGCCCAGGGCGAATTCATGAATGAGTGCGCCCATGAGTTTGTCTTGAGGAACAGCCGCCTCATTCACAGCCTTCTCGGCATGTGTGGGGAAGTCATGCACGCGCCAGTGGTTAAAGACATTCTGCTGCAGGACGCCTGGTGATAATGTTAGCCGTCACCACGAGGTGTTTGGAATATAAGAACGGCAGCTCGATGTCGTTGCGCCGAGTAGGTGGAATAGGAGTTGTTGCTTGCGTTCGATCCGCGGATGTTTGCGGACGTTTCCATCCCGCCAGAGGAGGTCAAATGCATAGTAGAACAGCCGTCCTGCCTGTGCAGGCGCTAGTGTCCCAAGTCACAAGTTCGCAATCGTAGATTCGCAGTAGATTTGCATCGCTGTGCCAAGAGGGAAGCAAACAGCGACGGAGCATCTAATGGCGGTCCAG
>NZ_JAANIH010000116.1 GCF_014529705.1 Bradyrhizobium campsiandrae
CTTAGCCACCCGCGTCAGGGGGCACCAACACCAGGCTGGAAAACCACATCCAACCTCACCGAGGCCCCCCAACAACGACCGGCCACAACTAAGAAAACTCTCCACTTCGAGGTTTTTCAGCAAACTGCTAGGAGATCTGCTCCTAATGGTGCAAAGAGCGATTATCCGCCGGCTCGCGTCGCTAGTTCTTTGAGTATTTCCTCGGTGTGTTCTCCGAGGCGAGGCGGTTTGCGATGAAGCGAAGCCGCGGTTCGGGAGAAGCTCGCCAGCGGAGCCATCGATACCGTTCGTCCCGCGGCCGGGTCGTCCAATCGCCGGAAGAAGTTTCCTTCCTCGAGATATTCGTTTGTGAATATGGCCTTGAAATCATGCACCGGTCCGTTTGGAATATCGGCGATATTCAACCGCTCCTGCCATTCAGCCGTGCTTCGCGTCTTTATCGTCTCGACGACGATGCCGTACAATTCGTCTATGTTTCGTACCCGATCCTCCAGGTGGAGAAAGCGGGGATCCTTGGCCAGTTCAGGTCGCTCCATTGCGGCGAACAACCGCGACCATTGGTCGTCGGTGACTGCGAGAAGCGAGATGTAGCCGTCCGACGTCTTGTAGGGCCGGCGGTGTGGCGTCAACATGCGGCTGTAGCCAAAGCCGAGATCGGGCCGGTCGATCACGCCGCCCCAGAGGTGTTCGATCATGTTGAATCCAACCATGGCGTCCATCATGGCGACATGGACTTCCTGGCCGAGGCCGGTGCGATCGCGGGCAAACAATGCCATGCCGATGCTCGAGGCCAGAATATAGCCACAGAGCTTGTCGCAGATGATCGTCGGAAAATATCGCGGCGCGCCGTCCACGACGTTCATCGCGGCAATTCCGGAGGCGGCCTGGATCACGTCGTCGAAGGCCGGCCAATCCCGTCGTGAGCTGTCATTGCGATACCCCCCGGCGGACGCGTAGACGAGCCGCGGATTTTCCTTGCCAAGTTCGCGATAACTGATGCCCAGCCGTTTGGCCGCGCTCGGACGCATCGAGTGGACGAACACATCCGCCGTTTGAACCAGGCTCATCAGAGTTGCGCGATCGGCCGGCTTCTTCAAGTCGAGTACAACGGATCGCTTGTTGCGGTTCATGTTGCGGAAGAACGCGCCCATTCCCTCGCTTGGTGCCGGGCCGACCTTTCTCATGTCGTCGCCGCTCGGCGACTCGACCTTGATCACGTCGGCGCCCATGTCTCCCAGGATTTGCGTGGAGACCGGGCCGAGAACATTGATCGTTAAATCGACGACGCGGATGCCAACGAGCGGTCCGGTTGCTTTGTCGAGTTCGGAAGTGGGCTTCTTCATGAGGTGCTCATTCGCTGGCGCGGGCCTTCATCATCCGCAGCGGGGTGTATTCCAGAACGGCCGTGCCGTCCTGCTTGCGAACGATGTTTCTAGTTCGCACCAGGCCGCGGTTCGGCCGATTCTTGCTGCGCCGCGCTTCAATGACTTCGCATTCGACATGGATGGTGTCGCCCGCGATCACCGGCCCTTTGACATTGAATTCCATTTGCAGGAACGCAAAACCAGTATGCTGCATCGTGGCCTGAACGAGAAGTCCCTCGGCGAAACAGTAGACGAGCGCAGCCGGCGCCGGCCGCCCCTTGAGATCTGACTCGTGCTTCAGGAATTCGAGGTTCGTGAACAGAACTTCGACCATCCCCGTGCAGTTCACGAAATTGACGATATCGGCCTCAGTGACCGTACGGCCGATCGTCTTGAATTTGCGCCCGAGGGTCGCGTCTTCGTAGTGCAGTCCGATGCCAAGCGTTTCCATGTGGTATCTCTGGTTGCGTGAGCCTAGTTGTGGAAGATGGATTTTGCGACGATGTTGCGCTGAATCTGGTTGGTGCCTTCGATGATCTGGAGCACCTTCGCATCGCGGAAATAGCGGTTGATCGGGTATTCGTTAGAAATGCCGGCCGCTCCAAAAAGCTGAACCGCATCCGTCGCGACCTTCATTGCGGTGTCCGTGGCGAAGCACTTTGCCGTCGCGGCTAGCGGCGCAAGGTCGGTACCGCGGACGCCGCGATCGACGGCGCTTGCTGCCTCGTAGGTGAGATTGCGGGCCGCGGCGATCTGAATGGCCATGTCGGCGACAATCCAGCGGACACCCTGAAAGTCGGAGATCGTCTGGCCGAACGCATGCCGATTGGAAATGAATTCGACGGCGTGATCCATGGCGCCCTGAGCCAGACCGACGCCGCGCGCCGCCATGATGGGGCGAGAATCATTCAGAGCCGACATCGCGACCTTGAATCCGCGCGCCTCGTCGCCGAGGCGATTTTCCTCGGGCACATAGGCGTTGTCGAAAAAGAGGGCATGCGAACCGACGCCACGCGCACCCATCTTGTCTTCCTTCGGGCCCAGCGCGAAACCGGGCGTACCCTTTTCGACGATGAACATCGCGATCTGCCCGCGCGAGTTCTCGTCGCCCGTCCTTGCGGCGACGAGAACGAAATCGGCATTCCCGGAGTTGGTGCACCAGATTTTCGATCCTGTCAGGCGGTAGCCCTTGCCGTCGCGTTTGGCGCGCGTCTTCATTCCGGCGACGTCCGAGCCACTTTGCGGCTCGGTCAGCGAGAAGGCCGCCCGAAGCGAGCCGTCCGACAGTCCGGGAAGATATTTGTTCTTCTGTTCGCGCGTTCCGCTGGCAAGGATCGCACCCATCGGCACCCATTGCAGCACCAAGAGGTACGCCGTGTTGTAGCAGACGCGGCCGAGTTCTTCGACCGCAACGCAACCGGAGAGAAGGCTGCCTGTCCCGCCATACTCGGCGGGAAACGGCAGGGTGAACAGGCCGAGCTCCTTGAGCATGTCGAACATGTCCTGCGGATACTCGCCCTTGCGATCGATTTCCTGGGCGCGTTTTGCGACCCGTTCCCGGGCGACGCGGCGTACGAGCTCCTGAACCTGGATCTGATCTTCCTTAAGCCACTGACTCACGCTTGATGTCCCGTCTTCGCCTGGCATGTCGGCAGGCGTTGCCATTTCACTGTCTGTCCACAGTGGTGGACGCATCGATTTCGTGCGTCAACAAGACAGGCCAAGGCGGCGATGTTTAACACATCCATGTCGTCTGGCCGGCGATCTGCAGTCTCGTTGATCGCCTCCAACGCTCGCTTTCGCAGAGCGAGTCACTGGCGGCACATGGGGTTTCCGCCCGTGCGCGATCTTGACAACCAGATCGAACGCCGTTCAGAATACGGAATACCGTTCATAAATCGGTGTCAAAAGGATGCGTCGGGAGAAAATGTCGATGGAAAGCCAACCCGGTAGCGCCATTTCCAGCGACGCTCATGTCGTGAAATCGGCCGCCCGGACTCTCGAAATTTTGGAATATTTCGACGAGATGCGTCAGCCGCTGACCGTCGTCGGTGTGGCCATGGGGCTCGGTTATCCGCAATCAAGCACTGCGGCTCTTTTGCGCAGCCTGACGGCGATGGGCTATCTCCATTACGACACCAAGAAGCGCACCTATATGCCGACGGAGCGCGTTCCATTTCTCGGAAGCTGGATCGAGCCGAGGCTTTTCGAGCAGGGGACGTTGCCGCGGCTAATGCATGCGATCGGCAGGCGGACCGGCCAATTGGTCGTGCTCGCTGCTCGAAACGGCGACATGGCTCAGTACATTCACATCTTGAACGAGCCGTCGGCGGTCGCCCATCACCTCAGGATCGGACAGAAGCGCTCGCTTGCGGCTTCCGGCGTCGGCCAGGTTCTCCTGAGTTCGATGAACGACAAAGATGTTCGCCGGCTTTATCACCGCATGAACGCCTATGCGCAATCGTCGGAGGAGAAGATTAATATCGGAGAACTCCTAGAGCAACTCTCCTTGATCAGGCGGCGTGGCTATACGTTTTCCCGCAATCGTGTCGTCGATGGCTACGGCATGATTGCCGTCCTGATCCCGAAATCGTCCTCCAGCCAGCCGCTGGCGCTTGGCGTCGGAGGTCATTGCGAGACGCTGGAGTTGCACGAGGCGGACATCGTGAGCGCAATTCACGATGAGTTGGAAACGCATCTCAAACAGGCAAGTTCGGACGCCTCCTCGCCGGCGCGGCTCTCGTTACCCATTCGCGTTCCCGCATATGGTGCACGAGGTTACCAGATGCTCTCGGGCGGACTCTCGGCTGATTGATCGCGTCATGGGTCCGCTTGCAGGGATAAAGGTCATCGAGATGGCCGGCATCGGCCCAGCGCCGATGGCGGCGATGATGCTTTCGGACATGGGCGCTCAGGTGCTTCGCATCGAGCGCCAGTCCGATTCGGGCCTGGGAATCCGGCGCCCGGAAAAATACGACCTATCGCTGCGCGGCCGACCGGCATTGGCGCTCGATCTCAAGAGCAAGGCTGCGACAGAGGTCGTGCTGGGGCTGATCGGACAATCCGATGCCGTGATCGAGGGATTTCGTCCCGGTGTGATGGAGCGTCTGGGTCTTGGCCCTGACGTGTGTCTGGCGCGGCAACCGAAGCTGATCTACGGCCGCATGACGGGCTGGGGACAAAGCGGTCCATTGTCTCAGGCCGCCGGTCACGACCTCAATTACATCGCGCTGACCGGCGCCTTGAACGCGATTGGCAGGAAAGGGCAGTTGCCCGCACCGCCCCTCAATCTGCTTGGTGATTTCGCAGGCGGATCCGCGTATCTCGCGTTCGGGTTGGTTTGCGCCTTGCTGGAGGCGCAGCGCTCCGGCCGCGGGCAGGTTGTCGATGCGGCCATCGTCGATGGAACCGCGCACCTGATGACGAGTATCTACGGAATGTATGCGGCCGGACTGATGAGCCCGGAGCGAGGTTCCAATTTCACGGACTCCGGCGCGTTCTTCTATGACGTCTATACCTGCGCTGATGATCTGCTGATTTCGATCGCACCGATTGAGCCGAAGTTCTACGGCGAGCTTCTCAAGCTGCTCGGCATCGATGCATCCGAGATGCCACCACAGAACGACCGTTCTGAGTGGGAGGCGGGGAGGGCGAAGCTCGCCAAGGCGTTCAGAACCAAAACACGTGCCGAGTGGTGCGCCTTGCTGGAAGGAACCGACGTATGCTTTGCCCCGGTTTTGAATTTTGATGAGGCGGCCGCCCATCCGCACATGCGCAGTCGCGCCGTGCTCGTTGACATCGATGGGGTGGTGCAGCCGGCGCCGGCGCCGCGCTTCAGCCGCAGCATTCCGGGACAGCCCTCGCCTCCGCGTAAGGCAGAAAACACGCCGCTTGCCGAAGCGCTTGCGGGATGGATGACCTTCGAAGAGATCGAGAGTCTTCGCGCCACGGGGTTGACCATTCAGGCTTAAGAAGCGTGCCTAGCGTTCGGTGACGGCCTTACTCCAGGTCTTCGTCGCCGCGCTGTTCGACGTTGATGCGTCTCATGTTGTCGAGTAGTTTCAGCAAATAGTGCAGCGTGTGAGTTGCGTCCCTCGTGGAGAAGTCGGCGAGGGCCTCGCCGTAATAGACGTGGATCTTTGGCAATGCCAAAGTGTGCCACACATGATGACCCGATTTCGTCATCTTCACGATTCTTGAGCGTCGATCACGTGTGTCCGGCGCGATCAGGATGTGTTTGTCGCGCTCCATGCGGCTGAGAACGCCGGCTAAGTTCTGGCGGCTGACCATCAGATACCGGGCAAGTTCCCCGATGCTCATGCCGGCTTCGGCCTGTTTGCGCGACAAGGCTCCGAGCACCGCCCATCGCTGGGTGCTCAGTCCTTCCGCTTCGACCGCGCGGCTGCCAGTTTTGTGCAACATATTGGTGCATTGATACAGCCGGAAGAATAGCCGGTTAGCCAACTCCAGCTTTCCTCTCGTCGATCGGAGCGATTTTCCCACTGTTTTTCGCATAGCTGGGTTTCTCTTGTCAGATAGGACGATATATAACAATATATTGCTATAATAGCGATAACCTGGCGCACAATGCCGGATCCAAACAATCGCAGATCGTTGCGGAGAGTCGGGAGGAAAGATAATGCGGTTCGAGAACAAGACAGTGGTCTATGGGTGGCGGCGGCGGGATCGGCGGCGCAACGTGCCGAAAGTTCGCCGAGGAAGGCGCCCGCGTCTCGGTATTTGACGTCAACCACGAAGCGGCGCTCAAAGTCGCGGTCGAGATCCAAAAATCCGGCGGGCGCGCGGAAGCGTTCGAATGCGATATTACCAGCAGGCCGAGCGTAAATGGCGCCATTGCCGCCGTAACCACCAAGCTCGGGCAGATCGATGTGCTCGTGAACAATGCGGGCTGGGATGTATTTCGTCCCTTCATCAAGACGGATGCGGCTCAGTGGGACAAGCTGATTGCCATCAACCTGACCGGCGCCTTGCACATGCATCATGCGCCGCTTCCCGGAATGATCGATCGCAGGGCGGGCCGGATCGTCAATATTGCGTCCGATGCGGCGCGTGTCGGATCGTCCGGAGAAGCCGTCTACGCCGCCTGCAAGGGCGGTCTGGTCGCGTTCTCGAAGACGATCGCGCGCGAACATGCCCGGCACGGAATCACCGTGAACGTCGTTTGTCCGGGACCGACCGACACGGCGCTATTCACCGATTACAAGGAAGGCGCCGGCAATCCGGAAAAGCTGGAGGAAGCCTTCCGGCGTTCGATCCCGCTCGGCCGCATCGGCCAGCCAAAGGATCTGCCGGGCGCCATCCTGTTCTTCGCGAGCGAAGATGCGGCCTATGTGACGGGCCAGGTGCTGAGCGTGTCCGGCGGCCTGACGATGAACGGTTGATTGGATCAGAATTTGGGGTGCAAACAGATGCAATACGAAGATCTCATTTACGAAGTCCGCAACGGCGTTGCGTGGATCATCATCAATCGCCCGGAAAAGATGAACTCGTTCCGAGGCAAGACCTGCGAAGAATTGATCCAGGCCCTCTACAAGGCCGGTTATGACAAGGATATCGGCGCCATCGTTCTTGCGGGGGCGGGCGACCGTGCCTTCTGCACCGGCGGCGACCAGTCCGCGCATGACGGCAACTACGACGGTCGTGGCACGATCGGTCTTCCGATGGAAGAGCTGCATACGGCAATACGCGACGTTCCGAAGCCTGTCATCGCGCGTGTCCAGGGCTACGCCATCGGCGGCGGCAATGTGCTCTGTACGATCTGCGACCTCACGATCTGCTCCGAGAAAGCGATTTTCGGGCAGGTTGGACCCAAGATGGGATCCGTCGATCCCGGCTACGGTACGGCATTTCTGGCCCGTGTTGTCGGTGAGAAGAAGGCGCGCGAGATCTGGTACATGTGCCGGCGCTATAGCGGGCAGGAAGCCGCTGCGATGGGGCTCGCCAACGCCTGCGTCCCGCACGACCAGCTTGACGATGAAGTGCAAAAATGGGGCGAAGAACTGTGCGAACGCAGTCCCACGGCAATCGCGATCGCCAAGCGGAGCTTCAACATGGACACCGCGCACCAGGCCGGCATCGCCGGAATGGGGATGTACGCACTCAAGCTCTACTATGATACCGAAGAATCGCGCGAGGGTGTCAAGGCGCTGCAGGAAAAACGGAAACCCGACTTCCGGAAGTTTGCCAAGTAGGACCTCGTGCGCTGAAACGGACGATCGTGGGCGCCGATCGACGCCCACGATCCAGCGGTAGCGTCCATTGCGGTGATGGCGGATACATCGTCGATGGTGCCCGCCCATCTTATACTTTCGGCGCTACCGTGTGGCCGATTTGGTCACTGGCGACACGGAGATTTCCGGATAACGTGTCGCAGCTTCAAATACGCAAAAACACGTATGTGTTTGTACAAGAAGCCAGCCGTTTCCAGATTGGATTGGAAGCGAAGTTGGCCGAGAAGACTGGTTGGAAATGCCTTGCCTACATAAGCCCATTCTAGGAGGTGCCATGAGGATCCGCTTTAGCTCAGTAGTCGCTGCCGCGTTGCTCAGCGTTATTGGAACCAGCGGCGCGCGGGCTGAGAATCCATCCGACCCGATCTCCATCCCCGTGTTGACGCCGTTGACGGGAGCGCTGGCGATCCTGGGGCAGGATGGCAAGAAAGGACTTGAAATTGCGGCTCAGGAGATCAATGAGGACGGTGGCATAGCCGGCCGCAAGATTGTATTCGAGTTCGCGGATTCGCAAGGCAAACCAGACGTCGCTCGCCGCGAGATGGAGCGCTTCGTTCGCTTGAGAAACGCTCCATTCGTGGTCGGAGACGACATCAGCGCGTCCACGTCGACCGCCGCGCAGTTCGCCGAGGCTTCCGGGACGCCGCTGTTCAATGTCGCCGCTGTATCCTCGGAAATCATCAACCGCCACTACCACTGGTATTTCAGCCAACAGATTACCAGTGACAACGAAGCGGACGCGGTCGTGGCGTTCCTGACGTCGCTTACCGAACCCAAGGGGGGCATCAAGAGCCAGAAGATTGCACTGCTTTACGAGGACAGTCCCCGCGGCGCCGACACCGGCGAACTGGTGCGCAAGCTCCTCGAGAAGCAGGGGGTGAAAGTAGTCGTCGAGACGTCCTATAATCGCGCCGAGCGAAACTTGTTGCCGGTGATGAAAAAGGTGCAGGAGGCGAATCCGACCATTCTGGTATGGGCCGGGTATACGGAGGACGTCGTTGCCGGCCTCAAGGCCATGAAGCAACTTGATTTCACGCCGTATGTGATCGGTGTCGGCGGTGGCCCGGGAGATCCGCGGCTCCCTCAATTGGTCGACGCAGAATTCATCGATCGGCTGAATCTGTGCAACATCGACTACTTCAATCCGGACCTGAAGAAGGTCGCGTACCTCACCGAGGAATACAACAAGCGCTACAACGCGCTGCCATCGAGCTATGTCGGTTTGGCTTACGCGGCCGGGATCACCCTCAAGACGGTGCTCGAGAAAGTCTACAAGAAGTCGGCAGCTCCGACCCGCGAAGACCTGCAAGCAGCGTTTCGTGAGCTGGATATGAGCATCGACCAGACGGCGATACCTGGCGCGATCAAGTTTGACGCCGATGGCCGCAATGTCGGCGCGCAGGGTCTGGTCGCGCAATGGAAGAACGGTGCCCGCAAGAAGGCGACGGTCTTTCCTGCGTCGATCGCGACGATGTCACCCACACCGATTAAGTAACGATCCAGATATGCCGAGCGCAGATCTTCTCCTGCAGGCCGTTGTGTCCGGGATATTGGCCGGAGGGGTCTATTCGCTGGTCGCCGTATCGCTCGCGCTGGTATTCGGCGTGATGCGCGTGCTCAACTTCGCCCATGGCGATCTCTTGATGATCGCCATGTACGGGGTTGTCGTGCTGAATCGCGAGTTCGGACTTTCGCCCTACGTCGCTGCGCTCGTCATCCTGCCGTTGATGGGCTTGCTCGGAATGTTGTTGTTTCAGTTTCTGATCAAGCCGGTGCTTGGCTCCAGTCCGTTGACGCAGGCCCAACTCACGATCGGGCTTTCGTTCGTCATCCAAAGCCTTCTTCTGATCGTGTTCGGCGCCGACCTGCTCAATACCAACACGTCCTTCGGCGATCTCTCCTATCACTTCCATGGCGTCGTGATCGGAGTGCCGCAGCTGATCGGCTTTGTGGTTTCGCTTCTGGTGTGCGGCCTGCTGTCTGCGTTCCTGACGATGACGGAGATTGGTCATCGTATTCGCGCGACTTCCCAGGATCCGACCATGGCGTGGCTGTGCGGCGTTGATATCAAACGAACGCAGTTGATGGTCTTTGCGGGATGTATTGCGATCTTGGCCATTCCGGCCGGATGCCTGATGACCTTCTCCTATGTAACGCCATCGACGGGTATCCGCCTAAGCTTGCTTTCGCTGCTGGTTGTGGTCCTCGGCGGCTTGGGCGACCTGCGAGGCGCTTTTGTCGGGGGACTGATCATCGGTCTGGTGGAGTCGTTGGCGGCAGCCTTGCTGAACAACCCGGCTTCGCCGTCGTTGACCTATCTTGTATTTGGAGCCGCGCTTCTGTTCAGGCCGAAGGGTCTGTTTGGTCGTGGGAGCAACGCATGAGCGCTGTTCTCTCACGCTTCGACCGGCAGCTCGTTGTTTGGATTGCCGTGATAGCACTGGCCACGGCCTTGCTTCTTGCCTTTTCCGGACCGTACACGATTTCGATCGCCGTCGGCCTGTTCACGTGGATGTATCTGTGTGTCGCATGGAATATGATCGGCGGAATCGTCGGCCAAGTGTCATTCGGCCATGCGGCGTTCTTCGGGATCGGCGGCTATGTCTCGACCTATCTGGCGACAAGTTATGGTATTTCGCCCTGGGCAGGTATGTTCGTGGGCGGGACTATCGCTGCCGTGGCCGCAGCAGCCGTGGGGTATCTGCCGTTTCGATGGAATCTCAGCCCGCTGGTCTTCGCCCTGCTGACCCTGGCGTTTGCCTACGTCCTTGAGTTCGGTGTCGGCGGCATTCGGGCGCTTGGCGGCACAAATGGTCTCTACGCCAAGACGATCGGCACCTCGTTCTGGGACTTCCGCTTTGTCGAGCCGGGGGCATTCCTTGTTGTCATCGCGGTAATGCTTTGCTTGCTGCTGCTGGTGGTGTCGGTGATCTACACCGGTCGAACCGGGTTCTTCTGGCGAGCCGTTCACGACAACCAGGCTGCCGCTTCAGCGATGGGATTGAACCCGTTTTCCATCAAGCAACGTGCGTTTGTTCTGAGCGCGTTCGCGACGGCCTTGGCTGGGAGTTTCCAGGCGCAATTCGTCGGCTTCATCGATCCGGTATCGATGTTTGGTATCGAGATCACCATTTTCATCTTGTTGTTCACCGTTATCGGCGGTGCGGGTACGTTGATTGGGCCGTTGCTCGGTCCAGCTTTGCTTTTCCCGGTCGGCGAATCGATCCGGGTGTATCTGCAAGACCACGGGGGCGGCGCTCTTCATCATATGCTCTATGGCGTGGTGCTGGTTGCCGTGATCCTGCTGTGGCCGGGTGGGATCGTGGCCGGCCTTTCGCGCTTTGGTGTTTCCCGCGGGCGGTTGAGGCTTCCCAAGCCGGCAGTGGCTCCCCAGCGATCTCCTGCTGCCGTGGCCACAACCGGCCCGGAGAATATCCTTCAAGTCCGGGGGCTCAGGAAAGCGTTCGGCGGTCTGATCGCGGTCAAGGACGCCACGTTTGACGTCAAGAGGGGCGAGATCTTCGGCGTGATCGGGCCGAACGGCGCCGGCAAGACGACACTATTCTCGATGCTCGGTGGATTTGCGCGGCCGACATCTGGGACGATCGTCTTTGAGGGGCGAGAAACTCAAACACTCGCGCCATTCGAGGTTTGTCGACTCGGCTTGGCGCGAACCTTCCAGATCGCCCAGCCGTTTGCCAGCTTGAGCGTAAGAGAAGTTGTCGCGGCGGCCGCGCTTGCGCAGGACGATCTGGATGACCCCGTTGCGTTCGCCGATGGCATCATCGCCCAGATGGCGCTTTCAGCCCGGTGCGACGTGAAGTCCGCCGACCTTACCCTTGCGGAGCAGCGGCGGCTGGAAATTGCCCGCGCGTTGGCGACCCGGCCACGCTTGATCCTGCTCGATGAGATCCTCGGTGGGCTTACGCCGCGAGAGGCTGACGAAGCCATCGAAAACATCCGGAGAATTCGTGAAATCGGCGTCACCGTGCTCGTGATCGAACACATGGTGCGAGCGGTGATGGCGCTTTGCGACCGCATCTTTGTGCTGGACGCCGGGGAGCCGATCAGTCTGGGAACGCCGGAAGAAGTGCGTCGCGACAAGCGGGTGATAGAAGCATATCTTGGGGGCTCAGCATGAGCCGGATGCTCCGCGTATCGAACATGACGGCCGGTTACGGTACCTTGCCCGTGCTGCGGGGCGTCGACCTCGAAGTGACGACAGGAGAAGTCGTCGCTGTCCTCGGGACGAACGGAGCGGGAAAATCTACCTTGCTGCGCTGCCTTGCTGGCTTGCTACCTTTCTCCGGCGAGGCGGCTTTCCTCGACCTTACGATCAAGGGAAGCGCGCCTCACGTCATCGCCCGCCGCGGCTTTATTCAGGTCCCCGAGGCGCGCCATATATTTCCCGATCTGACGGTCCTGGAGAATCTGCTGGTCGGAGGCACCGCGCTGCCGAAGCGGAGCGATCGGCTGCGCGTGTTGGACGACGTGTTTGCATTGTTTCCAATCTTAGCACAACGGCGATCCCAGCAGGCGGGGACGATGTCCGGCGGTCAGCAACAGATGCTGGCGATCGGGCGCGCGTTGATGGGCAAGCCGAAACTGCTGGCGCTCGACGAACCGTCGCTGGGGTTGGCCCCACTTATCGTCCTGGAATTGTACGAGGCGTTGCGTCGCCTGATCGATACGGGCTTGACTGTATTGCTCGTTGAGCAGGACGTCTCGGTTGCTCTGAAGATCGCAAACCGTGCGTGCATTCTAGAAGGAGGCCGCGTGGTGCTGCAAGGGTCTGCAGCCGAACTGCGTAATAGTCCACACGTGCGAGAGCAATATTTTGGTGCTTGACTGCTTGGTTAGCTTAAAGGGAGTTTACGTACTTTGCGGCATATTTTAGATCGATTGCAGTAGAGTGGTGCTCAAAATGCTACTTCTCTGCCAAGGCGCCGGGATGATGACATGGTCCGACTTCATCGACAAATATCCGCTGCGCTCGCGGCTGGACGCGATCATCGATATGGGCCACCCGCTGGTGAAGCTGGCGCGGACGATCGACTGGTCGTTCCTGGAGCAGCGGTTCGGAGCGGTCTATGAGGACAAGCCCGGCCGGCCGCCATTGCCGACGCGGCTGATGGCGGGGCTTGCGATCCTCAAGCACACCTACGACCTCTCCGATGAGGTGCTGTGCGAGCGCTGAGTGGAGAACCCCTATTACCAATTCTTCTGCGGCGAGGAGTTCTTCCAGCACCGCCTGGTGTTCGACCGCTCCTCGCTGACGCGCTGGCGGCAACGCATGGGCGAGGAGAAGTTGCAGGCCTTGCTGCAGGAGAGCCTTGCGGTGGCCAGCAAGACCGAGGCGATCAAACCGGCCGATCTTAATCGTGTCATCATCGACACGACGGTGCAGCCCAAGAACGTGATGTTCCCGACCGATGCCAGGCTGCTGAACCGCGCCCGCGAGATCCTGGTCCGGCTGGCGAAACGATATGGTGTCAAGCTGCGCCAGTCCTATGCCAGAGTGGGCAAGTTCGCGCTGATCAAGCACCAGCGTTATGCCCACGCCAAGCAGTTCAAGCGCGCCAACCGAACCTTGAAGAAGCTCAAAACCTATCTCGGCCGCATCATCCGCGACATCGGCCGCAAACTTGGTGGCAACGCCGACTTGCTCGGTGGGATCGTATTGGAGCGCATGCTGTCGCGGGCGCGACGCGTGCTTGAGCAGAAGCAGCACCAGCGTGGACCGAAGGTCTACTCGCTGCACGCGCCGGAGGTGGAATGCATCGGCAAGGGCAAGGCGCACCGACCTTACGAGTTCGGCGTCAAGGTCTCGGTCGCCACCACGCTGGCGCACGCCAAGGGTGGGCAGTTCGTGACCCATGTGAAGGCGCTGCCCGGCAACCCCTATGACGGCCACACACTTGCAACCGTCATCCCCGAGATGGAGGAGCTGATCGGCAACACCATCGAGCGCGCGCTCCTCGACAAGGGCTATCGCGGCCACAACGCCCCGCCCGATTACAAGTTCAGGGTGTTCATCTCAGGACAGAAGCGGCGGGTGACACCACAGATCAAGCGCGAGCTCCGACGGCGTTCCGCCGTCGAGCCGGTCATCGGCCATCTCAAATCCGAGCACCGCATGGGCCGCAATTACCTCTGGCACCGCGAGGGCGACGCCGCTAATGCCGTCCTCGCTGCCGTCGGCTACATCAACTTCCGCCGCCTCATTCGGTGGCTGAGCCTTCTGCTGTTCGAAATCCTCTCCCGGCTCAGCCTCGAACTGAGGCTCAGCCCAGCCTGAAATCCCGATTCTTCACATGGCGTAATCGCGGCTGACGGCTTCTCGAAGACTCGAGATCCAGTAGGATCCCGCCTCAGCGGATGATGGCAAGGGAGAGCAATGCTATGAAACAGTACGTCGGTTTGGACATCTCCA
>NZ_JAANIH010000117.1 GCF_014529705.1 Bradyrhizobium campsiandrae
AAGAGTCCGGTGGAGTTCCCGGTTTTTGGGCCCCGGACGCATTGCCTGGCGCTGTAACAGGCTTAAGTAACAACCACTCGCTTTCCGATTGGATCGTCTCGTGCACACGTCCTCCTTCATTCCGCCCGCTCCCTGCAAGGACAACAGAATTTGCCCCCGTGGCGCCCCGAATGGCGGCCGCAAGCATTGGGGGTTCGAACTTAAGGATTTTTGCCATGTCTCGCCGCTGCGAACTGACGGCCAAGGGCCCCCTCGTCGGCCACAAGGTCAGCCACTCCAACATCAAGACCAAGCGCCGCTTCCTGCCGAACCTGGTCAACGTGACCTTCATCTCCGAAGCGCTGGGCCGCAACGTGCGCCTGCGCGTCTCCACCAACGCGGTGAAGAGCGTCGACCACAATGGCGGCCTCGATGCCTATTTGCTCAAGGCCAGCACCGATGCGCTCTCCCCGCGCGCGGTCGAGCTGAAGCGCGCCATCCAGAAGAAGGTCGGCGACGCGCCGGCCAAGAAGGCCAGCTAAGATTTCGTAAGTTGGGCGGGGGCTAAGTTGCGTCGCGTGGCGTAGGCTTAGCCGAGTAGAGTTTGCGTTGCGGCCGGATCGGAAGATCCGGCCGTTTTTGTTTTGTGGGAGATACTCAAACGGCGCGTTGAAGCACACCTCAGAATCATTGAGTATCCGCGAATACAATCGAAACGCGCATTGCTACTCAACATGCGATTCTTCGCCGACGGTCCAAATATTCCGGAAGCACTGCTTGAGGACCGCGACAACGGAAATGTTGTCTTTTTCTGCGGAGCTGGCGTTTCGCGTCCAGCGGGATTGCCCGGGTTCATTGAACTTACAGAGCAGGTTCTGAACGAACTTGGACCGCCTCCTGAAGCAAGAGTGCGGGAAATGGTCTCTCGCGCTAAAGAGGAACCAGACGGAGCTGTATCGCTCGATCAGATCTTTAGCCTTTTTCAGCGCGATTATGGACGGGACACCGTTCAGGAAATCGTCAGCAAGCTGCTCAGCCCCGATCCATCAGCGAACCTGAATTATCACTCGACCATTCTACGGCTGTCCCGAAGTGCGGCACGCAAAACTCAACTAGTAACGACCAATTTCGACCTGCTGTTCGAGCGCGCAGAAAATGACGTTCGACGTCACATCGCACCTGCCCTCCCAGATCTATCAAGCGGCCAACCTCTAACAGGCTTGATCTACCTCCACGGGAGACTCCACTCGTCATCGGATTTATTCGAGCAATATCCGTTGATATTAAGCAGCGCCGACTTTGGCCGCGCTTATCTGGCCGACGGATGGGCGACCCGCTTTGTGCGAGATCTGCTCAAGAATTACGTAATTGTTTTGCTCGGCTATTCAGCAAACGACCCTCCGGTCCGCTACTTATTGGAGGGACTTCACGCGAAGGGCACCGAAAAACGCGCCAAGATTTTCGCATTCGATCAGGGCACGGAGAGTGAGGTTCTCAGTAGATGGCATGATCGAGGCGTTACTGCACTAGCTTATCCGAGTTCCCCCTCGCACTCGGCTTTGTGGGACACATTGCGAGCGTGGGCAGATAGATCCGACGATCCAGAGCAATGGCGCAGTTCAGTTCTGAACTTGGCATCAAACAGTCCCAGACGACTGCGTCCACACGAACGAGGTCAAGTTGTTTCGCTCGTCCGAACAGTCGAAGGCGCTCGGCTCTTCGCGGAAGCGACGCCGCCTCCACCTGCGGAGTGGATATGTGTATTCGATCGTAATGTTCGCTACGGAGCGCCGCAGGATGGATACGGTCAAGAAGAGCTGATCGACCCTCTCCAGCTTTACGGAATTGACGACGATCCACCTCGTCCAAGTGACGAACAACAACCCGATGGTCGACATATAGTCGACGCCCTCTCCCTATCTCCTTTTGATGAGCAGAATCAGAAAAACGTGAGATTAGCGGGTATCCACGAGTTCGAGATAACCCGCCTTCCTCCTCGCTTATTCTCTATCTCTCAATGGTTTTCGCGGGTTCTGGATGAGCCCGCTTCGATTTGGTGGGCGGGTGGATATTTTTCGCTGCATCCCGGGCTACTGATCCAGATCGAATGGCGCCTAGACCAAAGCAACTCAAATAAGGATTCCGAGGCCAGCCGACTCTGGAGCCTGCTTCTTCAAAAATTTTCTAGTTCGCCCAAGAGCGACCATTTTCAGTATGAAGTCATTGCAAAGATCAAGAGAAGGGGCTGGTCTGCTCTCTTGCAATACGAATTAGAAGACTCCATCAAACCATTCCTTACGAGCAGGAGGCCTTTCAGATTTAGTTCAATTCCACCTACGGATGGCTGGAGTGAGCTTAGCAGTGGCTCCGTTGTGACTCTGGAAGTCAAATTTCCAGTACATGGCGTTGAGGATCTCGAAGTTGCTCCAGAATGGCTCTATCAACATTTTAGTGCAGCAAGGAATGGATTGGAGCGAGGCGCCGCCCTACTGAAAGCTCTTGGAGTCCGCTATTGGCGAACCGCTAGCTTCGAGATTGATTCGAGGCCAGGAGACCGATATCTGGGGGACCCCGACCGATATCTTCAATGGGTTCGCCGCCTCTTTGATCAACTGTCGATCGCAGATCCCGTTCGCGCGCGCGCCGATCTTTTCCTTTGGCCACGCAGCGAAGAGTACTTCTTCG
Organism: Bradyrhizobium campsiandrae; assembly: GCF_014529705.1. Taxonomy (GTDB): domain Bacteria; phylum Pseudomonadota; class Alphaproteobacteria; order Rhizobiales; family Xanthobacteraceae; genus Bradyrhizobium; species Bradyrhizobium campsiandrae. The sequence goes on from NZ_JAANIH010000117.1 coordinate 2,665, forward strand.
ACAAACTAAAGCTTCATGCTTGGACAAAGTCTATTTTCAGCGGAAAAGAGATTGGAGAGGGGCTAATCGCTCTACAGGAGCATAGCTTTTGGGACGGGTATAATCGTCGCGAGCTACTCCATCTACTTAAAAGCCGCTGGCACGACGTGCCTCGACGATTGCGATCGAAGATCGAGAGTCGCATCGTAACAGGACGCGTGACGGGACCCGGCGAAGACGTTCTTGAGACGAACAAGCGCAGAGCCAGCACCGCAGCATCGATGCTAGGCTGGTTGAACCGCAACGGCTGCTCGCTCTCTCAAGCCACCCTGAGGCGTCTTCCCCGTCTGAGAGCCCAAGACAAAAGCTGGAACGACCGGTGGGAATTGAGCGCCGACCAGAGCCTTGATGGAAGGACGGGGTGGGTATCAATCGAAGACGACCCGAAAAAAATCATCGACCTACCCGTTTCTGAGATCATTGAGGCCGCAGAGCAGAGCGATACTCGGCCCTCAATGGAATTTGCCGAATACCGTCCTTTCAGCGGGCTAGTTAAGCAGCGCCCTCACCGCGCCTTAGCCGCGCTGGCCTTTCAGGCTCGGCAAGCCAAATTCCCAATCGGCTTCTGGGAAAGCGCTCTAACAGACTGGCCGGCCGGATTACACGATCGAATTCAGTGGCTATTCGCAGAGCGCTTGTCGCGCCTCCCAGCAGCGATAATCGGGAAGCTAGCACACTACGCTCCTCGATGGCTCAGAGGTGCTCTACCGCATCTCGCGCAGATTAATCCTGACAGAGCACTGCGCATTTGGGACGCAGTGTTTGATAGCTTGACCTGCAGCCCGGACTTGCTTCGAAGCGGGCTTGGCGAAACGTTCGTTGAAGGAAAACCAAAGGGCTATTCGCGAAGAACTTACGCTAACGCGATCAATGGACCGGTTGGTGCAATGATCGAGTCTCTATATCAAATTCTGAACGATAGGAAACTCGAACAAAATGCGGGCATTCCTAAAGACATTCGCTCCAGGATCGAGGCCAGCCTCAGCGCGCCAGGGGAAGGCAGAGATCACGCCGTGTGCGAAACGACCATTCGCCTGACTTGGCTCCATTATCTTGATCCTCAGTGGGTAAGCGATCGGATAATCCCACTCTTCTCTCTAGACAACGATCTAGCAGAACCTGCCTGGAATGGATTCCTTCACAATCAAGATCTCGGCGTCGCGCAGCTATTTGTGCTGCTCAAGCCCAACTTTCTAAAGCTGTTCGAGGTCTTCCAAAGTTGGCGGTGGGACAACCAGCCCATCGAGCGCCTTCATGAGTTTCTCGTATTAGCTTGCTATTGGAATATCAAATCGGGACAGTACATCGATTTCGCTGAAGCGCGTCTTGCCCTTCAGCGTTCAAACGATGAGGGCCGGGCGGAGGCCCTCTCACTTCTCAATTCAATAGTCGTTGATCAAAGCGCCTGGAATTCATTTGGGAAACTCTTCATTTTGAAAGCTTGGCCAAAGGAATCTATCTACCAGACCCCGCAAACATCGCGACGATTCGCGACGATTGCAGAGAGTTCGGGAGACGATTTTCCCGACGTCGTTCAAACAATCTCTCCGTTTCTCGTGCCTACGGGCCAGCTTGATCTTTTTGTCTACCGAGCACGGGACACAGAAGACCAAGAGAACGGCTCGGGACGTCTTCCCTCGAAATTTCCAAATGACATGGTCGCATTACTCGACCGACTAGTGCCTACGGATCCTGCTTTCATACCTTACGACCTGAGCAGCCTTCTAAAGGCGCTCGCTGTCGCTAACCCAGCTTTGCGACAAGACGCGAGATGGAGACGCCTCGATCGTATTGCTCACACCCGTTAGCTTGTTCGGCTACTTTCTTCAGCTTGAATCATCCACTTCTCTTCCGCATTTTCCGCTATACTCGCCCCGGTAGCATCACCCGGAGGCGCATCCCATGGAGCATTCGGCCAGCCCAGCCCCCAAAAACCTCGTCATCTGCTGTGACGGCACCGGCAACGAGATCTCGGAGAACATCTCCAACGTCCTGAAGCTGTATCGCTGCCTGCGCAAGACGGAGAAGACGTCGCCGCGGCAGATGGTGTTTTACGATCCCGGGGTCGGCACGGTGACGGAGCCGTCGACCTGGAACAGGTGGAAGGCCAACATCAAGCTGGTGCTGGGGCTCGCCACCGGCTACGGGCTCGATGACAACGTGCTGTCGGCCTATTGCTTCCTGGTCGAGCACTACGCGCCCGGCGACCGCATCTACCTGTTCGGCTTCTCGCGCGGCGCCTATACCGTGCGCGTGCTGGCGGGGCTGATCCACAAGATCGGCCTGATCTCGCCGGAGCAGGCGAACCTCGCAGGCTCGGGCCTCGTCGCCTACAAGCAATATTCCGGCACCGGGCACGGCAACGACATCGAGGACCTCAGGGATATCGAGGTCGACGACCAGGGGCCGCTGCCGAAGGACGCATTCGACCTCGCCGCGCAGTTCGCGCGCATCACCTCGACGCGCTGGCCGACCATCCACTTCATCGGCGTGTGGGACACGGTGGCGAGCGTGATCGTGCCGCGGCGCGACGTGTTCTGGCTCGTGTTCACGCTGGAGGAGCTCGCCTTCACGCGGCGCAATCCGAGCGTCAACATCTTCCGCCAGGCGATCGCGATCGACGAGCGCCGCCGCATGTTCCGCCTGAACACATACTGGGAGCCGCAGGACTTCTGGAGCAACCGCTACGTGCCCGACGAAAAGAAGGTGGCGCAGGACATTCTGCAGGTGTGGTTTTCAGGCGTGCATTGCGACGTCGGCGGCGGCTATCCGGAAGCCGAGAGCGGCGAGTCGAAATATCCGCTGCTGTGGATGATCGCGGAGGCGGAAAAGGCCGGGCTGAACTTCAACAAGCGCACCGTGAACCAGCTCGCCTGGGGCATCCAGCGCAGGAACTCGCCGTTCCAATATGTGCCGCCGGCGTTTTCGGGCAAGGCGGGCCAATTGCACGATTCCATGAGCGCGGCCTGGCGCGTGCTGGAGGTCTTGCCGAAGAGCGCGAAGTATCGGGAGTGGCCGGAGCGGAAGGTGGTGTGGGGGTTCTACATTCCCGATGGCGAGCCGCGGCTGATCCCCGAAGGCGCGCATATGCATGAGAGCGTGCTGAAGCGGATGGAGGCGGATGCTGGATATCGGCCGGTGAACTTGCCGAAGGAGTATGTGACGGTGCCGATGCCGGCGCCGCCGGGGGTGGACCTGGCTTCGCCTCTCCCGCTTGCGGGAGAGGCCGACGCGCTCGCAGAGCGCGGCGGGTGAGGGTTCTTTCCTCTGGGGGATTATCCCGTTGCGGAGACACCCTCTCCCCGCCCCTCTCCCGCAAGCGGGCGAGGGAGCCAACCGTCAATGCCGCGGCAGCATGCACGCCATACGCGATTGACCCGCCCTCCAGAGGAGAGCGCACACCCCGCTACCGCCGCTTTCTCTCATCGCCGCCACGTTTCATTAAAATTCGCAGCTCCGCTTTAGCGTGATCGCATCACATTGCGTGCAGGATCGGACTCCGACCGCGACAGAGACCAGCGGAGTGGAGGAGACGTGCCGCAATTTCCGCGAAAGTTTGCCCGCGTGAAACCCGCAGGCCTGGTGTCCCGCCAGGCCAAGATCATCACCGATCCGCGCGCGCCGGTGATCCCCTGCACGCTGATCGACTATTCGCCGGGCGGAGCCTGCGTCGATCTCGGCGGGCAGGTGAAGATTCCGGATCGATTCGAGCTCTTGCACGTCAACACCAAGAAGCGCTGCCGCATCGCCTGGAAGCGCGGCACGCGCGTGGGCGTGGTGTTCTGAGAGTGGTGGGCGGCTCAACCCCGACGCTTCCAAGAGCATCGATGTGAGCCGACAAAGGTCGACAAGTCCTCCGCTCGGCTCCCTCCCCCCTTGTGGGGGAGGGCTAGGGAGAGGGGTGGTCCAGCAAAGGGTGCTGGTTGAGTGCGAGAGGCGGCAAGGGCGATGCCTAGCTCGCCACAGCACGTCGTGTGGTACCCCTCTCCCCAACCCTCCCCCACAAGGGGGGAGGGAACGCAGTTATACTTGCAGCACGACCTTCTCCGACAACTCCCCTCACACCTTCCGCATCCGCGCCTTGGCGCCGGCAATGATCTGCATGGCGACGCCGCCGATCCAGCCTACCAGCACCAGCCAGGTCAGCGCATCGTGCGGCTCGAGGCGGAGTACGATGATTGCGACGGAGACGAGCGCGGTGAGCGTGGCGCAGAGGGTGCCGGCGGAGCTCAACAGTTCCGCGGCGTCGATCTGGCTGTGGCCTCGTCGAAGGGCAGCTGCGGCGTGTCGATGCCGAGATAGAAGCCGATCGCGCCGAGCAGCATCATCAGCAGCAGGAAGCCCTGCGTGGTCAGCTGCGGGATCGCCGCGCCGACATAGGCGCCGACGAACAGCCCGCACGCCGCGCCGGCCATGGCAAGGCCGATCCGTTCGAACACATGGGCAGTCTTGCGAACACGATAACGCATGGCGAGCCTCGCGCGCCGTTGAACTTTCGCGAACGTTAGGCCCGTTTTGCGACGGGTGGAAGCTAGGGGGAGTTACGGATGCGTGAGGCCCTGTTACGCCCTCTCCCCGTTCTTACGGGGAGAGGTGGGAAATCACCGCGCCCCGAACGTGGTCTTGCCGAACAGCGCCTTTTGCGTCGAGGGCTGCGAGCGCCAATATTGCGGCGGGGCTTCGACTTCGCCGCCGAGTTCGGCGGCGGCGTGCCAGGCCCAGCGGGGGTCGTAGAGCATGCCGCGGGCGAGCGCGACCATGTCGGCCTTGCCTGATGCGACGATCTCTTCGGCCTGCTTCGCTTCGGTGATGAGGCCGACGGCAATGGTCGGCAAGCCGGTCTCGCGCTTGATGGCGTCCGCAAACTGCACCTGATAGCCGGGGCCAAGCGTGATCTTCTGCAGCGGAGAGACGCCGCCGGAGGAGGCATCGATCCAGTCGACACCGCGCGCCTTCAATTCTTTGGCGAATGCGATGGTCTGCGCCAGGTCCCAGCCGCCCTCGACCCAATCGGTCGAGGACACCCGCATGCCGACGGGCTTGTCGTGCGGAAACACGGCGCGCACGGCATCGAAGATTTCCAGCGGGAAGCGCATGCGGTTCTCGAGCGAGCCGCCATATTCGTCGGTGCGCTTGTTGGAGATCGGCGACAGGAATTGATGCAGCAGATAACCGTGCGCGCCGTGCAGCTCGATCGCGTCGATGCCGATGCGCTCCGCGCGCCTCGCGCTATCGACGAAGGCCTCGCGAATGCGCTTCAAGCCCGCGGCATCGAGCGCCACAGGCGCGGCCTCGCCCTCCTTGTGCGGGATCGCCGACGGCGCAACGGTCTGCCAGCCGCCCTCGCTGATCGGAATCAGCTGGCCGCCGTCCCAGGGCCGCGCGCTGGAGGCCTTGCGGCCGGCATGGGCGAGCTGCATCGCGATCGCGGTGTGCGAATGTTTGCGCACCGAGGTGAGGATCTGCTTCAGCGCAGCCTCGGAGGCATCGCTATAGAGCCCGAGACAGCCCGGCGTGATGCGCCCGATCGCCTCGACATGGGTCGCCTCGATGCAGAACATCGCCGCGCCCGACAGCGCCAGATTGTTGATGTGGGTGAAATGCCAGTCGGTGGGAACGCCGTCCTCGGCCGAATATTGGCACATCGGCGACACCACGACGCGGTTCTTGAGGGAAAGGCCGCGCAGCTCGATCGGGGAAAACAGGGCGCTCATGCGGGTCATCCGGCTGGGAGGGGAAGGAAGCGATTGCATGAAGTTTAGTGGCGCCCTCGCGAATTGCGAGATGCGCGGGCGGCATGGCCGCTGGCGGGGCCATGCATTGCGGGCGGCGGGATGGGCGTGACGGCGGAGGGTGAGGCGGCGTCGGCGCCCTACTCCACCAGCGTGAACTGCAGCAGGAGGGTGCGCTGGAGCATGGAGAAATTGTCGTCCGACACCATGGTCAGCACGGTCTCGCCTTCCGCCGAGACATGGGCGTCGATGCCTTCCATGTTGTCGACCTCGTCGCCGAGATCGGCCTCGAACAGCACGGGGCCATCGACCAGCGCGCCCGGCGCGATCGATTTCAGGGGCAGGCTGCGGATGCGGATGTTGATGCCGGTGAACCAGGAGAATTTGCGCTCGAGGATCAGCAGCTCGCCTGACGGCAGCAGCACGGCATCGCTGATGTCGAATTTGTCGGTGCGGCGCACCGCGAACTGGCCGGGCGACGGGCCGCCGATCAGGAAGGCGACGAGATTGCCGCTCGCATCGAGCCCGCGCTCGGACAGCGCGATCAGCGTGCCCGCCAGTGGTTGGCCTTTCGGCACGAAGGCCAGCGCCTCAAGCCCCTTGTTGACCGGCAGCTTGCGGATCGCGGCGGGCGAGGCGATCACCTCGCCGCGGGCGCTGGTGCCGCCGCGCGCGAAGTCGAACCGCATGATCTGGTTGACGCGCTCGAGCCCGACATAGACCACCGAGCCGTCGCGCGCGAGCGATTCAGTATCGTACCAGAGCCGCTTCTCCGTGATCGGGCGGCCCTCGGCGTTCAGCATCGGCGCGGCCTCGACGCCGTCGAGCCCGACCATCCTGCCGCCGTCATAGCGAATGCGGCCGGTGAACCAGGAGCCTTGGTCGGACAGCGCCAGGAAGCGCTCGCCGACGTCGTCGAGGAAGCGGAAACCCGAGAGGCCGCCGAAGCCGCGATGCGGCGAGGTCAGCACCAGTCCGCTGCGATATTGCAACGAGCCGAAGCGCACGCGCGCGCGGTCGCGCGGCTGGAAGAACGGGATCGGCCGCGCGTTGACCTCGACCGCGGCGGGCGCGGTGACGGCATGCTCGGCCTGCGCCTGCGATGCCTGCGGCAGTGCGAGGGCGGAACATCCCGCCGCCGCGTAACCGAGAAAGCTGCGGCGGGATTGAAGCGTGCTCACGAATGCAGTTTGCGTCGCGGGCGACCGGCCGGCTGGGGCGGAGCGGTGTTGGTCTCGCTGAACAGCTCGGCGAGCTTCTCGGTGATGGCGCCGCCGAGCTCCTCGGCATCCACGATCGTCACCGCGCGGCGGTAGTAGCGCGTCACGTCATGGCCGATGCCGATCGCAATCAGCTCGACCGGCGAGCGGGTCTCGATCTCCTCGATGATGTAGCGCAGATGCCGCTCGAGATAATTGCCGGGATTGACCGACAGCGTGGAATCATCGACCGGCGCGCCGTCCGAGATCATCATCAGGATCTTGCGCTGCTCGGGCCGGCCGAGCAGGCGCTTGTGCGCCCAGTCCAGCGCCTCGCCGTCGATGTTCTCCTTCAGGAGTCCCTCGCGCATCATCAGGCCGAGATTTTTCCGCGCACGGCGCCAGGGGGCGTCCGCCGACTTGTAGATGATGTGGCGGAGATCGTTGAGGCGGCCGGGATTGGCCGGCTTGCCGGCGGCCAGCCACGCCTCGCGCGATTGCCCGCCCTTCCAGGCGCGCGTGGTGAAGCCGAGGATCTCGACCTTGACGCCGCAACGCTCCAGCGTGCGCGCCAGAATGTCGGCGCAAGTCGCCGCGACCGTGATCGGGCGTCCGCGCATCGAGCCGGAATTGTCGAGCAGCAGCGTCACCACCGTGTCGCGGAACGTCGCCTCCTTCTCGTGCATGAAGGACAGCGGGTGATAGGGATCGGTGACGACGCGCGACAGGCGGGCGGGGTCGAGGATGCCCTCTTCGAGATCGAACTCCCAGGCGCGGTTCTGCTGCGCCATCAATTTACGTTGGAGGCGGTTGGCAAGGCGCGCGACGATGCCCTGCAGATGCGCGAGCTGCTTGTCGAGATAGGCGCGCAGGCGCTCCAGCTCGTCATGGTCGCAGAGATCTTCGGCGGCGATGACCTCGTCGAATTTCGGCGCGAAGGCGTGATATTCCGGCCCGCGCGGCTCGTTCTTGCCATGCTGGTTCGGGCGCGTCGCCTCGCCCGGCGTCTCGTCGTCTCCGAGCTCGCCGTCGTCGAAGGTGTCCGAGGTCGAGGCCTGCGCGCTTTCCATCGCGCTCTCGCTCATCTCTTCCGAAGAGGCCTGCGCCTGGTCCGCGCTCATCTCCTGCGCGGCGTCGGAATCGGGCGAGCCCTCGGCGCCGGACTGGTCGTTGTCGCCGTCCTGGTTCTCGTCGTTGTCTTCATTGTCCTCGCTGTCGGCGCTGCGCTCGTCGCCGAGCTCGAGCGCGGTCAGCAAATCATGCACGGCATCGCCGAACTTGGTCTGGTCCTCGACCACGCCGTCGAGCCGGTCGAGCCGCTTGCCGATCTTGTCTTCGAGAATCGGACGCCAGAGATCGACCATCTTCTTGGCGGCCGCGGGCGGCGCCAACCCCGTGAGGCGCTCGCGCACCAGCATCGCCAGCGCGTCGGCGAGCGGCGCGTCGGCGCGGTCGGTGATCTCGTCGAACTTGCCGCGATGGAAATGGTCGTCGAGCATCGCGGTGAGGTTCTTGGCAACGCCGGCCATGCGGCGCGCGCCGATCGCCTCCACCCTCGCCTGCTCCACCGCCTCGAACACGCCGCGCGCCTGCGGATTGCCGGGCATCAGCTTGCGATGCAGTTTGGCGTCGTGACAGGCGATCTTGAGCGCGATCGAGTCCGCGTGGCCGCGCACGATCGCGGCGTCACGCTTGGTCATCTTGCGCGCCGGCTCCGGCAGCCGCGCCTTGCCGGGCGCAAGGCCCGGGCGCTCGGCCGCGAAGGAGACGTCGAGCTCGGGCGACTTCGCGATCGCCTTCAGGCAGGACGCCACCGAGCGCTTGAACGGCTCGGTCGGCGCTTCCTTGGTGTTGCGGAATTTGGAGTTGGAAGAGGTGCTCATTTCGCCCAATCTATCGACCCGGCCTTCGCCGGGACGATATCACGCGAGAGATCAGGACAGCGCCACGTTCACCGCCGATTCCGGCAGCTCGGCGTTGAAGCAGCGCTGGTAGAACTCGGCGACCAGCGGACGCTCGAGCTCGTCGCACTTGTTGAGGAAGGTGACGCGGAAGGCGAAGCCGATATCGCCGAAGATGTCGGCGTTTTCCGCCCAGGTGATCACCGTGCGCGGGCTCATCACCGTCGACAGATCGCCATTGGCGAAGGCGTTGCGGGTGAGATCGGCAAGGCGCACCATCTTGTTGACGATGTCGCGGCCTTCCTGGGTGCGGTAATGCTTGGCCTTGGCCAGCACGATCTCAACTTCCTCGTCATGGCTGAGATAGTTCAGCGTGGTGACGATCGACCAGCGGTCCATCTGGCCCTGGTTGATCTGCTGAGTGCCGTGATAGAGGCCCGAGGTGTCGCCGAGGCCGACCGTGTTGGCGGTCGCAAACAGGCGGAACGCCGGATGCGGCTTGATCACCTTGTTCTGGTCCAAGAGCGTCAGGCGTCCGGAGACTTCCAGCACGCGCTGGATCACGAACATCACGTCCGGGCGGCCAGCGTCGTATTCGTCGAACACCAGCGCGACGTTGTGCTGCAGCGCCCAGGGCAGGATGCCGTCACGGAACTCGGTGACCTGCTTGCCGTCGCGGACCACGATGGAGTCCTTGCCGACGAGGTCGATACGGCTGATATGGCTGTCGAGGTTGACGCGCACGCAGGGCCAGTTCAGGCGGGCGGCGACCTGTTCGATATGGGTGGATTTGCCGGTGCCGTGATAGCCCGTCACCATGACGCGGCGGTTGCGGGCGAAGCCGGCGAGAATGGCGAGCGTGGTGGCACGGTCGAAGCGGTAGTCGGAATCGACTTCGGGCACATGAGGATCGACTTCGGAATAGGCCGGCACTTCGAGATCGCTGTCGATCCCGAACACCTGGCGCACCGACACCTTCATGTCGGGCAGACCGGAAACTTCCTCAACTTTGGACATGGCGGCGGTCGTCATCAATCCTCCGAGGCCCCGGGCGATCCCGAGACCAGTTATTGCACGTTGGCTGCGGCTGGGTGCGGTTGCGAACCTATCAGAGACGACGGGCCGGAAGAAGCCCGCGCGCCAATCAAAGTTCCGTTGTGTTTTCATTTAGATAGGCAAGGAGCGCGATTTTTGGAAGGCTGCCCTGCAAATCTCGCCCAAATTTCGCCCCGGGCAGGCGCGTTGCCCAAACGAATGGCAAGCGAATGGCACTTTCATCGTCCGTCCCTACTTATGCAAGGATCTGAACCCGAATGCCCCAGCCCGCTACAGAGACGACGTGACGTCCTTCCTTGATCCCCTGATCTCCTTCGTTTCAGTCCATGCGTGGCTGGCCTATCTGACCCTGTTCCTGGCGGCGCTTCTGGAAGCGGTGCCGGTGGTGGGGTCGGTGATCCCGGGCTCGACCATCATCCTGGCGCTGAGCGCCCTGGTTCCCGGCGGCGAGCTGAAGCTGCAATGGGTGCTGCTGGCGGCCGCCATCGGCGCCGTGCTCGGCGATGGCTCGGCCTACTGGCTCGGGCATCGGCAACAACGCAAGATCCTCAACAGCTGGCCGCTCAGCAAATATCCGCGCGTGATCGAGGAGAGCGAGAGCTTCTTTCGGCGCTTCGGCACCTGGGCCGTGTTCTTCGCCCGTTTCGTGCCGCCGATCCGCGCCTTCGTGCCCGTGACCGCAGGTGCGCTCGACATGGCGCCGGCAAAATTCTACGCGGTCAACATTCCCGCCATCCTGGTCTGGGCACCGGCCCATGTGCTGCCCGGCGTGCTGGCGGTGTCGGCCTTACACCAATATTTCGGCGCGCCGCACCAGGGGCACCCGTTCAAGCATATGTGGATTTTGACCGTCGTGGCGGTGGCGATCGTCGGCGGCCTCGCCGTGTGGCTCTACCGCCGCCGGCAGAACGGTGTGGTGGCGGAAGCGAAGCCACGGGCTTGATTAGGTCAGGAGCCTCCCGCCCTCCGCCCCGGCGCCGGTCCGACATACCTCGCCCTTGGCCGGATCAGCTTGCCGAACTGCAATTGCTCGCTGGCATGGGCGATCCAACCGACGCTGCGGGCCATCGCGAATAGCGCGAGCTCGCTGCCTCCAGGCAGGCGTAGCGCGTGGACCAGCACAGCGAGGACGTAGTCGATGTTGACGAACTCGCCGGTCGCCTCCGCGATCCTTTCAGGCACTTCCTTCGTGAATTTGCGCGGCGCCCCCGTGCGCGCCAAGGCATTCAGCAGCGATTGCGCGCGGGGATCGCCGCGCTTGTAGACGCCGTGGCCGAAGCCGGGGAAGCGCTCGCCCAGCGCGACGCGCTCGCGCACCATCGGCTCGACGTCGCGATCCACCAGCGTCTTGACGAGCTGCGAGGCCAGCACGCCTGCGCCGCCGTGTTTGGGGCCCTTCAGCGCGGCGAGTCCGGCGATGACGGCATCATAGAGACTGAGTCCGGTCGA
>NZ_JAANIH010000118.1 GCF_014529705.1 Bradyrhizobium campsiandrae
AGGAGTGGCGGGGCTAGGTCTGGGCGCTGGACATCCGCATCAGCAGTGTGGTCTCCGTCGCCGTTTCGGCCCTGAGGTCGTCTAGGGCAGAGGTGGGTCTCTGGCGCTTCAGGCTACGGCGCGAGATTGTACGTTGCCTCGAGTAGCTGCGCGCTTCGTATTCTCGGAAACTGTCGTGGCGGGCCTGGCTAAGCGTGACGTGCGAGCGATCTAGCGCCGGTCAGCGGCACGTCTTCGCGGTTGGCAACGGAGCACGCGATTTCGGAACAGATGGATGAAGCGCTGGCACTACGATCGTCAGTCGAGAGCACGAATCCGCACATAAGCATCTGATTTATTGCATGAATATGCGGTCGCGGCCTCCGAAATCTTTTAGCAGGCTACTCTTAAGAGGGGGCGTTGCGACTTGTAGCGTCAACAACGAGCATATCGGCGTGGTGCGTTGTTGCGGTTGACGGTTGTTGGTAGCCCCTAGCCTCGGACGGTGCGTTGCTGAACCGGCGCCTATGGTGGGAAATCGAGCGATCGTTGGTAGGGACCTGGAGGTAGGTCGATGTCGATGGAAGATGGGAAGGCTGATAAAAGGGAGCTGAGCAGGTCGCCGTTTCCTCTGGGGGCGGCACATGTGCTTGCCCACTGTGGGGGAGTCGTCGATGCCTTCGGGCGTCCGCTCGGCTTCATGATTATTATGATGGCGCTGGTACCCGGCGTGGCTGTCGGGGTCGGTACAGTCGTGACCCTGGCCAGAGCATTGGGGAGATATCTGTGAACGACGATAAGCGCAGGATTGCCGCAGCGAAGCTGGAGGAAGAGCAACGCCAGACGAATGAAGCGATCGGCGCCTTCATCTTTGAATTCTCCCAGCTAGAGTTTACGATCCGCGCTAGGTTGGCCCGCGTGCTCGGGCTCAAAGACAGCATGGCGGACATCGTGATTGGCCCCTACGATTTCGCAATGCTTTGCGTAGTCAGCCGCGAATCGATGCTGGCAAAGAAGCGAGTAAGCAAGAAGCGTAAGAAAGCGGTTGAGGCCTTCTTCAAGGACTGCCTAACCCTCAATTCCCAGAACCGGCTTATCGTTGCGCACGCCCTGTGGACCATCGGCGGCGCAAGCCATATCTCGCGCAGTAGCCTCAAGCGCAAGATCCACTTCTCTGACCTAGACGACCTCAGGGCCGAAACGGGGAAGGCGCACCAACTGATGATGCGGATGTTCCGAGACAGGATCTAGCCGGTGTCACCCTTGTTCTTCGGTGTCACCCTTGTTCTTGGGAATTGCTGTGCACTCAATTGCTCTGGCCGAGCACTATTCGAAGCCGCTGCAAGTGTACATTTAGTGCATTGTCATCGTAATCATGAAGGGGAGTTCGATGGACGAGCATAGCCCAAACGATGCAACAAAATTACGGTGACAGTGCACTCAATCACTGTCTGTTAGGCAGCCGCACGGCGATGATGTGTAGAGCTTAGTGCACTGTCACCATAATCTGCTCCAGCCAAGAGATGGCTTGCCGTCGCAGCGGTCAATCTCGCCGACGAAAGTGTGTGACGTCTGTCACTGCGTACGCCATGCCAGCATCCTATTCATTTGAACGGGCGGCTATTCTCGTTTTAAGGAGTTGAACATGAGCACGAAAGCCCAAAGATTATCTTCCAACCAAGCCAAGCCCTTGTCGGACGAGGATATCGCTGGCGTCGCCGGTGGAATGAAGAATGCGGAGACGGCGGCCTTTCAGGCATTCTGGAATGGCCTCATCAATTCGTGCGGCCCTGAAGGGCAAAAAGTACTTGCAACCAGCGTGGCCAGATCGTTCGATATCTAGCGCTCTCCCTCGCAAGCCTAGGCCCAAGCTAGACTTGGGCTTGCGAGAGATCGTTCGCGCCACCGACATCGATCTGGCGCTCCCGTGGCCTACCGCCGTCAAGATATCAAGGCCGCGGCCTGAGAACGACGCTTGCTCTGACTGAGCGGAAGCTGTCGTTACCAGGCGTCATGTCAGGCTTACGGAGAGCCGTGATCGAGAAGAGATGGGTTTCGCAAGAGCTCAACCCATCCTACGCACTGAGCGCTCAACCTTCCGACTAGCTGCCTGGAAAAGCCCATGCGTTGATCGTGGCGATGCCGTCCCGCAGCTTCTTGACCGGCACGTAGTCAGGCGAATTCCACCAGGCGTGGATGGCCTCCATGGATGGAAATTCGAACATGACCACGGGGCGCGTGTCGTGCTCGCCTTCGAGAACATCGACCTTCGCGCCGCGCGCGAGCAGCTTCCCGCCGAACTTTGCCATGAGAGGAACGACGGCTTCCCGGTACTTTTGATACTGTGCCTGGTCGCTGATGGTGACTTGAACAACGAAATATGCAGTCAAAATTGCCTCCCTGAAAAAGGAGGCTATCAAAGCGTAAGCGTAACGAGAGAGCAAGCTGCAGCAGATCCAGCGAGGGAATTACCGAGACGCAGCGTCTCTCACGAAAGGGACCGCGCTGCCCGGGACGACGGCAGCGCGGTCGGAAGCAAGCTGCAGGAGGTTGGCTTACTTCATGTCGGTCCTGGTCCTTGTGCCGCCCTGGTCGCTGCCGGGACCTGCGCCGCCCTGACCGGACGCGTCGGGCCTGGTCATTCCGCCCGTGGACATGCCGGTCGTGCCCTTGTTCATCGAGCCCTTGCCCATGTTTTTTTCCATGCCGGGCTTGTCCATGTTGTTGGACTGCGGAGCAGGGCCGGTCGAGTTCTGCGCGAGAGCGGAGCCGCACATCATGAGGGCCGCGGCAGCTACGATGATCTTCTTCATGGAGAACTCCTGGTTGAATGTGCGTGGGCAACGCGAGCAAAAGGGCATGCGTTCCTAGGGCGCCTGGCAGCAGCGGCGAAAAAATCTCTCGGCCATTCTGCAACTTAAAGACCCGCGATGAACCGCTTGGCCTCGATTGGGCCTAGGCGTCTGTTCGGCCGCAGCGACCGCTGCGACAGCACCTGGCAGGCCGTCAATGAGCAGAGAATTGACGTGGCCGTTTGGGCGCACTCAAGTGCTGCTGCCGAGTGCGAGGCGAAGTCGGTGCAAGTTTGCGTCTGGTGCTATTTGCCCACGCTTGGACCGTCAAAGCCGCCGCCGCCGATCGCTTGCGCGGCGCCGGGCTGATTTCGCCGCGCGCACGCCATAGCCGCAGAGTGTGCCGAGCGCGAACGCGCCGAAGGTGATCAGTACGACCAGGTTGAAAGCAATCACGGTCAGTCCCTTTGACCCAGTCCTCCCAACGCATTGTCGTTTGGAACCGTTCCTCACCCGCATCGGCGTCCTGCGACGCGCGCTGGCACGGTGTGCACTGGAGCTGCGCCTCCAAGTGCGTCATATTCGTCACTTGGCGTCGTCACCTGGCGCCGCAAGGACAGGATAGCTGTCACCTCGCCCGACGCAACCAACGGATTTGTGTTGACCTCGGCGGTGCGGCGTCGCAATTCCGGGGCAAATTGGAACGAAACTTCCCGAGCCGGCCTATCGGTTCGACGCTCCCGGGAGGATCCAAATGCGCAGCTTCACGCTTTGCCTGGTTTGCCTGATGGCAGGCTCTGCTCCTGCGCTCGGGCAGGTCGACACGCGTCAGCCAAATGGACCGGTCGACCTGCGTGTCGACGGGCGTCCCAACAAACACGTCGGCCTGCCACCCAGCGCCGCGGACAAGGGCAATCGCACCCGGGAAAATCCGATTTACGAGAGCGATTGCGCCGAAGTGGAGCAACTCAATCCGAACGTGCGACAGGCTTATCAGGACCGCGTGCGCAGGGCCTGCGGCTATTAAAAGGCGCGGGGGCGCATGAGCAAGGTCTTTCATGTCTTTACGCCGGGCGCCGATCCTGTCCGCGCGCCACTGCTGCTCATGCACGGTACCGGCGGCACCGAACTTGACCTGCTGCCTTTGGCCGGAGACCTGTCTCCAGAAGCGTCGACCCTTAGCGTCCGAGGAACCGTCGCTGGTGATGGCGGCTTCGCATTTTTCCATCGACATCCGGACCGGACGGTCGATGAG
Source organism: Bradyrhizobium campsiandrae (assembly GCF_014529705.1). Lineage (GTDB taxonomy): Bacteria > Pseudomonadota > Alphaproteobacteria > Rhizobiales > Xanthobacteraceae > Bradyrhizobium > Bradyrhizobium campsiandrae. The sequence continues at coordinate 4,027 of NZ_JAANIH010000118.1, forward strand.
ACCGACATCACGGAGCGCGCTTCGATATTGGCAGACGTCATCGAGACATGTCGCTCGCATCACGGCTTTGCGGCGCCGATTGCGGTCGGTTTTTCGAATGGGGCGATCATGGCCGCCATGCTGCTCCTGACCAGACCGGGCCTGCTCGGTGGTGCCATCTTGTTTCGGCCGCTGTCGCCGCTCTCCAAAGACCTGCCGGCGAGGATGCACGGGGTGCCGGTCTTGATCATCGACGGACAGAACGACACGCGCCGCTCGCGCGGCGATGGTCTCACGCTGGCCGGGAGACTGACGCGTTCAGGTGCTGCAGTGACGCATCATGTCCTCGACGCCGGACACGCGATCACGTCGCAGGACAGGCAGATCGCGCGCGACTGGTTGGCCAGGACAATCCCGATGTAAGACAATCCCGATGTAAGGGGTGGTGCGACCGCGAGGACGCGCCTCCACGCATGCGGATCACGAATGAACGAGGCCGCCCGATGAGGCGGCCTCCGACTGTCGCGGCGAAGTCTGCAACGATCGCATCAGAACGGCGGCTGGCCCGGTCCCGACCCCGGACCGAAGGGCCCGCGCAAATTGCCCGGGCCCTGCACGCCGCCGGCGATGACGCCGCCGACCCACTCGATCGCATGGACGATGGCGCTGCCGATGGCACGGAAGGCATCGCCGAGCCAGTTGCCGCCGACGATGGTATCGAGCTCGGCATCCGTCAGCTCGATCATTCCCGAATTCGCATGATCACTGCTCTGCATGGTCTGCTCCTGTTGAGATCGGGCGGCGGACCGTTCCGCCGTCGACGGGGAGCGGGCTCCCCTTGCACCTGTGAGCGCAGACCTACGCCACGCCATGGCCGGCCGCTGTGACCGTCGTCACAAAGCCAGGCTCCAGATGAACCGGCACTGCGCTTGCGGCGACGAATGGCCGGAAACGAGGTCTTTCGCCGTGAACTGCTTCAAACGATATGTTGTGAGCTGCCTGGTGGCGGTGGTCTTCTTCGCCGGCGTCGATGCCTATAAGCAGCCGGATGGGGACACCCATCTCGCGACGATCCTGGTCGCGTCTGCAGGATGGCCGGTCTTCGCCGCGCTGGTCGTGGGAGGCGCCATCGGCGACGTCGTGCACGACATGAAGTATGGCAAGGCCGGGTGAGCAGCCATGCTCGACGCCTTGCTCGGCTTCGTCTTCGATCTCATCCTGAATGCAGTCGGCTACGTCATCGCCAAACTGTTCGGTGCGGACGACGCTGCCGAGGCCGGGAGCGTCATCGTCGGCATCGGCATTCTCGCAATCGGCGTTGCGTTCGCCATCTGGGGGCAGTGAAGCGCGACCGTTGGGACAACGATCGCCCGCTGTGGTCCTTGTCGCCTACGCCGCGATCTGCTGCGCGGCAGGCGCTGTCAAATATTTCAGCACTTCGGCGTGCTCGAGATCAGGAACGGCAATCGCCGTGTGGCTGTAGATCGCGTGGGTGCGCGACTTTGCGATCTTGTCCAGGATCTCCTTGCCCTTGACGACATGAATGCCCATGCCGTCTCCGGACGGGAAGATCGCCAGCACGACATCATAGGCCGCGATGACGGTTCTGAGCGCCTCGGCCTTGTCCTCGGCGACGTCGACAAACACACGAACATCGGCTGCGAGTTCACGCAGCTCGTCAAAATTCAGCACTTTCGGGGTACTCCAACGCAACGAGACTGGATGGAGAGTGGCGGCGTTGGGTTACCAGAGTCTGAACAAGCTCCATCGAATTGCAGGTTTCACGACGAGGTGACGCCCCGTGTGGACAACTCCGCTGGAGAGCAGCGGAATTCGGATTTGTCGCCGCTGCAGACCGCAGGACACGGCGGAAATATGACGGAACTCACGTAGAACTGCTGCTTGCGTTTTCGGCCTCGATGGGGTCTAAGCCCGGCTGCTTCAGGGCCGGCAGGCCTGAACAGACGCGCGGCTCGCCTGGTTTTACCGCTTCCCGGACAAAGCACGATCGCAGCGCGCGCAACCAATTCAGAGGGAAAATCCAGACATGGCGAAGATGACCAAGACTCAATTGATCGATGCGATTGCCGAGGGCACGCAGCTTGCGAAGAACGACGTGAAATCGGTCATCGAGTACATGGCGACGGTCGGCTACAAGGAGCTCAACGAGTCCGGTGAGTTCGTTATTCCCGGCTTCGTGAAGATGTCGGTGGTCAACAAGCCCGCCACCGAAGCCCGCATGGGCGTCAATCCCTTCACCAAGGAGCCGATGCAGTTCGCGGCGAAGCCGGCAAGCAAGTCGGTCAAGGCCTCGCCGCTGAAGGTGGCCAAGGACGCCGTCTGATAGAGGACGCCGTCTGATCGGTTTCGAAAAGAAAAACCCCGCGCTTGCGCACGGGGCTCTCTTGCTGACGGCGATGGGATTTCAGCGCCTGGCCGTCAGCAATGATGTCTAACTTAAGGTTGAAAATCCAAAAAGCAACAGCGCCGCGGTGACGGAGTATGTTCGTCAGGGCGGCGCTGCGATATGACTGGGCGCTGAAATCCCCAGCCTTGATGGGTCTCCGGCGCGCCGAAAAGGTTCACAGCGACGTGCACAGGAAATCCGGCCGGAGGGCTGGACTTGTTGTTCTCATTTTGTTCTAGTGAGTCATCCGCTTTGGAAGGTGATTCATGACCGTTGAGAAGCAGCGCGAAGTGATCCGGCTCTGGAACCAGCTCAGGAAGGTCGAGGGACCGGCCGCGGAAGAGCTCCGCATCCAGATCCTGGAATGTTTTTCGGAGAAGAGCGGCGGAAAGCGTGCGGCGGCCTGAGCGTTGCTGCGGAAGGCGCCGGCGAGGCGAGGGCGGTTCGCTTCACCGATCGTTAGGAGTCGCGCTGCCTTCGTGGGGCGAGTCCGATTCGTTCTTTCGGGAACGAAATGGAGTCGTTTGCAGAACAAGTCGGACCCGTCCGAAACGAGGCTCGGGGCTTGTCCCAAAACGAGTCAGCTGAGGCGCGCGTGATCGTCTTGCCGTTGCGGCCGCCCCCACGCGATGTCCCAGCGCACGACGTGATCGTTCGTTGTGATCGTTCGTTCCTGCGGCGGCGCGCCGCTCGTTTGCGTGCGAACGATTTTTTGGGATTTGCGCCCCACCGATTTCGTTGATTCCGATTCGCTCCTCGAGAACGAAATGGCGGCGAAGCCGGAACAAAGCGATCCGCGCGATCAGCACTTGTTTGCGCATGATCTTCGCGGAAAGCCACTCTGGATCGTGCTTTAACGAAAGCTTGCGCAGGTCGCGATAACCCTATTCGGTTAGGTTAAAAGCCCAATCGCGTTGCATGCGGCGCGCGTTGGGATAGGTGTCTGGCAAAGACAACACGAAAACCGATTTTGCCAAAAACGATGATGACACCTTTTCTAGAGCCGTCATTTTATCAGGGCGATCGCCCGACCTATCGCCGCGTCGCCATCGTCGGCACGTTGTTCTGTCTCGCTTTCGTGGTGATCAGCTTTTCGCTGCGGCCGCAGCTCGAGGACGTGCGCGTCGCGGTCAAGGCGGATCGGCTGGTGCGCACCGCGGGCCAGCCGCCGCGGGCGAACTAACGCTTGCCGCCGAAAACCTTGTCGTCGTCGGAGGCCTGCGGGCAGGCGACGCCGCTCCTCGCCAGCGCGACGAAGCCGGCAAAGCCGGACAGGTTGAGCAGAACTTCGAGCCAGGCGGGCATGACAAGTCTCTTCGCACGGGAAAGTGGCAACGCGCGCGGCCGACACTTGTTCCATGCCTTGAGAAAGGACGCCGTTCAGACCGGCGAGGTCGGATCGAGCCGCCGGCCCAGCGCCGCGACCGATTCCGCCGAGGGCGAGTGCTTGAGGAACTCGGCGATGGCACGGGCGAGCTCGCTGTCACTCATCGGCGTTGGCGGCGGGCGCAGCGCGCCGACACCGAAATTGCGGACGATCTCGTCGTAATGCTCCGAGTTGTTTTGGGGAACAAGCCTGCGGATGCGGGCCAGCAAAGCGGATACCGGCAATCTCTCCTCCTCGTCTCCGCCCCGTTGGCAGCGATCCATCTCTGCTGCCATTTTTGTCGTTCGAAACTGAAAACCCCGCCAGCACCGCGGAGATGCTGACGGGGCTTCGTGCGCTCGCCTCGACCCGGATGGCGTCGGCTCCCGCACTTGCAAGGTCCAATCCTCCTCTTCCGACAATGTTCCCCTTGCCGTGAGATATTTTCCCGTCGCGCGGTTCCGCGAGGCGCGAACCTTCGCGGGCAGTCGGCGTTGTCTCCGCGAGATGCGAAGGAGGAGTTCATGAGGAAGACACTCGCAGTTCTGGCAACCGTCGCTGCCGTCGGCGTCACCGCGGTTGCGGCACCGGCGCAGGCACGCGGCATTGGGCCAGGCTTGGCGTTCGGTCTCGCCGCCGGTGCGATCACCGCGGGCGCCGTCGCCGCGTCCCATCCGTATGGCTATTACGGACCGGGTTACGGCTATTATGGCGGCCCGGCCTATTATGATTACGGCCCTGGCCCGTATGCCTATTATGGTGGCCCGTACTACCGGCATCACCACTACTATCGTCACTGGTAGCGGCCGATGAATCGAAAAGCCCGGAGCGATGCTCCGGGCTTTTTTCGTGGGCGCGGTTCTGCGCGGTCTCTTACGGCCAGAGCGAAGGCCGTTCGACCTTGCGGGCGTTCTCGAGCGTCGAGACGAAATATTCTTCGCGTTCGCGTTTGAATTTTTCCTGCGTGGCACGGAAGGCGGCGACACGGGCGGCGATCTCTTCGCGTTCGCGGATCTTGCGTTGTTCGTCCTCGGTCATGTCAAATCCCCACTACACCTGAGTATGTCTGCACATCTGAACTCAAGCGCTGCCGCCGCAATCACGTTGAGTCGCGTCAACACATGCATTGGCGCTTCTGATTGGGGCGTCAATGGGGAGGAGGCATTGCAGGATTGTGATAAGCGATGGTCGGAAAAAATTGCCGCCCAATGACGGCGCATGACTTGCGCGATGGTGGATAAGAGCGTCAACAATCTTGTCGCTTGCACATGTTGCAGCTAGCGCGAAACTGAATCGGGAGGCGGCGGGTGATTGCATCGGACCTTCAGAGCGGCGTCGAACGGCTCGGCGACATGATCGCCCGCGCCAAGACCATCGTCCCGTTCACCGGCGCCGGCATCTCGACCGAATGCGGCATCCCCGATTTCCGCTCGCCCGGCGGAATTTGGACTCGCAACCGTCCGATCCAGTTCGAGGAGTTCGTCGCGAGCCAAGAGGCACGCGACGAATCCTGGCGGCGTCGTTTCGCGATGGAGGAGGTGTTCGCCGCCGCGAGGCCCGGCCGCGGCCATCGCGCCCTGGCGGCGCTGCACCGCGCCGGAAAGATTCCGGCGGTCATCACCCAGAACATCGACAACCTGCACCAGGCCTCGGGTTTCGCGGCCGATCGGGGGATTGAACTTCACGGCAATACCACTTACGCGCGCTGCATCGGATGCGGGCAGGTCTATCAGCTCGATTGGGTGAAGCGCCGGTTCGAGGCCGATGGCGCCGCGCCGAACTGCACCGAATGCGACGAGCCGGTAAAAACCGCAACGATCTCATTCGGTCAGGCGATGCCCGAGGATGAAATGCAACGCGCCACCGAGCTGTCGCAGGCCTGCGATCTCTTCATCGCGATCGGTTCCTCGCTCGTCGTGTGGCCCGCGGCGGGCTTTCCGATGATGGCGAAGAATTCGGGTGCACGTTTGGTGATCATCAATCGCGAACCGACTGAGCAGGATGAGATCGCCGACCTCGTCATCCATCACGACATCGGCGAAGCACTCGGGCCGTTTGTCGGCAATTGAGGCAGCAGTTTGATTCGCGCCTGTGCAAGCTGTTCATAGGTTCCGGCGAATCTCTTTTTTGTCTATGCCTCGCAACCGGGAGTGTTATCTTTTGAGTCGAAAGATTCGCGTCGCGTCCAATTGAGAACATTCTCTTAAGACGCGTGATTCGAGCACCGCCGATGTGGCGGGTTGCATGGCAGTTGTGGGGTCCGGGGTTATGGGGTCGTCGGACGGATTTGAGTCCAAGAAGCTGGGAGTTCCCGCGTCGGGAGAGCACGGCGCCGGTCGTGACAGCGCGCTCAGTCCCTTCAGCGGGTTGGGTGAGGGGAGCGCCAACCTCGTCGAGGTCCATGGCGTCATCAAATGGTTCGACGCCTCAAAGGGCTACGGTTTCATCGTTCCTGACAATGGCTGGCCCGACGTGCTCCTGCACGTTACCGTGCTTAGGCGCGACGGTTTCCAGACCGCCTATGAAGGCGCGCGCATCGTCGTCGAATGCATCCAGCGCGCCAAGGGCTACCAGGCCTTCCGTGTGGTCTCGATGGACGAATCGACCGCGATCCACCCCGCGCAGATGCTGCCCCCGCGCACCCACGTCACGGTGACCCCGACCAGCGGGCTCGAACGGGCCCAGGTCAAATGGTTCAACCGGCTGCGCGGCTTCGGCTTCCTGACCTGCGGCGAGGGCACCCCTGATATCTTCGTGCATATGGAGACGCTGCGTCGCTTCGGCATGACCGAGTTGCGGCCGGGCCAGTATGTGCTGGTCCGCTTCGGGCCCGGCTCCAAGGGCATGATGGCGGCCGAGATCCATCCGGAGACCGGCTCGCCAGGTCTTCAGTCGCACTGACGCCTCCAGTCGCACTGGCGGCTTCACATTCCCGGATTCGTGAGCAGAAGCGCGCTGGAGCAGCCCAGCGCGCTTCTGGCTTTTATGCGGGTGGCCGCGTAAGGATGTCGCAATCCTAGGCCGCCCATCCCGATGCTCGCCATTTCCCAGTCTCCCCGCCGAGTTTCCTGCCATGAATTTTGACCGAAAGACCGCCTGGTCCGTTGCCCGGGCTTGGCTTGCCGCCGTTCTCGTCGTTGTCGGCTTCACCGTCGCAAGCGCGCCCGTTGGCGCCGCCAGCTTCCAGCCGCTCGAGATCGTCACCAAGAACGGCGTGCAGGTGTTCTCGGTGGAGATGGCGACCACCGAGGAGGAGAAGCAGACCGGGCTGATGTACCGCAAGGAATTGGCCGACGGCAAAGGCATGCTGTTCGACTTCAATCCCGAGCAGGAAGTGTCGATGTGGATGAAGAACACCTATGTCTCGCTCGACATGATCTTCATTCGGGCCGATGGCCGGATCCTGCGCATCGCGGAAAACACCGAGCCGCTGTCGACCAGGATCATCTCGTCGCGGGGACCCGCCCGGGCCGTTCTGGAGGTGGTCGCGGGCACGGCGCAGAAATACGGCATTCGCCCCGGCGATCGGGTCGGCCACCCCCTGTTCGGCACCAAATAGGGCGGGCCCGCCCGGGCCGTTGGCAGCTTGCTGGCGCGCCCGGAAGCGTGTATCGACGGGGCTCGCCGGACATTCGGGGTATAGCGCAGCCTGGTAGCGCGGCAGTTTTGGGTACTGCAGGTCGTTGGTTCGAATCCAGCTGCCCCGACCAGCTTTTTCAAGCACTTGCGACACGCGGGCAGGCCAGTCGGCCACACCTCACGCGCCACGGTATTGATGCCACAATCGGCGCGATGTTACGCTCATCGTACAACCCGGAGTTTTTCGATGCGCAAAATCGCTGCCGCCGTCATGCTGGCTCTGATCGCCGGCCCCGCATTGGCGCAGGACCATATTCAGCAGTACGGCGAAGAGGCCAAGCCGAAGACGGAGGCGCAGAATGCGGAGGATCGTCGGGCCGAGCGCGCCTATCAACGCTCGCTCAGCAACGTTCCCGACCAGAAGCCGGTTGATCCTTGGGGCGCCGCCCGCGGCGATGACGGGTCGAAGAACTCGGCCGCGCCAACCAAGCCCGCGGTGAGGCATTCGTCCAAGGCCAAGAGCGGCGGCACCGTCAATTAGCCCAAGTCATTTTGGGCCTGGCGATTGGACCAAGCCGCTCATCCTAGGCTCTCGGCCGGCCAAGCCGGCCGGCATTGTTTGACGCGCCTTCTTGAGGATGCGCTGCACTCGCCCTCGAGGTGCCCGAGCATCTGCGGCGTCATCGAGCTCAGAGGCAAGCTGACACAACCTCCGCGACAGCCCCGCGTGCACTATGTCCGCACATGCAATGGGGAGTGTCGGGACATGTTGAAACCTTTCTGCGGGATAGCGATCCTTGCGTTGTCTGGGACGACCGCATCTGCGGCTGATTATGCGCGGCCCTTGCCGCCGATGCCTTCGCCCACCTTCAACTGGACCGGTTGTTATCTCGGAGCACATCTCGGCGGCGGCGCGAGCGAGGATCGCACGACCAGCAGCGCCGGTCGCACGATCGATTTCGGCGCGGGCGGCTTCATCGGCGGTGGACAGGCCGGCTGCGACCATCAATTCGCATCCAACTGGGTCGTCGGCGCCGAAGGCCGGGCCGCATGGTCGAGCCTGTCGAGCCAGCACGCGAGCCACGTGGTCTTTCCAGCCCTCGGCAACCTCGCCGTGCCCTCGCAGTTCGGCCTCAAGAACGATTTTCTCGCCTCGATCACCGCGCGTTTCGGTTACGCCTATGGCTCGGGCTGGCTGTTCTATGGACGCGGCGGCGTCGCCTGGACTCACGAGAAGATCGACGAAGCCTATGTCAATCCAACGACCGGCTTCGCGGTCGATCCAAGCGCCTCCGTCATGCGGGCCGGCTGGACCTTGGGAGCGGGCGTGGAATGGGCGTTTGCGCCGTGCTGGTCGGCAAATGTCGAATACAATTACCACGACTTCGGCACGAAGGGCCCGATCCAGCTGATCAGTCCGACCGAAGGCGTCACCGTGGCCCATCTCAAGGACACGATCCATGCTGCGACGATCGGCGTGAACTACCACTATTGATTTGGTCGGAAGTGGCGGCGTATCGTAAGCGAGGCTTTTCTCCCATTTGATTGATGGGTTTCCGCTCGGTTTGTGCTCTGCGATTCTTGGCTGTTGAGGCAGCCAGGAGGAGACTGACGGATGGAACTATCGGGCGAGGAGTCCGAAGC
>NZ_JAANIH010000119.1 GCF_014529705.1 Bradyrhizobium campsiandrae
GGAAATTGGCGTTGGCGGTGATGATGGTGCCGTCCATGTTGAACTCGATCACGGCCTGGGCCTTGTCGATCGCCGCGATCTGACCGGCGAGATCGGCGGTCTTCAGCTTCTCCGCGGTGACGTCGGTGGCGAACTTGACGACGCCGAACGGCTTTCCCGTATCGTCCATCACGGGATTGTAGCTCGCCAGAATCCACACCTCTCTGCCGCCCTTACCGATCCGCTTGAATTCGCCGGCCTGGTACTCACCACGGTTGAGCGCGGCCCAGAATTCGCGATACGCCGTGCTCTCACGGTCTGCCGCGGGCATGAACAGGCTGTGATGCTTGCCCTGAATCTCGGCCAGCGAGTAGCCGAGCGCCTTGCAGAAGTTCTCGTTGGCCGTGACGATGGTACCGTCGAGCTTGAACTCGACGACGGCCTGGGCGCGGCTGATGGCGGCGATCTTCGAAGCATCCGCCATGCTGCGCAGCTTCTTGGCCGTGATCTCGGTGGCGATCTTGGCGACCATAACCGTCTTGCCGTTGCCGTCGAGCACTGGGTTGTAGGATGCTTCGATCCAGATCTCGTGGCCGCCCTTCGCGATCCGCTTGAACTCCCGCGCCTGGTACTCGCCACGGTTTAAAGCGGCCCAGAACGCCTTGTACTCGGCGCTGTCGCGCTGGTCGGCCGGCACGAACATCGAGTGATGCTTGCCCTGGATCTCGTCGAGCCGATAGCCGAGGACGTCGAGAAAGTTCTTGTTGGCCGCGATGATCGTGCCATCCAGGTTGAATTCGATCATGGCCTGGGAACGGCCGATGGCGTCGAGCCGCGCCTGTGCATCAATCCGGGACTTGCGACCAAACATCTTCTTGCTCCGAACTTCCGATCGCGACGCATGCGCTTCGGAACGATTTGTGATGATCTCGTCGGATGCGGTGCGTTTACGACCGCCGCTGCCGACGGGCGGAGCAAATATATGAATCGAATTATCAGAGTATTTGCCCGATCGAAGACACAATGGCCGGATTCTGCCAGCGCAATTAACCTGACTGCGACAAACGGCAGTCCCCACGGCGCTCCGCGGCTTGAACCATGAAGGCCGCGCTAAGATCCCTATCGGATTTCGGCAGAAACACCGACGAGGGTTCCGCGCGAAGAATTAATCCTGAGCGTCTGGTCATTTCGTCGCAGGGCTCCTTCATTCGCGGCACCGGCAAGTTCGGACATGCAATCGCGACATCACCGGCAGCGCATGCAATTTGAAATTGGTAGCGCCGCAATGGCGATGCGGTAGCTTGCGGCTTTTGGGATTCTGATGTGGGCGCCGTTTCCTACCTCGACCGCTATCCGTTGCTTCGGTCCCGTGACACCGAGTACGCGCGCGATCGCCTGTTTGCGGAATACGGCGCCGACCGGTTCGAGACGCGCGGCGAGACGTTCGGCGTTCAGGCGAATTTCGCTCGCCTGAGTTCGATCGGCATCGCGTTCTGCGCCTACGACGGCCAGGCGTCACTGTCGTTTCCCGAATCGCAAATCTTCCGCCAGTTCTTCTCCATCGAGGGACATGCAAGCTTCAGAACCAATGCGGACAGCGAGCCTATCGAGGCCTGGAGTCCAATCGTGGCCGGAGATACAAGGCTGCACCTCAATTTCGAGCCCGGCTATCGTCAGCTGGTGGTGAGGCTGGATACGCTGGCGACGGAGCGCTTGCTGAAGAGAATGATCGGGGACGACAGCGACGCCACCCTGCGCTTTGTTGCCAGCAAGCCGGATCCCGCGGTCATGACGCATGTGCGCCACGACGTTTTCAGATTTGCCGAGGAGCTGGAAAAGTTCGGGCAGGAATACTCACCCATCGCCATCGCCGAGCTCGAGCGGGCCTTGATGGTTCGAATGCTTCTGGCGCACCGGCACAACTTCACCGAGCGGCTGCATCGCTCCCCGCCAGGCGCCAACCGGACCGTCGTCAATATCGTCGAGTCCTACATCGAAGCTCATTGGGACCAGCCGCTCGATCTGGACATGATCGCGGAGATCGCCAATGTGAGCGTGCGCACCGTGTTCCGGGAATTTTCCGATGCCGGACGCGGATCGCCCGGCCAGTTCGCGCGGCGCGTTCGCCTTCGTCGCGCCGCGGAGCTGCTACGGCGTCCCGACGGGCAGACCAGCGTCCTGGCCGTGGCCTTCAAATGCGGCTTCGGCAACCTCGGTCGCTTCGCATCCGAATACCGGAGCGAAATCGGCGAGCTGCCGTCGGAGACCTTGAGGAATGCGAGGCGCAAGTTATAGGGGCGTCAATGCGCGTTGACAGGGCGCCTCCGCGGATCGTGGCCCGGTCTAACGATCATCTTCGTTATCACTGAGCGGTTATCCGAGCGAGACCAGGACAAGCCAAGCTAACGCTCGATCGAGCAGGACGACGGAATGGGCCGAAGGCGCGTTTAACCCTTCCTCCATCGCCGCGGAGCGTAATGCGGGCAATACACGCGTAGAGAGTTGTTCAGGCTGGGATGTTGAGTCATCTTACGCCGTCTCACATCTGAGGTTTTTATCGTGACCACGACGACTAAGGGCGACTACTCCCTCCTTCTCGTCAGCTTGGCCGCTATTTTGGCGCTGCTGATGGGTATCGAAGTATCCACGATCAAACATAAACTTGAGCTGGACTGGTCCGACTGGCTCGGATTCGCTGGAGCTCTCGTCGGCGGAGCAGCTACTGTCGTCGCGGCCGTCATTGCTTGGAAAGCTGTTCGAAATCAAAATGAGATCAACATCAACCTCGCAAAACGTCGCGAAGTTGAGTCGCGCAAATTGGCAATTTCGCTCGTAAAGCCGCATCTCGAGACGATCGCTGCCTGCTGGTTGGTTTTCGACATTGCTGAAACCAGGAACGAAGAACAAAAGCAGCGCGGCATAGCTTCAGGAACAGCGTTCTTCTTTGAGGCCGATGTGAAGAATGATCTTGAAGAAATCGATGGCCTTGGCCCCAGTCTCTCGCCATCTGACGCGTGGGATTTCCGTCACTTAATCTTGCAGATGAAGCTTTTTTCCAGTCTGTGCAGCAATATTTTTGCTCCGTCGATTTTTGACAACAGGATTGAAAACCTTCGTGCCAGGCTTACCCGCATCTGCGACGCCGCGGTTCGCTTTGACCCCGAACTGGCGATCATATTTCGCGATCTCAAGCGAACTGAGGCGATCCGCACGACGTCCGCCGCCCTTCTCCGCGACAAGGCACTTCACTATGAGCGCACCGGAAATATCGACGTCGATATCATTCCGCTGCCTCCACCATGAAGCGCCGGTGCAGGCAGCCTGAATCGCGTTGTCGTCGGATGCTGGATGGGTATGGTGTCGTGCATTCTGGCTCGAACGACACGCATGACCAACTCAGCCGAGGGCGGGACGAAGAAGCGACGGTGGGTCGGCCGTTTGGCCGTCGTGCTGTTCGCCTATCTGGTGCTGGCCTATTTCCTTGTGCCTCTGCTGTGGATTCACCACGAGCACGAAGCTGGCCTTGCTTCGCTGCCGATGCTCACCAGAACATCGGACGACATCCCTGCCGACCCCCTGAACGTCGGAATCGTCGGCAACGACGAAGACATTGTCCGCGCCATGAGTGCGGCCGGATGGTTTGCGGCCGATGCGGTGACGCTGCGCTCGAGCTTCGAGATCGTCGGCAGCGTGGTGCTGGATCGCCCCTATCACAACGCACCCGTCAGCCCGCTGTATTATCTGGGAAAGAAAGAGCAATACGCTTTCGAGAAACCCGCTGGGCGCAGTGCGGATCGACGACATCACGTTCGATTCTGGAAGGCCCTGGAGAAGGGCGACGACGGCCGTCCGGTTTGGCTTGGCTCGGCGACCTTCGACCGGAGTGTCGGGCTAAGCCACGACACAGGACAAGTCACCCACCATATCGATGCCGACATCGACTCCGAGCGTGATCTGCTGATGACCAACCTGCGCGAGGCGCGTGTCGTGAGCAATTTCTTTCAGATCTCGGGCATCGGCCCGACGATGTTCGGCCGAAACGGTGGCGGCGATCCCTACTATACGGACGGCGAGATCCACATTGCCGTGCTGGTGCCGGGAGCGGCAAATGGACCCGCCAATCCACCCACCATTCCACCACCCGCTCTCATTGCCTTGAAGGATGCCATATGGCACGGCATCGCTCCCCAAGCTGACAGCAAGCCTTAGCCCTTCCCCATCGCCGCGATCGCGTCCGCGATTTCGATCGTGCGCCGCGCCATGTCGGCATGCAGGCGCTCCACCATGGCGCCGTCGAGGCGGATCGCGCCGCGCGAGAGATTTTCCGGCAGTTCGAAGGCCGCGATGATTTTCCGCGCGCGCGCGACTTCCTCCTCGGGCGGCGTGAAGATGGCGTTGCAGGCCTCGATCTGCGAGGGATGGATCAGCGTCTTGCCGTCGAAGCCGAGGTCGCGGCCTTGCGCGCATTCGGTCGCGAAGCCATCGGGGTTGGCGATGTCGCTGTAGGGACCATCGAGGATCTCGAGGCCGGCGGCGCGGCTCGCCAGGATGCAATGGGCGATGATCGGGATCATAGCGGCGCGTCCGGGCAGCATCCTGATGCGCGTCTCGCGCGAGATGTCGTTGGGACCGAACACGAAACCAGCGAGGCGGGTCTTGGGATCGCGACCGGCCTCGGCCAGCTCCTCGGCATGCAGCACGGCGCGCGCGGTTTCGATCATGGCCCAGACCTTCACGGAAGGTGCCGCACCGAGATGGGCGAGATCGCGGCCGATGCTGTCGAGATCTTCGATGCTTGAAACTTTTGGAACCAGGATTCCGTCGGGCGAGGCCTTGGCGGCCATGGCGACGTCCTCGGCCCACCATGGCGAATCGAGGCCGTTGGTGCGGATCAGGATCTCGCGCTTGCCGAACCCTTTTGCGGCGATCGCGGCGGCGATGCCGTCGCGCGCCACCGCCTTGGCGTCGGGCGCGACGGAATCCTCGAGGTCGAGGATCAGGCCGTCGGCGGCGAGATTCCTTGCCTTTTCAAGGGCGCGGGGGTTGGAGCCGGGCATGAACAGATGGCTGCGGCGCGGACGGGTCATGCTGGTGATCCTTCGGGCTTCCTCAGGCGTTCTTATAGCGGGACGCGATAGCATCTGACGTGCCCATTCGAAAGGCTTGTTCGCCCCTGCGGTATATGATTAGGCATTGGCTATGATCACATTCCCGAAGTCCTTGCTGGAAGGCTACAACGCCTTCGCCACCAACCGGCTGCCGGCCGAGCAGAACCGCTACCGCGAGCTCTCGGTGAAGGGGCAGTCGCCCGAAGTGATGGTGATCGGCTGCTGCGACAGCCGCGTCTCGCCCGAGGCGATCTTCGATGTGGGTCCGGGCGAATTGTTCGTCGTCCGCAACATCGCCAATCTGGTGCCGACCTATCAGCCCGACGCCAACGCGCACGGCGTCTCCGCCGCGCTGGAATATGCGGTGACGGTGCTGAAGGTGAAGCACATCGTCGTGCTCGGGCACGCGCAATGCGGCGGCATCCGCGCCTTCGTCGACAAGATCGAGCCGCTGACGCCCGGCGACTTCATCGGCAAATGGATGCAGATGTTCATCAAGCCGGGCGAAGTGGTCGAGCAGCGCGATCACGAGACCATGGCGCAATTCGTCGAGCGCATCGAGAAGGCCGCCGTGTTCCGCAGCCTGGAAAACCTCATGACGTTCCCGTTCGTGCGCAAGGCCGTCGAGAGCGGCCAGATGCAGACGCACGGCGCCTATTTCGGCGTCGCCGAGGGAACGCTGTTCGTGCTGGACAAGGCGAGCAAGGAATTCAAGAGCGCGCGCAGCGTGGTGTAACCACCGCTCTTGTAGGGTGGGCAAAGGCGCACCGCGCCGTGCCCACCATCTCTCTCGATCACGAAAAATGCGTGGGCACGCTTCGCTTTGCCCACCCTACGGCTACATCTTCTTACGCCGCCTGCTTCTTCGCGCTGATCAGCTTGCGGTTGATCAGGACTTCCGCGATCTGGATCGCGTTCAGCGCAGCGCCCTTGCGCAAATTGTCCGAGACGCACCACAGCACGAGGCCGTTCTCCACCGTCGCGTCCTCGCGGATGCGGCTGATATAGGTGGCGTCCTCGCCGGCTGCTTCGTAAGGCGTCGCATAGCCGCCGGGCTCCTGCTTGTCGATGACGAGGCAGCCGGGCGCCTTGCGCAGGATCTCGCGGGCTTCGTCGGCGGTGATCGGATTCTCGAACTCGATGTTGACGGCCTCGGAGTGGCCGACGAACACGGGCACGCGAACGCAGGTGGCGGTGAGCTTGATCTTGGGATCAAGAATCTTCTTGGTCTCCGCCATCATCTTCCACTCTTCCTTGGTGAAGCCGTCCTCCATGAAGACGTCGATGTGGGGGATGACGTTGAAGGCGATGCGCTTGGGGAATTTCTTCGCGACCAGCTCGTCATTGGTGTAGACGGCCTTGGTCTGCGAGAACAACTCGTCCATCGCATCCTTGCCGGCGCCCGACACCGATTGATAGGTCGAGACCACGACGCGCTTGATGGTCGCCTTCTCGTGCAGCGGCTTCAGCGCGACCACGAGCTGCGCGGTCGAGCAGTTCGGGTTGGCGATGATGTTCTTCTTCTTGAAGCCTTCGGTCGCGGCCGCGTTCACCTCGGGCACGATCAGCGGCACGTCCGGATCCATGCGCCAGGCCGACGAATTGTCGATCACCACCGCGCCGGCGGCACCGATCTTCGGCGACCATTCCTTCGACACCGATCCGCCCGCCGACATCAGGCAGATGTCGACGTCGGAGAAGTCGTAATGCTCGAGGGCTTTGACCTTCAGCGTGCGGTCGCCATAGGAGACCTCGACGCCGACGCTGCGGCGCGAGGCCAGGGCCACGACCTCGTCGGCGGGAAATTTGCGCTCGTCGAGAATGTTGAGCATTTCCCGTCCGACATTGCCGGTCGCGCCGACGACTGCGACTTTGTAACCCATCGTTCACTCTCCGATGAAAAAGCCCGTTCCTGAAGCTGACGCTTAAACAGGAAGAGCAGCGCTTCTATGCGAGAACCGGCCTCAAGACAACGTTGGACCATGCCTTAGGGACGTGGATGCAGTCGCCTGAGGCCGGCCCGGCCACATCACCCACCCAGATCCATCTGGCGCTCGCCAGTTTCGCCGACGAGGTGGTCGGCACGCTGGCGCGCCTGTTCGCCTATGTGGGGGCGCTGGCCCTGTTTGCCATCCTCGCGCTGGCCGGGCTCGGCCAGCTGCCTGAGCTGCAGGGCGACGAGCCCGCCGCAAAGCCCGGCTGGGCCGTGGCCGACCGGTCGCACCCGGCCTTCGCCCTCAGCCGGATCGATTCATCAGAAAAAACAGCCTCTTACACGATCCTGAGGCACCCCGAGGGAGGCCGGCGCGACGTCATGCGCTGGACCGGCGAGGCGGACAAGCCCGTCGCCGAACTCGAAATCTACCGGGAAGGCCGGGAATTCGACGTCACGCGCCCGGCGGCATCAGGCCTTGCCATCCAGATGGACCTCGGCGCAGCCACCACGCTCGAGCAGGCCGGCCTGATCGACACCAAATTCGGCCCGGTCGCCCTGTTCCGGCCATCAGGCACGGCGGATGGGACGCAGGCGTGCCTCGGCTACCTCAAGCGCAACGAGGAGCCGCCGCTCCAGATCTCCGGCTTCTCCTGCCAGGGCGACACCCTGCCGGCCCGGCGTGCGGCGATCGCCTGCACGCTGAATCGGCTGACGCTGCTGACATCAGGCAACGAGCCGAAGCTGGCCGAACTGTTCGCCCATGCCGAGCTGAAGCGCCGCGCCTGCGCTTCCCAGGGCTCGCCGGACTGGCTGCTGGGCGCGGCGAATGCGCAATTGCGCGGAACGCTTTGACCGGCATCAAGCTCAAGTGGCTGGTATTGATGCAACTTTTGCCGGCGGGCACGATTATTCCGCGCTGGTGTGACCCAATAGACCTAGTTGCGATGCCCCCGGCCGGGCTAGTATGGGCGAAATCGACTGGCGGCTTGCCGCCTGAAGGGGACGTGATGAGCTCGAATTTCTCTGGCGCGAATGGATTGGCCGCGAACAAACTGGCGATGTTGCTTGCGGCGACCGCCGCGATTGCCATGGCCTTCGCGACACCGGCTTCGGCCGATACCAAGACCAAGCAGCGCTATGACGATCGCGGCCGGCCGGTCTACGGCGCCGGCGGCCCCAACGTGGTCTACCAGCAGGGCCGTACCCGTATCTATGTGAGCAAGCGCTCCTGGCTCGACGGCGGCACCGAGGTCAATCCGGGCGATCGCAAGTTCACCGATTACGCCTTCCCGCCGGCGGTGGGCTATCCGTCCTTCGCGCGCGAAAACCTCAACCGCCCGATCGACCGCCAGCCGCTGCCGACCCCGGCCGATCTCGGCGGCTATCCGCAGAATTTCCCGCTGTACTGAGCGGACATCACGACCGAATCAAAAGGCCGGGCCCACGCCCGGCCTTTTTGTTTACGCATTGGCCGCCGGATCGTAACGCCGGCAAAACTCCTCGATCGCCTCGGAGCGGAAATCGGCGAGGCGCTCGAAGATGAGGTCATTCGGCCAATCCCACCAGGCGATCCGCTGCAGGCTTGCCGCGACTTCATCATCAAAGCGCTTGCGGATGGCGCGCGCGGGGACGCCGCCGACGATGGTGTAGGGCGCGACATCGCGGCTGACGACCGCGCCGGCGGCAATCACCGCGCCATCGCCGATTGTGACGCCCGGCAGCAGGATCGCGGCGTGGCCGATCCAGACGTCATTGCCGACGATGACGCGATCGCCGCGGCGCTTCGCGAAGAAGTCGCGGTCGCGCGTCGCGCTCGCCTCGTAATATTCGGGGACATAGCTGAAGCGATGCTGCGACGGCCGGCCCATCGGATGATTCGGCGCGCCGATCCGCACCGAGTTGGCGATGGCGCAGAACTTGCCGATGTCAGCAGCGGCGACGTCGCAATGCTCGCCGAGATAGGAGTAATCGCCGAGCGAGGCATATTCGATGCGGCTGTGGCCGAGGATCTCGCAGCGCCGCCCGATCTGCGCCTCGCGCTGGCGCACGGTCTCATGGATGAAGGTTTCCGCGATCTTGGGGCGGGGTGAGGCATCCATGTAAGTAACTCCGAGGGCAGGTGCCGTAGGGTGGGCAAAGGCGCAAAGCGCCGTGCCCACCATCTCTCTCTGATCGCACTCAGAACGTGGGCACGCTTCGCTTTGCCCACCCTACAGAGCTACGATTCTGCGTTCGCCGCTTAGGCGTGCAGCTTCTGCAGTTCCTTCAGGATCGCTTCGCCCATCTGCGTGGTCGAGGCGGCGGTGGTGCCTTCCGACTTGATGTCGGCGGTGCGAAGGCCGCTGGCGAGCACGGCTGCGATCGCGGCGTCGACCTTGTCGGCGAGCGCGCCCATGTCGAAGGAATAGCGCAGCGCCATGCCGAAGGACGAGATCATCGCGATCGGGTTCGCAAGGCCCTTGCCCGCGATGTCGGGCGCCGAGCCGTGCACCGGCTCGTACAGCGCCTTGCGCTTCCTGCTCTTGACGTCGACCTCGCCGAGCGAGGCCGAGGGCAGCATGCCGAGCGAGCCGGTCAGCATCGCCGCGATGTCGGACAGCATGTCGCCGAACAGATTGTCGGTGACGATGACGTCGAACTGCTTCGGCGCCTTCACCAGCATCATGCCGCCGGAGTCGGCGAGCTGGTGCTCGAGCGTGACATCAGGATATTCGCGCTTGTGCACTTGAGTCATGACCTCGTTCCAGAGCACGCCCGACTTCATGACGTTGCGCTTCTCCATCGAGGTCACCTTGTTCTTGCGCTTGCGGGCCAACTCGAAGGCGACGCGGCCGATGCGCTCGATCTCGTAGGTGTCGTAGACCTGGGTATCGATGGCGCGCTTCTGGCCGTTGCCGAGATCGGTGATGGTCTTGGGCTCACCGAAATAGACGCCGCCGGTGAGCTCGCGCACGATCATGATGTCGAGGCCTTCGACCGCCTCGCGCTTCAGGCTCGAGGCATCCGCCAGCGCCGGATAGCAGACGGCGGGGCGCAGGTTGGCGAACAGAGCGAGATCCTTGCGCAGGCGCAGCAGGCCGGCCTCGGGGCGCACCTCGTAAGGCACCGCATCCCATTTCGGGCCGCCGACGGCGCCGAAGATGATGGCGTCGGCGGCCATCGCCTTGGCCATGTCGCCTTCCGAGATCGACACCTTGTGGGCGTCATAGGCGGAGCCGCCGACGAGGCCGGTGTCGGTCTCGAACTTGGCGATCCCCGATGAATTGAGCCAATCGATCAGCCGCTTCACCTCGCCCATCACCTCCGGGCCAATACCGTCGCCGGGGAGCAGCAGCAATTTGTGGGTCGCCATATCCGTTTCCTCTGAGATCGAATTTCGGCCGGAGTGCTAGAGCGGCGTTGCGCGCTTGGCAAGACACCATTGCCGCCGCGCGGCTGTGCAAGGCGGGCAGGGCCTGCCACACTGCGGGCTGCCGGAGTACCCCTTGCATACCCCTGATCGCCCACCCGCCGCGCGCCCCGCGCGGCTGATCCTGACCCTGTCGCTGGCCGCAACCGTCGGCCTCGGCATCGGCCGCTTTGCCTATGCGCTGGTGCTGCCCGACATGCGGGAGGACCTCGGCTGGTCCTACTCGGCGGCCGGTTTCATGAACACCATCAACGCCGTCGGCTACCTCGTCGGCGCCCTCGTCGCCTCCCGGCTGATCCAGCGCGTCGGCTGGTCGGCGGCGATCCGCGGCGGCACATTGGCCTGCGTCGCCGCGCTTGCGACCTGCGCGCTGACAGGGAATTTCATCGCGCTGAGCCTCGCCCGCCTCGTGCTGGGCCTCGGGGCCGCGGCCGGTTTCGTCGCCGGCGGCGCGCTGGCCGCGACCATCGCGCAGTCGCAGCCCGCGCGGGCCAATTTCCTGCTCAGCTTGTTTTATGCCGGTCCGGGCGTCGGCATCCTCTCATCAGGCTTGATCGCCCCGTTCACGCTGCAGCATTTCGGCCCCGGTTCGTGGTGGATCGTGTGGTGGGCGATGACGCTGCTGTCGGTCGCCATGACCGTGCCGCTGTTCCTGGTCCGCATCGAGAGCGGCGCGCGCTTTTCCGAAGGCAGCCACGGCGCCTTCGCTGTGCTTCCGGTGCTGATTTATCTGGCCGCCTACTTCCTGTTCGGCGCCGGCTACATCGCCTACATGACCTTCATGATCGCCTATGTCCGCGACGGCGGCGGCGGAGCGGCGGCGCAAGCCGCATTCTGGGGCCTGATCGGCCTGTCCGCCTTCGTCACGCCCTGGGCCTGGCGCGGCGTGCTCGCGCTCGACCGCGGTGGGCTCGCCACGGCCATCATCCTCGGCACCAACGCGCTCGGCGCAGCCTTGCCGATCCTTGGCCATTCGCCCGCCTGGCTGGGAATCTCGGCGGTGGTGTTCGGCGTCGCCTTCTTTGCGGTCGTCGGCTCGACCACCGCCTTCGTGCGCTTCAACTATCCGCCAGAGATGTGGCCGACCGCGATCGCGGCAATGACGATCTCGTTCGGCATCGGCCAGACCCTGGGGCCGATCGTGGTCGGCGCGATCACCGACGCGCTGGGGAGCCTGAGCTACGCGCTGAACGTGTCAGCGGCGCTGCTGGCATTGGGGGCGGTGTTGGCGCTGTGTCAGCGCAAGGTGGGGCCGGCCAAGGCACCGGTGCCGTAGCAACCATTAAAGCGTCGCCCCGATTGCCGTTGAGCATGACGCGGCGCTTTCGGCCGTCAAGGCGTGGCCTGGGGACAGCAGATGCGAGGAGATATGAGCGACGGCCAGCCTTGACGGCCGCTGCGCGCGGCGTCGTTGTGGCGGCAGGTCGGGACGAAGAAACGGTCGCCTGATCGAACAAAGAAACGCGGGTCAGACGGCGGGCAGCTTGGCGAGTTGAGGCACCTCGGCCAGCCAGGGAGTTCCGCGGGCGACGACGGCGTTGATGATGACGACCAGCTTCCTGGCGCAGGCGATCAGCGCGGATTTGTGGCACTTGCCGGCG